>NZ_JBEZBW010000002.1:0-315897 GCF_040647305.1 Saccharothrix sp. NPDC042600 | reverse complement strand
CGGCGGTGCCGGTGGTGCGGGCGCGACTCGCGTCGCCGGCGTGGTTGGCGGTGCGGGCGCGACTCGCGTCGCCGGCGTGGTTGGCGGTGCGGGCGGCGGTTTCGGCGCGGTGGGTGGCTCAGGAGTGGGTGGTTCAGGGGTGGGTGGTTGAGGGGTGGTCAGCAGGGCGTTCGCCGCCGCCGAGACCTGGCGGCTGTCGTCGTCGGCGAGGCGGCGGATCTCGTCCTCCGCCCGTGACCGCACGACCTCGTTGCCCACGCGGCGCAAGCGGGCCAGGCCCGCCAGCGCGTTCAGGCGGTCGGTCGCGATGGGGCTCGCCAGGGCGTTGGCCAGGTAGGCGGGCAGGGTCCAGTTGACGTTGCGGGCGATGACCGTGCGACCCTGCACGTCGTCCTGCTTCTTCGGGCGTTGCTGCGGCATCTCCTCGACCACCCGGTCGTGCACGTAGCTGTAGAGCTCGTCCACGGTGATGTCGCCGTCGCCGTCGAGGTCCGCGCTGCCGTCCCGCAGCCCCGCCACCAGGTACCGCGTGAACACCGACTGCGCGGCCCGCCCCCGCGGCTGGTCACCGCCGCCCTCGAACGAGTACTGGGTGGCGTCCGACGCGGTCAGCACGGTCCGGCCCCGGCCCTGGAAGCGTTCGAGCGCGTGCACGCTCGGGTCCGCCTTCGCCAGGCGCCCCGCCGGGAACGCGCCGCTGTAGCAGCAGTCCAGCACGAGGATCTTGCGGCGCGACGCGCAGCCCTCCATCGCCTGGTCGACGTGCTCCGCCGCGAGACCGGTGAACAGCAGGTTGTCCCGCACGGTGTTGGTCATCGCCAGGTACAGGCGGCCCTCGTCGTCCTTGAGGCCGTGGCCGGTGAAGTAGAGCAGCGTCAGGTCGTCGCGACGGCGGTCGCGGTAGAACTCGCCGATCGCCCGGCCGACCCGGTGCAGCGGCTCGTTGACCAGCGTGGTGACCTCGAACCCGGCGATCGACGGGTCGGCCAGCACCTCGGCGAAGGTCTCCGCGTCGTGCGCCGGCGTGGTCAGGCGGCGCAGCCCCGCGTCCTCGTACTCGTAGGTCGCGATCAACAGCGCCAGCCGCCGGCTCACGGGGTCACCCCGAGTGGCGCTGCACGTAGGCGTCGACCAGCGCCCGCCGCTCGGCCGCGGACGCCTTCTCCAACGCGATGGTGTCGCCGTCGATGGTCACCGACACCCGGTGCCGGGCGGCCTGCCGGGCGAGCCAGTCCCGCACCGTCTCGATGACCAGCGGAAACACCCCACCGGCGGCGCTCATCGCCACCACGACCGCGCCCAGGGTGACCGCGTCGGCCCCCTTCGCGCCCTCGGGCGGGGGCCCGTCCGCGGCCAGCCGGGCGTCCACGTCCAGCGCGGCGACCTCGGTGCGCAACCGGCGCGCGAGGCGGTCGGCGCTGTCCGGATCGACGTCCGGGTCCGGCTCGACCACCAGCAGCACGACGCGTTCGTCGTCCATCGGCCCTCCCGGTCGTGGCAACAGGCCTACACCGGGGATGTCGCCGCGGACGAGCGGCCGTTACGCCGGGTGCGGGTCAGAAGATCGCGATGATCAGCAGGATCACGGCGACGGCGATCGCGATGGGCACGATCGGCACCTGGCCCGGAGCGCGCCGGAAGTGGCTGCGCACGGTGGTGCTGCGGAAGAAGCTGTACGGCGTGTGGCGGCGGTGTCGGCGAACCCAAGGCATGGCTGCTCCACGGTCGTCAGTCCGTTTGCGAATCGCCTTCGGAATACCCGCGAGGCACCGCTTTCACGCGTCCGTGGTGGCGGCGAACGGCCCAATCCGGCTTGCTGTGCGGGCATGAGGGTGTGTGTTTTCTGCGGGTCGTCCAGTGGTCGCCGCCCTCGACCCGCCTTGCTCGGGGCCGGCTCCGCGGACTAGTTTTGAACGCGTTCAGCAGTGTCTCCGGGGGAGGCGAGCTTCATGCTCCGCGAAACCGACAGCTCGCCGGCACGTCCGGCCCGGGGCGCGCCGACGCCGCCCGTCACGCCGCCGCGCATCCCGGCGAACGAACTCCGGCCCGGCCGGCACTGGTACGCCGCAGCCGCCGCGACCGCCGTCGTGTCGATCGTGCTGGCCGTGGTCATCGGCGTGTACCGGTTCAACGACGTGGTGGACGCGGTGGACACCGACCACCCGTTCTCCAGCGGCGACACCGTCACCCTCCAGCTCGGGCCGGAGAGCGACAAAGCGATCTGGGTCAAGTACCAGGAGTTCGTGGAGCCCCAGGGGTGCAGCATCACCGGGCCGGGCAACCCCAGCCTCGGCGATCCGGGATCGGACTTCGTCTTCACCTATGACCACACCTGGAACCAGCTCTACACCATCGACGTGCAGCAAGAGGGCACCTACGAGGTCGTCTGCCCGGCCCGGGTGTCGTCCGACTACGCCATCGGGGAGTCCGAAGGCTTCATCACGTTCATGGGATGGCTGACACTGGCCGGCGCTCTGGCCGTCTTCGGCATCGGCATCTGCGTCATCACCGTGGCCGTCACCGCCCTCCGCCGCAGCAACCACCGCAAGCGCCTGCTCGCCGAACAGCGCTAGCAAGATCGCATCACGGCCGGCGTCTCTCGCACGACGACATTTGTCCAAGACTGGTGGTCGGCGACCGTGGACCATCGTCGCATGAGTGAGAACGGTGTTGAGCGTGCGCAGGGGATGCACGTGGTGCACGACGGTCCGCGGCAGGCGCCCCCGCTGGTGCTCATCCACGGATCGGGGGCCTCGGGTGCCTCGTGGAGCCCGGTGGTCCCGGCCCTCACTGCCCACCACCACGTCATCCGCGTCGATCTCCCGGGCTGTGGCCAGTCCCCACCGTCACCGTCTTACGACGTGCCCGCGCAGGCGAGCGAAGTGGCGGCGGTGCTCGACGGCCTCGGCCTCGGTCAGGTCCCCGTCGTCGGGCACTCCAGCGGCGGCTACGTCGTCACCGCCCTCGCCGAACAGCGCCCCGACCTGGTGCGCTCGGTCGCGCTGATCAGCTGCGGCCCGCATCCCGACGCGCTGCTCTCCCAGCCGTTGATCCTTCGGATCCTGCTGGGCCCGCCGTTCGGCCCGCTGATGTGGCGGAGGCGTTCGGACGCGATGATCCGCAAGGGAATCCAGGCGACGGCCGCTCGCCCGGTGGACGTACCCGACGACGTGATCGCCGATCTCAAGCACACCTCTTACGACACGTTCAGGACGATCTTGCGCCGCAACACCGAGTACATCACCGAGCGCGGCGTGCCCGAACGTCTCGCCGCCCTCACCGTCCCGGTGCTGGTGATCTTCGGTACCGCCGACCCCCGCTGGGACGCGACGTCGGTGCGCCGGTACGAGGCGGTGCCCGACGCCCGGATCGAGCTGCTGCCCGGCGTCGGACACCTCCCCATGTTCGAAGCGCCCGAGGCGACCAGCGAACTGTTGTTGAGCTGGACCTCGTGGCAAGGGTCACCGAGCACCTCGCCCGTGGTCCCCGGTCCCTAGACTGGTCGTGTGCCGACCGGAACACCGCCGGACTGGAGAACGGTGGACATCGCGGTCCCGCGCCGGTCGAATCGGCTGCCGGGGATCAGCATGGCCGGGTTCCGCCAGAGCCTCCCCGCCCCCGTGGACATCGCCATGGTCGCGCACCCGTCGGTCACCCTGCTCATCGACCTGAGCGAGGGAGAAGGCGTCTTCTGCGACAACCGCGGCCGGCACGAGCGCGGCAGCGTCGTCATCGGGCTCGTGCCCGGAGATCTGCGGGCAGGCGGCTGCGTGGGCGAATGCCTCCAGATCCGGCTGGAGCCGGACGTGGCAGCCGCGGTGCTCGACGCGTCACCCGATCTCAGCGGGACGATGGCACCCCTGGCAGACGTCTGGGGACGCGACGCCGGGCGGATCGAGGACCGGCTGCGCGCCGCCGCGTCGTGGGACGAACGGTTCACGATCGCGGCCGAGGTCCTGAGCCAACGGCTGCGCGCCCGCCCGCCGGTCGAACCGGAAGTCGCCCACGCCTGGCGGCGGACGCTCACCAGCCGAGGGCGGATACCGGTCGACAGCCTGGCGGGCGAGGTCGGCTGGGACCGCAAGCGCCTGTGGTCCCGCTTCCGGTCCCAGCTCGGGATCAGCCCCAAACGCGCCACCCGACTGGTGCGGTTCGACCACGCCGCCCACCTCCTCGCGACCGGTCACCCCGCCGCCGACGTCGCCGCCGAGTGCGGCTACACCGACCAGTCCCACCTCCACCGCGAGGTGAAGGCGTTTACCGGCCTCACACCCGCGGTCGTTGCCGTCGCACCGTGGCTCGCCATCGACGACATCGCGTGGCCCACTCCACTATCAACCCGCGACCCCGCGACAGCAGGTCAACACGTCCCCCAGCGTCGTTGACAGCCCACCTCCGAGAAGCCGGCGACGACCAGGCCGTCCACGCGGCCGGCGACCAGCTTCGACCACGGTGGAGTGGCCCGGTCCTCGCTGGAACGATGGCGGGATGCCCCCGAAAGATGGTCACGAGGAGGCCGCACCCTCAACGGTCACGCAGAACGCCGTGGCGTCCGACGGTTCGGTGGTGGTGCAGGCCGCCGGTGACGTGTACCTGACCACGGTCCCGCCGAGCGGTCCGGTGGGGGTGCCGCTGGAGCGGGTGGTGGACCCGTTCGCGGTGGAGGTGCACCGGTCGATCACGTTGGACGAAAGGCATGTGCCTGACTTGCCGGTCTACGTGCCGCGTGCCCACGACGCGCTGCTGCGCGAGGTGGTCGAGCAGGCTGTGCGAGGCCGGAGCGCGATGGCCGTGCTCACGGCGGGGTCGGCGGCGGGCAAGACCCGCGCCTGTTGGGAGGCGTTGGCACCGCTGCGCGTCGCGGGCGGCTGGCGCTTGTGGCACCCGCAGTCGCCCACTCGTCCGCAAGCGGCACTGGACGGGCTGGACCGGGTGGAGCCGCGCACCGTCGTGTGGCTCAACGAGACCCAGGATTACCTGGGCGCAAGCGAGCGGATCGTCGGCATGCTGCGCGCCCTGCTCAATGATCCTCGTCGGGCGCCGGTGCTGGTGCTGGGCACGCTGTGGCGCGAACACCACGACGCCCTCACGCGGGAACCCGGCTCGCAGACGACCGCGCTGCTCGCGGGACGTGTCATTCGCGTGCCCGACGCGTTCGAGGACGTCGACCTCCCGTCCCTGGCACAGGCCGCGAAAGTGGACCCCCGGCTGGCGTGGGCGAGTAAGAACGCCGTGGGCCGGCGGATCACCCAGTCCCTGGCGGGCGCACCGGAACTGCTCGACCGGTGGCGCACGGCGCCGCGCGCGGCCGAGGCCGTGTTGCGGACGGCGGTGGACGTGCGGCGTCTCGGGTATCCCGAAGACCTGTCGGCGCAGTTCCTGGCACAAGGCGCCCTGGCCTACCTCAGCGACGTCGATGTCGACCAGATGGGCGAAGACTGGTTCGAGCACGCGTTGGACTACGCCACACGCCCGTGCAAAGGCGCGCCGGGGCCCTTGATCCGACACCGCACCGGGACCGACCGCGCACCCCTGTACCGGCTGCACGACTACCTCTACCAGCAAGGCAAACAGGACCGCGAACGAGAACGGTGTCCGGCCGGGCTGTGGGACGTGCTGGTCGAGCACGCGACCGGTGTGGACAACCTGGTGGCCCTGGCCGAGCAGGCACAGCAGCGGGGCCTCTACGCGGTGGCCGCACGGCTGGCCGACCGGGCCCTGGGCGTGGCGTCGGACGGTAGTGGCGCGGCCACCGCGAGGGCGATGCGGCTGCTGGGGTGGCTGCACGAACGTCGAGCCGCCACCGCCGAGGCGGTCCAGTGGCGCGCCCGTGCCGACGCCGTGGATCCGCCGCTGCGCCTGGGATTCGTCCTGACCTTGAGCGACCTCGCGGAGGACGAAGACGACCTGCGTGGACGCGCGGCGGCCGGCGACAGCGGAGCGATGATGCTGCTCGCGGACAGGTTGTCGGCCACAAACCCCGAAGAGGCCCTCCTGTGGGCACGTCGGGCGGCCGAAACGGGGGAGTCCGAGCCGGTTCTGCGGCTGGCCGACGCGATGGGACGCGTCTACCGGACGGATGAGGCCGAGCGGTTGCTGATCTCCCAGGCGGAGGCGGGCGACACGGGTGCCATGTGGCGGCTGGAGCACCTGCTGACCGGGCAAGGGAAAACCGAGGAGGCGTTCCACTGGATCCGGGCGCACGCGGAGACCGGCGACCCGCTGGCCGTGTCGAGGCTGGCCACCGCGTTGCAGCGGCGAGGCGACCGGAACGGAGCGGAGCAACTGCTGCGGCGGCACGCCGAGGCGGGCGCTACCCCGGTGATGTGGCACCTCGGCGGATTCCTCGTGCAGCACGGCGATCTCGACGAGGCGATCACGTGGTTCCAGCGCAGCGCCGCCGAGGACCCCATGGCCGCGCGGCTGATCCTCGACAAGTGCCGCGAACTCAACCGCGCCGCCGCCGCCGAACCCCCACTGCGCGCCCAACACGCCAAGGGCAACTGGTCGGCCACAAAACGGCTCGCCGAGACGCTCATGCTCCTCGGACGACACGACGAGGCGGAACTCCTGCTGCGCTGGATGGTCGAGGCGACCACCGACACCTACGCGCTGGGCATCTCCGATCCATACGGGATGCGTCAACTGATCGACCTGCTCAACGGGACAGGCCGCGGCGCGGAAGCCGTTCGGTTGCACGCATACGGAATCAACCCAGGCGGCGAGACCGCCGAAACCTTCACCCTGCCCGAAGCGACCTGACCCCGCGCGGCGGGCCATGATCCGTTCGGAGCACATGGCGCGCCCGGTACAAGCGGCCGGGCGGGACGTGGAGCAGCAAAACCGGCTTAACGTCCGAGACAGCCGCCGAGAACCGGGGTGCCGAGCAGGAATCGCTGGTCCGTCGTCCACCACCGCCTGGTGGCCACGTCGGTGCGGGTAATGCGCGGCGAAGCGAGATCCTGGGCCAGGACGTGACGAGCGTCACGCAGTCGTCAGGTGCGGTGGATCACATTCCAGCGGCCTGCCGTGGTCCACCTTCCACGAAGCCCAGCACACCCACGCCATGTGGATGATCGAGGACGGCGTGCCGAGGTGCCCGCCGTGCGTCACCCGATCAGAGATGGAGGGCACCGTCGACAGCGGTCGCGCGACCGTCAGATCGCCATTTCATCGCCATTGATCTTGCACCACACGCAAGAAGCCCGGCCTCATGATCGAGGACCGGGCTTCTGACCTGCGTTGTTCTCTTGTGGACGATACTGGGATTGAACCAGTGACCCCTACCGTGTCAAAGAGGCGACGGTGAGGCTCTGACCTGCGCTCGAGGCAGTTCGCGCAGGTCAGAGCTGGTCGTCCAAGTTCATTGCACCGCGCGGCGACGCGTTTCACCGGGTTCCCGTCGCCGCCAAATCGCCATTTGATCTTCACCGTCGACCGGGGCAAACCACCGAGCCACCCCGACGTCTGGCTGTAAGCGAGAGCTCCGATGGCGCAGTTTATTGACCCGGCCTGCTACGCGGGGAAGGCAGACGGTCCGCGACCAACGGGCTTGTGGGGTTGTGCCGGGACCACCCCCGCTCGCGGGGAGGACGCCAGGCGGCCAGCGGGGCACGGGCGCCGGTGCGGGACCACCCCCGCTCGCGCGGGGAAGACATCGACCTCGTGTCGATGACGCCCGGCAGGTCCGGACCACCCCCGCTCGCGCGGGGAAGACCAAGCGATCGTCAACCAGGGCCTGGGCGTCGGCGGACCACCCCGCTCGCGCGGGGAAGACGTGGCTCGCGTCACCTTGGACAGGGAGCCGTCCGGATCACCCCCGCTCGCGCGGGGAAGACAAGTTGACCGTCTCGCCGGGCAGGTAGCTGACCGGACCACCCCCGCTCGCGCGGGGAGGACACCCGCGAGGGCACCAACGCGACGTTTGCCCTGGGACCACCCCCGCTCGCGCAGGGAAGACGCCGCCAACGGCTACGACGACCGGGTGGACTCGGGACCACCCCCGCTCGCGCGGGGAAGACCGCGCCGACCCGTCCTCGCTCTTGGTGGCGTTGGGACCACCCCCGCTCGCGCGGGGAAGACTGGTCGTTCAAGGTCAAGACGCCGCGTCCGAGCGGACCACCCCCGCTCGCGCGGGGAAGACCCCGACACGTCGATGGCCGACGCGGCGCTGGCCGGACCACCCCCGCTCGCGCGGGGAAGACCGCCAGTACGCCGAGTACTGCGCCCTGGTCGAGGGGCCACCCCCGCTCGCGCGGGGAAGACTCCAGCATCTCCTGCGCAGCCAGGATGCGGGACGGACCACCCCCGCTCGCGCGGGGAAGACGCCTTGCGGTTGCGCAGGGTCAGGGTGAAGTAGGGACCACCCCCGCTCGCGCCGGGAAGACGTCGCCGTGCTGGGCGCCGAGCCCGTCAAGGACAGACCACCCCCGCTCGCGCAGGGAAGACACTTCCTGACCAGCGACTTTACAGCGCAGTGAGTCATTCCAGCATCGTTTTGGTTCAGGGCCGTTTGGTGCGAGGTCTGAGGCTGGCACCGAAGAGGCAGAGACCAGCGGCCGTGTGACAGGAGCATTGATGCTAGGGCATGATGCCTGTCTACCGACGTTGCGGTCGGTTGCCGAGGCTTTCATCGATACGGGGCGTCCGCCGACTGGCGTGATTCGTTTCAGCGAGTCAGGGCACACAGCCGCCGCGCACTGCGGGCCGCCGCTGGGAACCCAACCACTCACGCCACCCATGTTTGCGATGCCTAACCAGATCAACACCGCCGCCATCGACCTGCTCGACGCACGCCTGCTGGTTCCCGGCCTGGAATCACGGCGTTGATCGACTCGTCCGCAGGATTATCAGCATTAAGTGGGACACCTGCGGACGGTCCGACTGTGAACGCACAGCCGTTAGATCCGGACCTGTAAGGCCCCGGGGCGACCGTGATGGATTGCTCGACGCGCCAGCCAGAGAACAACCCGATCATGCGGCAGACCGCAGTCAGCGGCTTCAGCCGGCAGATGGGAAGCGGTCGGCGAGGGCGTCGAGTCGGGCCGGGTCGCTTCCGGTGCGGTGGCTCAGTTCCCGTTCGCCGAGCCAGTCGCGCACGTAGTGGATCATGCCGGGCAGCCGGACAGCGGTCGCCTGCGTGAGCATGCCCGTGACCCTCGCCGTGCCGGCCGGTTCCGGTCGGGTCACCGCCGGGGGACCGGCGGGAGCCTCGTCGAGCACCACGTCCAAGGCGGTGTAGTCGGTGTCGGCGAGTTCGCCGTGGACGCTGCGCACGGCGGTGCGGAGGTCGTCCACCTCGTCACGCCGCACGCCGACAGCGGAGAGTTGGTCGTCGCTGAGTTCACGGACCTCGCGCACGACCTGCCGCAGCAGCTCGAACTCGCTCGTTCGCAGCCGGATGACACCTTCACCGGAAAGCTCCTGACCCTCAGAGGTCATCGAAGTAGTCCCTTCCGTTCTTCGGCGTGAACACCGTGCCCCGGTCACCATCCTCGATGACCAGGGCTTCCTTGTCCGGGTCCCAGTGGGCGACCCGACCGCCGCCCGGGTACTTGGTTTCCACGTTCGGCACCTGCCGGTCGAGCACACCGTCGACGTAGTAGACGAGGTCCTCGTTGCGGACGCCGCGGACGTAGTGGTCGCCGTCGCCCTTGAGTGCCCGCTGGTCGGCGTGCTTGACGATCTCCTTGGCGGCGGGTTCCACCACGACCTTGTCGCGCGTGTCGGTCTCCAGCACCCGCTCCTCGCGCAGCGAGCGCCTGGCGGTTCCCTCGGGTAACTCCTCAGACCCGGTCTCCCGACCGGTGGTCTCCGCCTCGCCGGACTCGACGGGCCGATCGGGCGGCTCCGGCTGTTCGGCGGGTCTGTTCCTGTCCGCACTCATCGGTCACCCTGTGTCTGATCAGTGAGGTTGAGCGTGGTCAACGGCCACGTCGTCCGTAGGCCGAGGAAGCCGGTGACCGCGAGGAACCTGCGGTCCAGGGGGCGCACGCGGCTCAGCTTCGCCAACGCCTGCTCGTAGAGCGGTGGGACGCCGTCGCCGGTGATCACCGTGTCGTCGGGCAGCCAGCTGTCGGGGTGGGCTTCCAGGTCGGCGAGCTGCTCGGCCACCGTGTCGCCGGTCAGGTGCAGGCCGCGTTCGGCCCAGCTCGCCGTGTCGGGGTGCGGCCCGGCGTCGGGGTCGGCCTCCACCAGCGCCCTCACCACGTCGAGCCACCGGTACTTGCCGGCCTGCCACCACACCTCGGTCCCGTCGCACGAGGTGACCTCTCCGCGCGCCGTGGACAGCGCGGATGCCGCGACGTGCTCGGCCAGCGCCTCGGGCTGGTAGTGCGCCGCCAGCCCGACGTAGCGCAGGTCCACCGCCGTCTGCACCCGGTGTGCGATGGAGCATTCGAGCGTTCGCGCGTCGAACCTCGCGGCGAGGCTGGCCAGCCATCTCCTCGCCGGTTCGGGTGCGGGCCTGCCGACCAGGTGCGCCACCACGAGCAATTCGATCCACAACACCAGCCGGGGGTCGTCCGCGGCCGTTGCCGCCGTGTCGACCTCGCGCAGCAGACACGCCCGCGCGCGACACGTCGGACCGCAGGCGACGCTTCGTGTGCCCCGGATCGCCGGGGCGGGTCCCGACAGGCGCTTCTCCCGGTCCTCGCCCAGCGGCACGGTCAGCCGAACGGGACGGTCCATACCGTCGGCGAACACCACCGCTCGGCCGGGTGGGAGCGACACGACGTGTCGGGACTGCGCCTCGTCCAGGTTCATCGTCGCGCCGACGAAATCCCGGTCGTCCACCGCGGGCAACCGGTGCACGATCTTCAGCGCCGTGTTCTTGACGACGTCTGGCACGATCTTCGACGGGATCTGTTCGGCCACCACGATGCCCTCGCCGTACGCGCGGATCTCGGCCAGCAGGGAGGTGAACAGGTCCACGGCGTGCGCGGTCGGTGAACCGGGTTCGGCGCGCTTGAGCAGCCGGTGCGCCTCCTCGAGCACGGTGACGTGCCGCAACCGGCCGGCCGAGCCCTCGGACCGGCGGGACCGCAGGTGCTCGTGCAGCCGGATCAGCACCGCACCGATGAAGAACGCCTTGTCCTGGTCGTTGCCGACATCCTCGATCTCGAGCACTACGTTGCGCCGCAACAGATCCGCGACGTCCAGCGGGTGACCGCCCTCGAAGAACCGGCCGGGAGTGCCCAGGCGCAGGGCTCCCAGCCGCACGTCGATGAAGCCCCGGACGTTGTCGGTCACGTCCTTGCCGTAGCCGATGCCGTCGACCACCTCCAGGGCCACCCGCCGCAGATCGGCCAGTGTCGGGTACTTCGGCACCACCGCCGGCAGGCGCGACCCGCCCAGCACGGTGTTCCAACCCAACTCGGTGTAGCAGCGGTTCAAGGCGAGGCTGAGCACCTGCGGGAACGGCTCGTCGGCGTCGAACGCGGCCAGGAACAGCGCCCGCACCAGGTCGATGTGGGTTTGAAGCGGGAAACCGGGCTCCGGTTCCAGCGGGTTCAGGCCGACCGGAACGGCGTCCGGGGCGCCGGGTCTGATCACGGTCACCAGGTCCTCGCCGATGCGGCCCGCCATCGCGGCGTACTCCGCCTTGGCGGGCTCCACCACCAGCCACGGCACGCCCGCGTAGTGCAACCGCTCCAGCAAATGCCGCACGGTCTGCGACTTGCCCGCGCCCGTCGCGCCAGCGACGAACGTGTGACGGTTCAAGGTGCCCTCCGAGACCGTGAACGGCCCCGCCGCCTGGTCCGCGTCGTTAAGCACCGTGCCCAGAGCGAGGAACCCGCCCGTTTCCGGGGTGACGTCGAACGCTGCGGGCTCGGTCAACCGGATGCCGGGCAGTTCACGCTTCGGAGGCCGCGCGAGGGCGGCCAGCAGTTCGCCCCCAGCGGCGAACGGCGAATCCGGGACCGACGCGGCCACCGTGCGCTCGAAGGAGCCGGTTTCGCCCGCCGCCGTGAGTGCGTAGGGCAGGTCGTCCAGGTCGCTCGCACCGCACAACAGCGCTGCCGCCCGCCGCGCGGCCGTTTCGTCCTGCCCCGCGACCAGGACGTGCACGTCCCACAAACCTGTCGTGAGCGCACGGGACAGTTCCCGGTAGCGGCCCTCCGCGCGGTGCAGTGCGATCCGACTGGACTCCAGCCGCGTCTCCCGGCGCAGCGGCGGGATCGCAACCTCCAATGTGGACAGTTCTTCGTCGGCGTGTCCTGTCGCGAGAGGTTGTGCGACGGTCAGCCAGACGAACGCCTCGCCGAGGTGCGCGACGTAGTCGTCGAACCCACCCCGACCCGGTGAGCGCCGGCCGCCGTCCACCGGTTGCCACAGCGCGTCGATCCGGCCCGCACAACGCACCCAGGCCGGGAAGTCGCGCCAGCCGGCGACGACCTCGTCGGCGCCGACGACCTCCGCGGTGCTACCCGGCGGGTACAGCAGCGGAAGCACGTCGCCCACCTCACCGGACCCGGCCGCGGCCGGGAAACCCGGGACCCCGCCGAACAGCACCTGCACCTGCGGATCGCCCACTACCCGTTGCCACGCCGCGAAAACCAGTCCGCGACCGTCGAGCCCGGTGTGCGCGGCGGTCAACGCGGCGAACAGCTGGGCGGGCACCGGATCGGGGTCTGTTCGACGCGGCGCGGAGCGCAGCCGGAGGACCCGCGCACTGGTGAACAGGGCCGGCTCAAGCACGTCGGACTCCCGCCGCCCACTCGTACCCGCCGACCGCGCTGGGCAGCAGAGCGATCCCGGGGTTGCAGTCGGCCAGAACGACCCTGCGATGTCCGCCGCCGCCGTGTTCGACGAGGATGAACGCAGTCGGCGGCAGGCCCTGCAGCTGCGTCGGTTCCACGGTGAACTCGTAGACGCGGGACTCGGTGGTGCCGGTGTTCTCCGAATCGGCGAGCGAGTAGTTCACGGTGTGCTGCCAGGTGTCCGACCGCGACGACGTCGTGCCGGCCGAACTCCCGCTGCTGCCCGCTTTGCGGTCGAACCACTGAGCCCGGTCCGGCCGGCTGTGGTGCGTTCCCTCGTTGCGCGAGGCGCTGCTCTGCGTTCCGGTGGCTTCGCTATAACCCTCGGTGAAGGTTTGCCCGACCTGACGGGTGATCTGACTGACCTTGAAGGTGTGTTCACGGCCGATGAACTCCGCCGCGATCTTGGCTTCATCGTGGTTGCCCAGCCGCATCAGCAGAGTCGTGCTGTCCGCCCCACCGAGCAACCGCGTGAGGTCGTCGCGCAGGTGCTCCAGCATCAGCACCAGCCGCACGCCGCACCGCCGAGCCTGGCGGGCCAAGTCCTCCACGGCGGCCGGCCCGATCCGATCGGCACCAGCCACGAACACCACGTCACCGCCGGTCTGTCGCGGGCGTACGCGCATCGCGTGCAACACCCGCTCGAACAACACCCGATCGAGGAAGTCCTTGCGGCGAGCGTGCGGCCCTTCGGTGGCCAGCACGGTCAGCCCCGGCCCGGACCACCTCACCGGCTCGCCCAGCGGTTCATCGGTGGCGAGCAACTCGACCAGATTCGTCAGCGCCTGCAACGCGTTGACGACACGGTCCGTGGTGCCGACCGCGTCGATGCGGCCGGTGAGCCGACGCGTTTCGGCTCGCGTCAGCGGCCCTTCGGAGTCGTAGTGACCCCGCACCACCCGCAGACCGGCCGCCAGCCGCGCGAACGTCACAGGACCGTCCAGACAGCCCACAACAGTGCTGAGGATGGAGGCGTCGACCACCCGCAGATCGGCGGCGTCGGTACCGGATCGCATGGTGGCCACCGCTCCGGCGACCACCTCGGCGACCTCGTCGGCGTCCAACCCGCGCAACAGGGTGCCGTCATCACGCGCCAACGCGACAGCCGACACCGGCAGACCCGCCGCGTCAGCGAGAACGGCCAAGTCGTCGCCGACCCGCCGCTCACTCAGATCCAGGACCAACACCGAGCCGCCGGCCCGCAACAGAGCACTCCCGACCGTCGTGACCAGGCTCGCCCAACCGTCACCGGTGCCGCCGAACACCTCCACCCGCGCCGCCGACACCGTCGGCCGCAGCGGAAGCCACTCCTTGGCCACCGCGCGCACCCGCAGCACCTCGTCCCGAGCCGCCATGCGGTTGCGCCACTCGCCCACTCGGTGGCGGAACAGGTCGAACCGGTAATCACGCTCCCGCCCGGCGGCCCGCACCCGTGCCCGCGGCACCGCGACCTGCCGAACCAAAACCACCGCGAGGCCCACGACCAGCCAACCCGACATCACCACGTCCACGACGACCGCGCCGGCGAACGGCAGCGCCCACCCACCCCACGCCACCGCGCCGACACCGGCCGCCATCCACGGCACCTGCCGCAACCGCTGCCTGCGCAACCGCCACGCCGCGACGACCTCGTCGGGCTCACGCCACTCGGGCGCAGACTCCAGCGCCAGGGAGAACTGGGGCAGCGGCGCGAACTCCCACCCCCACCGCTCGACACCGCCGAACAGCCCCTGCACCAGCGGCGCCACAGCGGAAGCCCGCGGCATCGGCACGACCGGGAACCGGGCCGTATCGGCATCGTCGAGGTCTCCGGCGACACCCTCCTCCGACGACGGCACACCGATCACCGCGGATGACCTCCCCTCGCCCGCCTCCAAGCGACCCTAGCGGCGAATCACCGCGCGCTACCGCTATGTCGCCTTCAGTCACCGGATCGGATCACGATGAATCCGCAAATCTGCTGCCAGCACTGAAAGCACCCGAACCGCAGTTCGAATCGGCGTATCGCACGGAATACGACCGATTGATCAACTTTGCGTTCGTTATGGTCGCGAAGTGGGTGTTTGGCACTTCGCTCAGAACCGGGTGCCGTCGGTGTGGCCCGTACGCGGCCGAGTTCGACGTTGCGGGGTTCGGCCGGACGCCGGTAGAGCGGGCCGCGCGTGGAGACGGAAGGCGTGAGGTCCTCATGATCGGAGGAAGCCACCGCGCTGGCGCGAGGAAGACGCTGGTCGAAGCGGTCGAGATCACAGGTCCCGCGGACTACCCCGCTGGCGCGGGGACGACCGGTGCTGGATGGACGACAGCGACCCGGTGAACGGACCATCCCCGCTGGCGCGGGGCAGACACCGGCGAACCGGTGACTGCGGACCAGTTCGAGGGACCACCCGCGCTGGCGCGGGGAAGGCTCCGGCGACCAGCGCGATCCCGGCGTAGACGTAGGACTACCTCCGCTGGCGCGGGAAAGGCCAGGTGGACTGGGCTGGCGGGTTCGAGGCGTGGGGACCATCCCTGCTGGGGCGGGGAAGACTGTCGGCGTCGTCGCACCGCCGGTGCCGCTAGTCGGATCACCCCGCTGGTGTGGGGAAGACGTGACGTCCGGTGAGCCCGGACAGGCCACCCTGGGACCACCCCCGCTGGCGCGGGGAAGGCCCGCTGCCTCGGTGTTTGGCTGGCGGTCGTGACGGACCATACCCGCTGGCGCGGGGAAGACAAGGCCCGTTCATGCCGCCGCTTGGTGCGCGCCGGACCACCCCTGCTGGCGCGGGGAAGACATCACCAGGGCCGCTGCCACTAGCGACGACGGACCCCCGCTGGCGTGGGGAAGACGGTGCGGTCGGCTGGGTACTGGGCATCGGACACGGACCCCCGCTGGCGCGGGGAAGACGAGTTGGACGGCGAGAGCATCGCCAGCGGGTCGGGACTACCCCGCTGGCGCGGGAAGACGGCGCGATGCTGCCCAACGCCCTGGTGCTGGTGGGACCACCCCCGCTGGCGCGGAGAAGACGTGGTGAGTGCTATCGGCGGCGTCATCGGAACCGGACCATCCCCGCTGGCGAGGGGAAGACTCGCCCGCGCCGTAGCCCAGCGCACGGGCCACCGGACCACCCCCGCTGGCGCGGGGAAGACAGGCCGTCGACGACGGCGACCGGGCAGAACTCGGGACCACCCCCGCTGGCGCGGGGAAGACGCGTCCTTGCACGGCCGGCAGTCGCAGCCCCACGGACCACCCCCGCTAGCGCGGGGAAGACGCCGCCGAAACCTACCTCGACAACCTCGCCCCGGGACCACCCCCGCTGGCGCGGGGAAGACATCGAGGGAAAGCTGGACCGCCTGTTCGACCAGGGACCACCCCTGCTGGCGCGGGGAAGACGACCGAAGGCTGCGGTGGAACGCCCCTAACACCGGACCACCCCCGCTGGCGCGGGGAAGACATGGCGACGTTCAAGGTCAAGGGCGTGGGGGAGGGACCACCCCCGCTGGCGCGGGGAAGACACTTGTTGACCTGCGAGGCTACGCACGCAACGGCAGTTTCTCATTCACTTTCCTTGGAAAGGTGTGTCGAGCCGTGCGGTCCGAACGTGGTCCCTTCCCACGGAGTGGCTGAGGCCGGAGGGGAGGCATCACTCCCGGCATGCCCGACATGACCTGGGTGCCCGTACGCCGCCTGCTAGGGCCTGTCCTCAAAGCCAGATGAGCAGGGTGGCAAGGTCGAGCATGCCTCGGTAGGACGTGGCGGTCTTGTCGAAGCGGGTGGCGATGGCGCGGAACTGCTTGAGTTTGTTGAAGCAGCGTCCGACCGCGTTGCGGCGTGTGTAAGCGGTGCGGTCGAAGGCCGGTGTGCGTCCGCCGGCACCGCCTTTGCGTTTGCGGTTGGACTGTTGGTCGCGGCGTTCGGGGATCGTGGCCGGGATACCGCGTTTGCGCAGGTGGGTGCGGATGACCTTGGTCGAGTAGCCCTTGTCCGCGATCACGCGCGAAGGTCTGGTCGCCGGACGACCCGGACGCGGTCGTCGGAATGCGATACCGGCCATGACCTGGGTGAACTGGGTGCAGTCGTTGACGTTGCCGCCAGACAGCACGATGGACAGGGGCGGGCCGTGGCCGTCGCAGGCTAGGTGAATCCTGGTGGTGGGTCCGCCGCACGACCCGACCGCCCACCGGGGGCGCGGGCGTGCGGCGGGCACGGCGGCGTGGGCGTGTTGATGGGCGCGCACGATGCTGGAGTCCACCGACACCTCGCGGTCCAGCTCGTGGACCGCCTCGACCAACGCCAGAACCGGTTGTAGACCGTCTTCCACGGCCCGTACCGTTCCGGCAGGTCACGCCACGCCACACCCGCCTTCGCCTTGAACAGCATCCCGTTGATCACCTGACGGTCGTCCACACGAGGACGCCCCTTCGCCTCCCGAGACGAGCAGCAACGGCTCGATCGCCTGCCCCTGCTCATCGGTCAACTCATGCCCCCGAATCATGACTCAAGATCAAAGCAGATCACGACTACCCGCTTTGAGGACAGGCCCTAGTACGGGCCAACCGGATGTACGAGGGGAGGACCTGCGCCCGGTGCTCAGCGGGTCTTGCTGCCAGCGGCAGCGTGGCCTGCACACAGGGTGCCCTCATTCGCGACGGAGGCGTGGCCTGCCGGGAACAGCTCCCGCCTAAGCGGCGAGGACGTGGCTCCCCACGACAACTAGCCCACGGCGCCGGAACTTCCCACCTGGGCACGCACGACGAGGCTACAAAGAAGATCAGCACCAGCCTTAACGCAAGAGACGCACGGTCGCGGCGGCCTTCACTGACCAGTGCATTTATGCCAGCGAGCGCATCTGCATCCGCTGCAATCGGATGCTGTACTCGACGGTGGGATACTGATCGTTCAGGGTCGGAGGCGTTCGGTCTTGCCTCGCAAGCAAGAGGGGTGTCGTTTCAACTTTTGCCCAATTCATCGTGGGCGCCTTGGGCGAAGTGTTGTGCGCGAGTTCGGCGGCAGCGGCGCAGTCTAAGCGGGTTCAGCGACGTCCGTAGCGGCGTCTGCGTCCTGCCGTGCTCCAGCCCTTGGTAGCGGCGTCGGTGTCAGGATCGGTTGGATGTGCGGGGCGAAGCATGAGGTTGATGCCTTCGTAATCGATGGGCTTCCAGTCGTGGTCGTGGACTTTGAAGGCGAGTCCTTGTTCGTTGTTCGCGCGGTGGACCATGATTGCTCGGCCGGTGCGGACCATTTCCACGACTCGGGGCCAGACGAGTTCGCGGACGCGGGTGTTGATGCTGCCTACAAAGACTCCGGGGGAGATCTCCAGTAGCCAGCGGGTGAGGTGACCTCGGAGTCCGACTGGGCAGGCGGCGACCACGATGACGGTCACAGGTCGTTCCCTTCGACGTCGAGGTCGTAGTTGGTGCCGCTGGCGACGGCGCGTCCGTTGTCGTCCCAGAGCATGACGACGTTGTGGGTGTCAAGGCTTCGTCGAAGGCCTCGGGGCCGTACTCGACGAGACCGTCGTCTTCGGTGAGCAGCGTCTTGACGTCGCGGACGCAATTTTCGAGGAAGGTGCCATCCTTCATGCGGTCGCGGACGGCGCGGCGGGTCTCGGTGCTGATGTCGGCGACTTCGCGGGCCGCGATGTCGAAAGCGACAGGAATGCTGATCTCGGCCTTGTAGAGGTCGGCGATGTCGTAGACGAAGGACTTGACGTGTCCGGTGTGGGCGAAGCCGAGTCCTGGTGCGCAGCCGAGTGCGACGATCCCGGCATGGACGACACCGTAGAGGCTGGTGTTGGCGCGGACAGCGCCTGGCTGATCGGGTGTTCCGCCAGCGACGTCGGCATGGTCCTAGTCCCGGCGTTTCTAGTCGATGCCGACCCGGCGGGCGTGGTCGCGGTACAGGCGGCGCACGCGGGCGCCTTCACGGCCGCAGAATTGCCGCATCGTCAGGCCGCTGGTGTGCGCGTCAGGGAATGATCTCAGGCACCAATCGTCAATCCGGTCGTCTTCAGCAAGTTGGCAGATTTGGTCGGCGCCCGTCGTGCTTGGCGGAGGGGCATCGGTCGGCAGTGACCGAAGATCATCGAATCTGCTGCGACCCCGGTGCGATCTGGAAGGGTCAGGCTGTCGATGAGTCTTACCGCAATTGTGCGGTTTGATCGATGGATCATCTGGACTGAACGGTAGGTTATTTCTGAGCCGAACGGGCGATTTCGGGTCGAGTGGAATGCGGCTTACCTGCTGATTGGACTCCCTGTCCATCGTCTGCTTGTATGGCGCACCTCGAGGTCGAACGCTCGAGTGGTGGTCTGAGGAGTGGGTTGCGTGGAAGTTCGCTTCCGTCTAGCGGGTCGAGGTATGTGTGCTGGGCATGGTGGTTTCATCAGTCGACGGGATCGCGGAACGCGATCGTTGAATTGGGCGTGTTCGTGTTCGGCGCGCCGAGTTGCCTCGTTGGCATTGAACGTGACATGTTGTCGGCGCAGGTCTGCGCCAATGGGTGGAGCTTTCGAACCGTGAATTTCGAGTGCTCGGATAAGCGCCCGCCCTGGCGGCCGTTCGAGCCGCTTCGCCGTTTCAGGGGCCATGTCCGCGGTGTCGCGCGGGCATGGAGTGCGTGACCTGAATGCAAATGACCTGGGCGAAACGGCGGGGCCTTCCCGGCCCCTATTCATTGGAAGATCATTCCCTGGATACGGCTGCTGCCGCACATGTGCTGTGGAACGTCTACCTCCCGGTAGGGGTTCGGAGCTGGCTGGCGCAGCAGTTGGGGCTCAACGTGACGCAGGCGTGCACCTTCGTGGCTTTCGTCGCCGGACTGCACGACGTAGGGAAGGCCTGCCCGTGCTTCCAGGACCAATGGCCACCCAAGGGTAGCGCCGACTATCGCAGCCACGAGCACGTCGGCTATCTCAGCTTGCCCACGTTGCTGTCGGACTTCGCCGAGGTTGGCGACTCGTTGGTGGACAGCGTCGCACACCGCATCGCGGAAATCGTCGGCAGCCACCACGGGGATTTCCAGGCACCGAATCGTCGGGCTGTTCGCTGGGCTGAGCACGACGAGTTGCTGGGGGGCGTCACATGGCACGCCCGTCGTCGGGCTGTCGTCGATTTGATGCTCGGCCTTCTCGAGCCTGTGGCGCCCGTGCGCCTCGGTCGGCCCGCAGTCGTGGTTATCAGTGGTGTGGTGATCCTCGCCGACTGGATCGCCTCCGATGTGGAGTGGATAAAGCGGAGCCAATGGAATGCTCCGAAGACAGTGGGGGAGCGATGGCGGTTCACGGTTCGCTCCGTACGTGAACGAATCCTGAGGTTGGACCTGGCGTCCTGGTCGCCGGACGAACGTACGACCACCCGGTTGCTCATGGGGAAGGTTCCGAACGCTTTGCAGCGGTCGATCGAAGATGGATTCCGGCCGTCCGGCAGGGGAATCCTGTTGATCACCGCGCCGACCGGGGCGGGAAAGACGATTGCCGCCTTCGTCGCCGCGGATCGACTCGGTCATGTGACAGGCCGCCCGGGGCTGGTGATGTGCCTGCCGACGCAGGTGACGACCAACGCGATGTGGGAGCAGGGGCGCAGGTTCATCGACCCGGCGACCGGGTCCCCTCGACGGGTAACGCTGGCTCACTCCACGGCTGCGCTGCATCTGCCCTACCGACGCTATTGCACGGACGACGAAGCGTTGAACTGGCTGAACGGTCCGCACCGGGCGCTGCTTGCCGGTTGGTCGGTCGTTACGATCGATCAACTGCTGCTGGCCGGGCTCGCGACCCGGTTCAACATGCTTCGATTGTTCGCGCTGACCGGTAAGACGGTGGTTGTCGACGAGATCCACACCTGTCAGCCGTACATGCTCGCGCTACTCGCTCGTGTGCTGTCCTGGTGTGGGTTTCTGGGGATCCCGGTCGTCCTGCTGTCCGCCACTGTGCCCCGGCACATCGCGCGAGATCTTACTGCGGCGTACCTGACGGGGGCTGATCCGGACCGCTTGCCGGAGATCCACGCGGCCGAATATCCGGGCTGGATCTGGCACGGTGCCGATGGCGAGGTGCAGAGGTCGGGCAGCGAGATGCAGGCGATCCGTTCCGCTGACAAGCGATCCGCGCGGATCGAGTACGTGCGCTACACGAAAGGTTCCCGCACCTCGCATGTTCTTCGGTACGTCCAGCGTGTCCAGCGGGAGGGTGGCTGCATAGCGATCATCTGCGGAACGGTGCCGACCGCGCAGAAGACGCTCACGGCGCTGCGGCGGGCGCTGGGCACTGACACGCAGGTCATGTTGCTCCATGCACGCCTACCGCATCGAAAGCGTGCGGAAGTCGAGGATGAGGTCGAGCGGAAGTTCGGCAAGGACGCCAACCGGCGCAACGGGCGCCGCCCGGAACGCGCCATCCTGGTGTGCACACCGCTGATCGAGCAAGGCCTGGACATCGACTTTGATCTCGTCATTACCGATATCGCGCCGATCGCGTTGCTGATCCAGCGACTGGGTCGCTGTCTCCGGCATAACCGCCCGAAGCAGGAGCGGCCTGTGTACGCGACCAAACCGACAGTGGTCGTGCTGGACACAGAAGGGGACGAGATCCCGAGACAGTGGCTGATGCTGCACTCGGAGTACGAGCTGCGCGCCACGCGACGTCTGCTGGCGACAAGGCAACTCGCGGACCTCACCGTGCCCGACGATGTCGACAACCTGGTGCAGGCAGTCCACGACTTGAACCTGCCGCCGTTCGATGGGGCTGCCGCTGAGGAGTGGCGCGAACGCGGAGCGACGACCGCGTTCGAACGGGGATTGGCACGACTGGCCGCCGTGCCACCGCCACACATGATCGACAGTCTCGCCGACCTCACTCATCCGGATGTGCGCGATACCGACGCAGCCACCAGGCTGGGCATCGACAACGCTTTGGTCATTCCAGTGTGGACGGACGCTTCGGGACGGCGGTGGCTCGACCCGGCGCGTGCGACATCGTTGCCGACTGGCGAGAGACCGACATCCGCTCAGGTTCGATCGCTGGTCGACAAGTCCATCCGTTGTCCTGCGGCGTGGGTCGCCGATTTGAGCAGCATCACCCCGGCGTGGCGACATCCCTACCTGCGCGACGCGCGCATCCTGCCGGTTCCGCACCCCGGCCTGACTGTCGATGCCGAATTGGGACTCGTGAGGGGACGCGAAGATGACCTGTGATCTACGAACCGAACGGCTGTTCCCGGTCGTGTTTCCCGACGGTACAGCGGATCGTGTGGGCCTTCGCGAACTACTGGTGAGATCACACCTGATCATGGACCTCTCGATGACCATGCCGCCTGCCTTCGCGGGCATGCTCCGCGTGCTGTACCTGGTGGCGGCACGTGTGACCGGCTTGGACACGGCGACCGGGGGCGACTGGCAGGCGCGGCGCAATGTCGTGATGCGCCGTGGGAAGTTCGTCGAGAAGGACGTCGACCGCTACCTGAACGCCCATCAGCACGGCTGGGACCTCCTGGACCGTCAGCGGCCGTGGTGGCAGGACCCTCGTCTAGTGGAGCAAGCCGAGCTGAAGTCGACCAACTTCCTCGACGTGCGCCGACCTGAGGACAACAAGCCGATCTGGTGGCAGCACACCTACCACGGCCACGCGCCGGACCTGTCCTTCGGCGATGCGCTGGAGTTGCTGCTGATCCACCATTACTACGGCTCTGGCGGTACGGGTGGCACCCGGACCGTCGGGGATGTTCGCAGTCAACACATGTCGGCCGGGCCGCTACGGTCGACGATCACCTTCTACCCACTGGGGGACACGCTGTTCGAGACCCTGGTAGCGGGGATCCCGAGCCCGTCGTCCGGCGCAGACTTGACAGGCGACGACCACGCTCCCTGGGAGACGGCGGAACTTCACGACCCGCTCGAAATGCCACCGGAGCCGACTTGGCCGGCACGTCTACTGGTCGGTCAGTCTCGACATGCCGTGTTGCTGGAAGCGAACCCGGCCGGCGAGGCGATCAGCGGAGGTCGCCTGACCTGGGGGTGGAAGAAGAGAAGAGACGTACCGCTCAGGGACCCGTACACCATCCAGGACCGGGACAAGACGGGTGATTGGAAAGCGCGGGCCGCCTCAGCCGATCGTGCCCTGTGGCGCGAGGTCGACGCGCTCCTGGCTGATCGGGCGACACACAAGCGGCCCGGAGTGCTGACTTCCGCGTTGAGCTTGCCCGACGACGTGCTGGATCGTCTCAGGGTCCGTGCCGTCGGCTTCGACCAGGACATGAAGGCGACCAATTTCGCGTGGAACACCTCCGTGACGCCACCGATCATGCGTTTCATCCACGAGTTCGACCCTGCGCGCGCTGCTGGTGCGGAGGCGTTGATGGTCGCGGTTGAGGGTGTCGGCGAGGTCATGATCAAGGAGTTGCAGAAGGCCTTCCGTGCTCTAGGAAACGGGACGCCGGGCACCGCTGACCGTGACGCTTCGTGGGCGAAGTCCGCACAACGGTGGTACTGGCCGCAGGCGGAGGAGCTGTACTGGCGTGCCCTTGCCGAGGCCGACTTCGCAGAGCCGTACCGGTCGTTCCAGCGGATCGCGCTCATCGCCATCCGCGAAGCCACCAAACACGTCGCGCATCACCCCGCGGTGGTCCGTGAAGTGACGAAGGCCAAGAGCGCCATCACCCGCTTCGTCGCCAAGAAGAACCCCCGGCCACGCAGGGAGCAGCCAAGTGGCAAGTGAACGGTCGAGCCTGTTCGTCGCGCGCATGGTCGAACTCGCGTCCGATCCTGGACCGCGAGCCGACCTCCGGTCCGGTCTGGGCAGAACGGTCGACCAGGCGAGTCGCCTGCACCGCTACGTCGCATCGTGGACGGGTTCGGCGGGACCGCACGAGAAGGCGGTCTACTACACGGTGTCCTCACTGATCGCCTACCGGCACGAGGACGCCATCCCGGCCGCGTGGGCGGGGAACCTGGGCACATCGATCGCCCGGTGCGGCCGGATCGCGTTGAACACCAGGGAAGCCTCGGTGCACCTCCTGACCAGACAACCGGCGTCCGCACTGTGCAAGGTCCTCACGCGGATCGTCATGCCCTTGCGCGCCGAGGCGACCCCGGTCGACTTCGCCGCTCTGCTCGATCAGAGCTCCCGCTGGCCGGCACGACGGCAGCAAATCGGCAGCGAGTGGCTGCAATCCTTCTACCGCGAAATCGACCGCGACGGCGACACCGAGCCCGATGAGGAACTCGACACAGCCGCCGGTGATTTCCCTGACACCCACGGTTCCTGACCGCACTTCGTGCACCGACACCGATCACCACCTGAGGAGCGCACCGTTGTACCTGGACATCCACGCCTTGCACACGCTGCCGTACGCCAACGTCAATCGCGACGGGCTCGGCAGCCCCAAGTCCTGTGTGTATGGAGGAGCCCCGAGGATCAGGGTGTCCTCACAGTCGTGGAAGCGCGCCGCACGCCATGAAGTCGAGAAGGACATGGACTCCAGGACCGTGCGGACGCGACGAATTGCCGCCGTGCTGGGCCGACACCTTGTCGAGGAACACGGGTGGACCGAGGACGACGCCAGGCGCGCTGGCCGCGGTATCGTCCACGCCTACGGGCTCGCGCCGGACGCCGACGACGATTCGACGAAGGTGCTGTTGTGGCTGCCCGCCTCGGTCGTCCAAGACCTTGCGCGAGTCGCCCTGGACAACCGCGAGAAACTCGTGACCGTGCCCCTACCCGCTCTCGACGACAAGGGCAAGATCAAGAAGCTATCGGCCAAAGAGAAGGACGCGATCCAGACTACGGTGGATCTCGCGGTAGTGGGCATCCGAGAGACCGTCACCGAGATCCTGAACAGCAGGCATCCCATCATCGAACTCCTCGGCCGGATGCTTGCGGAGGTTCCAGGCCACACCGTCGACGGCAACACCCAGGTAGCCCACGCTTTCACCATTCACGAGAGCGCCCCGGACTTCGACTATTTCACCGCCGTCGACGACTGCTCCACCGGCACCGGAGCAGGGCACCTGTCGACCGCCGAGTTCGCCACCGGCACCTTCTACCGCTACTGCAACGTCAATGTCGGTCAGCTGGCGCGTAGCCTCGGCGACGTCGACACCGCGGTCATGTTGGTCGAGGCGTGGGCGAACACGTTCCTGTCCGTGGTGCCCACGGGCAAAGCCAATTCCACCGCACCGACCACGCGGCCGGACCTGGTGCACCTGGCGGTCCGGGATGCACCGCTGTCGTTGGCTTCGGCGTTCGAGAAGCCCGTGCCGACCAGCTCGGAAGGGTACGCCGGCCCGGGACGGAAGTTGTTGGCCGACTACACCGAGCGGTTGCACCGGTTCATCGGCGACCCTGGCCACTGGTCGGGATACGCACTACCCCACGACGAGTCGTGGCCTTCCCTGGGAGTTCACCACGACGCCCTCGACGGACTCGTCCAAGCCGCTGGAAACGCGCTCATGGACCGCATCCGCGTGGCGGCGGCGTGAGCGGCATCGTGCTCCAGCTGTGCGGCCCGATGCAGTCATGGGGCAGCAGTTCGCCGTGGAACCGCAGGGAGACCGAACGCCACCCCACTCGGTCGGGTCTGTTGGGGATGGTCGCGGCTGTCATCGGCCTCGGCCGGGACGACCCCATCATCGAACTCGCCACTCTGCGGTTCACCATCCGCATCGACCGCCCGGGCCAGCTGATCACGGACTTTCACACCGTAGGCGGCGGTCGACCGCGCGAACAGACACCGGTCCTCGCCAGGCTCAAGTTCCGGAAGGAGGGCAAGGGCACGCTGGTCAGCGAGCGGTACTACCTCAGTGACGCCGTCTTCACCGTCGCGGTGACCTCAGACGGCGGCGACATCCTCGACAGGATCGGCGACAAGCTCGCCCGACCGGCATACGCGCCGTTCCTCGGGCGCCGCTCGTGCCCGCCGGCCGGCGCATTCATGCTGGGACGTCATGAGGATCCCGCTCGCGCACTGTTCGACACGATCCCGGTCGCGCGAACGGCGCCACGGCAGGCCGACACAGTCGCGGTGGACTATGTCACCGAGACGCCGCCGACCGACGGCGTGACGTCAACTCAAGAGGTGCGCGCCACCCAGCCGCTGAATACCTTCCGCTCTCGTGCGTTTGCCAGTCACACGACCTGGCGCAGCACCCACCACCTGCCCGCGCAGATGTGCGGCGGGGTGGGACTCGACTACCTGCAACGACTGGCATCGATCGGACACGACGAGACCGGCGGGGAGCAGGGAACCGCAGCGGAACGGGAGGAGAACCGTTGATCGGCCTGGACAGCGACACCACGACCCTGACGAGGATCATCGCCAACCCCGCGCACCACCGAGTCCGGCAGGACCTGCGGGATGCCGATTCCATGCACAAGACAGTGACCAACATCGTTTGCCCAAGCGGCTTCGGGCCGAACGCCCGACAGGCAGCCGCTTTGCTGTACCGCGTCGAGGAGACAGCAGCCGGCGTGCAAATCCTCGTGCAGGCGAAGTTGCCGATGGATCCCGCGCGGCTGCCCAACGGATACGCCCACGGAGGCTCCCGGAACCTGGAGGCACACCTAACGCGTCTGACCGATGGAGTGGCCGTCCGGTACCGGATCGTGGCGAACCCGACCAAGAGCGAGTTCACACGAGGCCGACGCGGCGTGGTGCGTGGTCTGGCAGGCGACGAAGCGCTCGAATGGTGGCAGCGCAGGGCCACGCAGGCCGGCCTCGAGTTGACCACAGCCCACATCACGGCCAGCGGCGTACACCGAGGGGGCCGACAGAGCGGGTCGGGCAACCGCAAGATCACAGCCGTTAGATCACGCTTCGAAGGGCAAGCGATCGTACGGGCACCTGAGGGTCTGCGAGCTGCGATTCTGGGCGGTATCGGCAGGGCCAAATCCTACGGCTGTGGACTGCTGTCCGTCGCGGTGCTCGAGTAACCGACAAGGAAGACTCGAACAGGTTGGTCGCTGACCGCCGGGTTGGCTGCGGGATCAGTCGTGGGTCGGGCTTAGTGATCAGTTCATAATGAGTCGGCATGTCGGCCTTGCTTGTGGCGCAGGACATTCCACGATCATGGCGTGCGTGAGGAGGTCCTGACCGACGAGCTGTGGGCTCGGCTTGAGCCGCTGAGCCCGGTACGCCCTAGGCGCTTTCGTCACCCAGGTCGCAGGCGTGCCGATGACCGGGCGGCGTTGGAGGGCATCCTGTACGTGGTGCGCACCGGCATCGGCTGGAATCGGCTGCCCACCGCGCTGTTCGGCGCCTCGGGCGCGACCTGCTCGAGGCGACTGACCGAGTGGCACAAGGCCGGGGTGTGGCAGCGGTTGCATGAGCGGCTGCTCGCCGAACTCCGCGTCGCCGGCCTGCTGGACCTGTCCACCGCGCTGGTGGACTCCACGCACCTGCGTGCCCTCAAAGGGGGGACCACACCGGGCCGAGCCCGGTCGACCGGCGCAAGCCCGGCTCCAAGCACCACCTGATCACCGACGCGACCGGCATCCCGCTCGCCGTCACGCTGACCGGCGGCAACCGCAACGACGTCACCCAGTTAATCCCGCTGGTCGACGCCGTCCCGTCTATCCGGGCGTGGTCGGCAAGCCTCGTCGTCGGCCCCGCCGGCTCTACGCCGACCGGGGCTACGACCACGACAAGTACCGCCGCCTGGTCCGCGCCCGCGGCATCACCCCGGTCATCGCCCGACGCGGTGTCGAGCACGGCTCCGGCCTGGGCAAGGTCCGGTGGCCGGTCGAACGCATCTTCGCCTGGATCAAGGGCTTCCGACGACTCCGCGTCCGCACCGAACGCCGAGCCGATGTCCACCAAGCGATGCTCAGCCTGGCCTGCTCGATCATCTGTCTGCGGAAACTCATTCTGAGCTGATCACTTAGCTCCTCATCGAGTTGGCCTACGAGCACGCGGTAGAGCAGTTCGGATTGTGCCGGGAGGAGCTTGTCGGTGGTGCGGGCGAGGTCGTGCTGGGTGCACCACCGGTGTTCGATGAGGCCAAGCTCTCCGTTCGAGCTGTGCTTCGGCTGGACCTGTGGGTCGGCGTCCGTCGCGCGGGCGAGGTAGACGTGGTCCACGTGGTGAGGGCGGTGTGGAAGTCGTACTCGAAGGGCTTGAGCTGTCCGCAGTGTATGGGTTGGTGGTCAGGTCCGGGTGTCCAGAGCGTGGGGATGGTGGCGCCGCAGGAACGCTGTGCACCTGGCGCGAACGCGGGCCGAATGGTGGGAGAGCAGCCGCCTGGCGATGTCGATGCACGCCGCGTTCGGATACTCGATGCGAACCAGCCGATCGGCGACAGCTTGCGCGACCAGGATGCCGGGATCGTCGAGGCTCCGACCCAGCAAGCGCGTGGCCAGGAGGCCTCCACGGCCGCGGGCGACCAGCATCATGACGGTAGCGGCGGCCTCGGCGCGCACTCGATGGTCTTCGTCGTGCGACAGCGCACTCAACATCCCGGCCGCCTCGGCGTCGGGCAGGAGGATCGCGTGGTGTGCAGCTCGGGACCGGCCGCGAACCCCGCCACTCATCAGTTCCAAGACATGGTTCGCGATCGCTTCAGGCGTGTCGCCCAGCCGCGCGATCAGGGTTGCTGCCGCATCACGGGCATTCGGGGTTGCAGCGATGCGCTCGACGGCCGTCGGTGGGTGGGTGAGCATCGTTTTCGCCACGTGGGCGAGTCGGAGGCGCACGCCTTCGCTCAGTTCGGCGACGTTGGAGGAGAGCAGGTCACACGTGCTCTGCTTACGTCGGCCTGCGACGAGAGGCTCGGCCAGGAACTCGTAAAGCCCTGGCCAGCGTGCCAGGTCCGGATAGGTCAAGTTGAGCAATGCCAGCGTTCGTGCGGGGTCGACGGCGTTGTCGGAGTACGTGTGGTGTTTACCCCTGCGCGCGTTGGTGATCTCCTTGACAGTCTGGGCTTCGAACTGCACGATGAGCGACTTGGCGGTGCCGTGATCAAGTCCCTGCACGTCTCTGAGCGAGGCGAGGGCATCCGCGGAGCCGGCGGCGACCTCGTCTAGGAGCCGTTGCCGAACTTGCTCATCGACTGGGGCCGCCGTCTGGAGAAGCGCCATCCGGAGACGCGCGTCGTGGCGATCGGAGTACCGCGCTGCGCGCGACAGCAGGTCGGTGGGCCAGCAATCGACCGGCAGCGCGTTCACCACCGCAGTCCACGCCATTGATGGCGAAGCGTGTTGCACGGGCGGTAGGTTCGCCACACGATGGGCAATCGCCTGTTGCCGGTCGAGCGGTGCGGCGGCGACAATGCCGGACAGCGTCATGATGAGTTCGTGTTCGGTGCTGTATTCGGGTGTCGTCGTCGCCTCGAACTGCGCCGGGTCGTCGAGCGTCGCGAGGATCCAGTCCACAGCTTTCGCTGCGTCATCACCATCGAGTACGTCGCCACTCTGCCTCAGGAGTGTGAGGGTTGCGTGCGCTGGGGTGTGCGACCACCGGTCGAGGTCGATGTCGGTTGCTGCCGCGGCAACTGCTGCCGCCGGCCCGTCGAGCATGAGACGCGGCACCGCACGACCGAGTGCCTTGTGGTCACCGGTCAGGCGTAGTTCGGTCAGGAGACGACGGACCGCGTCGATGTCGCTGGTTCGTGTCACGCTCAGCAGGTGCTGCTGGACGTTGAGACTGCTGTACGACGACCATGCGCCGTGATCGCCGACGTGGCTGGCGAGGAGGGCGGCTGTGTAGAGGCGGTTGTTCGCGACATCACCGTCGCCGAACACGATCGGCTGGCTGCCCGCCCAGTTCCGGAACTCGCGCTCAACCACTGCGGTTGTGCCGGTAGCCGCTCGCTGGGTACGCCACCACGTCGCCGATGTGTCGTACGACGCGATCGTGTTCTCCAAGTCGAATGATGTGAAGTCGGAGGTCAGCCAGAGGATCCCGGTTGCGGCACCGCCGATAGCGGTGGCGGTGACGTCGTTGCTGTAGCTCACCTTCGCGAGTAGTGCCGCCGTCGCGTCCTCCCGTGCCTGTTCGATGTGCCCGAGTTCGCGGCACGTGCGCGCACGTTGGGCGAGCAACCAGGCGTGATCTACAGGGCTGCTCTCGTCCCGCTCCAACTCCTGTTGGACAAGACGAAGGGCGTCCTCCGGCCGCGCTTGCTCCGACAGCGAGGCCGCTGCAGCCACAGTTGCGGCCGCGCGAGCTTCTGGACTGGGAGCGTCGTCGATGCTTTTTACGAGCCGGCTCGGATCGTCGGTGGTGACGCGTACGTACATGGCGTGGACGAAGCGCCACATCCAGTCTGGAGAATCTTCGGCGCCTTCGAACGTCGGTATCGACGGATCGCGTTTCCCGAAGCTGTCCAGATCCCTCAAGCGCCCCTCAATCAGCAACGCCACGGCTTGCTCGGCACTGATGGTGTCCTTGTGTCCCGCGTTGCGGTGGGGAGCAACCAGTCGTGGCACGAGCAGGGCGTGTCGCAATATCTGAGCAGGCGCGATCTTCGTGATGTCCGCCCAGGCACTGCCCTCCCACGTCACGGGCGGGCGAGTAGTGCCTGCCACGGCCAAAAGTGCGTCAAGATTGGACTGGTCGACCGTGTGCGCGCGCGGGATGAGGATTTTCACGCCTTTGCCCGTTGGGACCACCGTGTCCTGGGAGACGTGCTGCCAGTGCGAGAGACCGGTGTCGAGGTCATGGAGAACCAGCAGGTGAGGCGCGATGTGCCCCAACCAGTAGTCGACATGTTCGCGATCACGTTCGCGGAACCACCACCCGACAGGTTCGCCGTCGCCACCGGTCTCTGGCTCCTCGAAGAAGCTGCGACCGGTTTTCACCTGAGCCCCCACGATGAGGCCGAGGTCGAACCGGCGGTTGCGCACCAGCAGGAAGAGGTCGGTGCCCAGATCCGATCCGGGCGCGTCAGCAGATGGCCAGCCCAGCTGCATGAAGGCGCTGGCCACCGCCTTCTCACCCTTCTGGCCTATCTCGACTCTCTCGGGTTCGCGCACCCGTCAATTCAACATCACGCTGCGCCTGCGGAGAATCTGCCCGAACATCTGGGACCCGATGGTGGCGAACTTCCGGTAACCGTCGCCCGCGGCCGTCGGCGCAGATGATCAGGTCAAGGTTGCGGTTGCGGAGCCGGATCAGGTCAGTCGGCGAGGCCTCAGCGGGCCGTGATGGTATCGGCGGTTCGGCCGACCGTGCACAGGGTTGCGGCCACCCCGCGCTGCGAGCCGAGTAACCCGTCCTGTGCCGCTCGAAAAGTCATCGCTGCTGGTCAGGTCACATGTCTGTACTCATTGATGAGTCCGCCGAAGATGTGGGTCCGGAGCACTCTGCGGGCGTCGAGGTCGTGTGCCGTGGCGGGGTGCTGTTGGGCTTGGGGTGGTAGTTGGTGTCGTGCCTGGTGGGGTCGGTGTCGGTTGTAGTGGTCTTCGTAGGCTTTGAAGACTTGCCGTGCGTGGGCCTCTCCCGTGATCAGGATGTGGTCGAGAAGTTCGTGTCGGATGGTGCCGATGACCCGTTCGCAGTGGGCGTTCATCTGCGGTGCCTGCGGTGCGCTCTTAGTGATGCGGAGGTTGTCGGCCTGGAAGACGGCGTCGAACGTCTGGCTGTACTCCCGTCGCGGTCGCGGAGCAGGAAGCGCAGCGACTCCATGCGCGTTCCGAGGTCGGTGGCGAGGTTCCTGGCCTGCTGGATCGTCCATGTCTGTGTCGGGTGGGTGGTGACTCCGGTTATGTGCAGGCGTCTGGTGTCGTGTTCGAGGAACGCCAGGGCGTAGAGGCGTTTGCCGAGCATGGTGTCGAGGTGGAGGAAGTCGGCCGCGATGATGCCCTGGGCTTGAGCGGTGGGAAATTGTCGCCGGGTCGGGCCGGTGCGGCGTGGTGCCGGGTCGATGCCTGCGTCGTGCAGGATCCGCCAGACCGTCGAGTGGGCGATGTGGTGGCCGAGTCGGGCCGGTTCGCCCTGGATTCGGCGGTGACCCCATCGTGGGTTCTCCCTGGCGAGCCGCAGTGTGAGCGTCTTGATCGGCGCTCGTGTCGGTGGGCGTCCGGTGTGTCGGCGTGCGGAGTAGTCCCACTTGCGGGCCATGAGTTTGCGGTGCCAGGCGAGCTGAGCCAGTAGCCGGCGCGTTGTTTCGCCGAGGACCCCCGCCTGCGCGGGGAAGACGGTCCGCTCGGAAACGCACAGCAGGGCCGCGACGGACCACCCCCGCCTGCGCGGGGAAGACGGTGCTGCATGGGTCCTGCATGCCCCATGCAGCGGACCACCCCCCTGCGCGGGGAAGACCTCGTGGACGACGTCTACGACGCAAACGATGACGGACCACCCCCGCCTGCGCGGGGAAGACACACAGGTCGTCGACGAGGAGGACTTCGAGCCGGGACCACCCCCGCCTGCGCGGGGAAGACCACAACCTCGGCTACGAGAGCCAGGAGCTGTACGGACCACCCCCGCCTGCGCGGGGAAGACACTTCTTGACCAGCGACTTTACCGCGTCGGAGCTGCGTTTTGCATCGACTTGTTTCACGTGTTGGAGGCGATCCGCAGCTTGGGCGGCGCCGGGACGATGCTGATCCGGGCGACGTTCCTGCAGGACGCGACTCGTCTGTCTCGTCCTATGGTGGCTGTCGACAATAGTTTTTCATGTCCTCCCTTAGAGGAGGGCGGTCCGCAGGCCGATTGCGCGGTGGAGGCCGAATCTTCCGCAGACGGCGGTGCCGCTGCTCTGCGCGACATCGCCCGACAGCTCGCAGACGACCTCGATCATCAGTTCGGTATTCGAGCGTCAACGATCCCGGGCGTCCTCTGAAGCCACGAGCTTCGAGAACCGTCACGTCCTTCTGGCGACCTCGGCGGCATAGGCAGCCCGTGGGGCTCCTGCCCGGTCGCTCCATCGGGTCGCGATCGTGGTGCCGATGCCAAGCAGCTTGCTGAGAACGACGGCCGGGAGTTGGGAGCCGAGGTTCATCAGGGTGGTGTTGCGTCCGGCGCGGGCATGGATGTCCAGCCGCTGAAAACGGCGCATCAAGGCCCCTCGGACAGCGGTCGGTTTGGTCGGGAGCCGGGGAACAACCAGGGCAGGCGGTGGCCCTGCCGACGACGGCTTGCCCGCCTCGGGTGGCGGTGAGTCGCTGCATCAGCCTGTCGAGCGGTGATGGCAGGTCTAGCGGTGTGGTGCCGAGCAAGAGGCTCGTTCGGACTTCGATGTGGACGATCTGTTCTCGAGTGATGCGCGTGAGCTTGGAGAGCGTTTGGCCGTAGAGCAGGGACGGGAAGGCTGGCGACGCGGTTCTCGATCGGTGGGTCGCCGTAGTACAGGAGGCGGCGGACGACGGCCCATCGGTGGCCGTCCTCGATGCGACTGGCCCCGACGGCGCGCAGTGGTAGGGGGATCTCAACGTGGTGAGTGTGGCTGTTGCGGCTGATTCAGAGCAGGAACGGGCGGGCGTGCCGGGTGGTGCGGGGTTTCTCGGTCAGCCAGCGGCCGATGTCGCGTTGGGTGCAGGTGGCCAGGGTGTGGTGCTGTTGCCGCGTGGCCAGTTGGTCAGGGCGATGGCGGCGCGGACTTCGCTGCGGGCGTTTTTGGCCTGGCTGGTGGTGAGGTCGCGGCGTGCGGCGCGTGCGCGTAGCCGGCGCAGCGCGTGCAGACGGCGTTGGGCCACCCCGCTCGCGCGGGGAAGACTCCGGCGCGAACCGCTTGAGGAACTGGGTGGTGGGACCACCCCGCTCGCGCGGGGAAGACGGCTGGCTGCTGGCCTCGGTGCCGACGCTGGCGGGACCACCCCCGCCTGCGCGGGGAAGACACTTCTTGACCAGCGACTTTATCGCGCTGGCGCTGCGTTCTGCATCGACTTGTTTCATGTGTTGGACGCGACCTCATCGCCGACGATGTCGGCAACTTACGGCTCTGCAAATATCGCTGGTGGGGTTCTGGACGGCTTCCGCCTGCGTCATCAGGTCTGTGTTCCTGGGGTCGTCAGCTAGATGTGCTCATGGGTTGCCGGGACGGCTGTGGTGTCGGTGGGTGGTGTCCAGGGAGTGTGGTGGTTTTTGTCGATGCAGCGGCGGAGTGAGGTATTGGGTTCGGTGAGGCGGGAGAGGGTGGGCCAGAGGTAGTGGGTGCGGTAGTGGATGGGGGTGCTGGTAGGGCCTTGGGTGGCTTGGTAGGCGTCTTGCCAGGCGGCGAGGAGGGCGGTGAGGTCTTCGACCGTTCGGGTGTGGTGGGGCCAGCAGGGTGGGATGCGGTGGGTGGGGCCTAGTTCTTCGCGGGTGTTGAGGAGTTCCACGAAGTCGTGGAGCTGAGACCACAAGACCTCGGCGCGACTGGCGGGCATGTCGGTCCAGTCCCAGTCGCCTGGGCCGGTGCGGTCCTGGTGGCGGTTGAGGGACTCCATGGCGTCGAGGAGGTGGTCGACGGTGTCGGCGAGTTGCCGGTGTGCGGCGCGTAGTTCGGCCAGTTCGGTTGTGGGGTCGAGGGGTGTCATGAGGCTGCCGTTCGGCCCATGCGTTGCTCGGCTTGGTGTTTGAGGGCGAGCAATTCGGGGGCGTTGGGGTGTTCGTACCAAGCGTCGAGGTGGACGAGGGTGGCTGGGGTGTTGCGGTAGAGGAGAAGGGCTTGGCCGTCGGGGAGGGTGCGGAGTTGGTCGATTCGTAGGGCTCGTTCCCAGGTGTAGGTGGTGGAGCGGGTGCGGCGGTGGTCGCCGGTGTTGTGGCTGGTGGTGAGGCGTTGGGTGTCGCCGACTAGGCGGGAGAGGTCGTCGAGGGTGTCGGCTTCGGCTACGCCGCCGAGGATGAGGCGGGTGGTGGCGGAGTTCCAGATTTCTCGGGTTTGGTCTTTGCCCCAGCGTCTGTGGAGTTGGCCGAGGCCTTGGGTGGCGAGGATCATGTGGATGCCGCGTCCGCCGGAGTCGGAGACGAGTTGGCCGAGGTTTTCGGGGGCGGCGATGTTGCCTACTTCGTCCCAGGGGCAGCGCAGGGGTGGGTCGAGGCGTCCGTCGGGGTAGCGGGTCGCCAGCCGTTTGGCTTGGTGGTGGACGTGCAGGGCCAGGGCTGAGGCGAGTGGTCCGGCGGAGCCAACGCCGCCTTCGCTGATGATGTAGAGGGTTCCCTTGGAGCGGAGGAAGTTCTCGACGTCGAAGTGCTGGCCGTGGGGTGGGGAGCAGGCGTCGAGTAGGCGTGGGTTGTTGAGGGGGTCGAGGACGAGGTTGAGCGTTTGGGCGATGCCGCCGAGCATTTCGCCGGCGGTGTTGGTGGTGAGGTCTTGGAGGGTGTGGGCCCAGTGGGTGCTGGTGGGGGAGCGGTGGAGGAGGGCGATGGGTTCGTCGTCGGACCAGTGGGCGGCCCAGTCGAGGATGTCGCGCATGGTTTTGCGGCCGAGGGCGGCGGCGTGGAGCCAAGAGCGTAGGACGCGGGCGGCGGAGTCGGTGAAGAAGCTTGCGTTGGTGACGGTGCCGTCGAGGGGGCGGGCGGCGACGAGTTCGCGGGCGCGGCGGATGGCTTCGTCGGGGTGGTGGCAGCCGGTGATCGGGTTCCAGCGCAACGGTTCGGGCCAGCCGGTGACGTCTTCGGGGTCGAAGACGTGGACGGGGCCGTGTTGTGCGCGGATGCCGATGGTGGCGGCCAGGACGTCGCCTTTGGTGCTGGTGGTGACGACGGGGCCGGGGGCGTCGAGGACGCGGGGGATGATGCGACGGTTGGTTTTGCCTTGGCGGGTGCCGACCATGACCAGTTCGGCGTCTTCGTGTTGGCCGTAGAGGTCGATGCGATGGTGCACCGAGCGTCCCATGTGGACGGCGACTTCATGCATCGGTGCGCGGTGGGAGGTTTCGGCCAGTGAGGGGCGGGCTCGGTGTGCGCGGGCGCGGGCGGCTTTGGCTCCGAGCGTGCGTTGGAGTTGGCGTCGGGTGGCCAGGGTGGTGTCGTGGCGGAAGGACCGCGCGGCGAACACCACGAGGGACATGACGGTGGCGAGTACGAGCAGTTCGATGACGCTGGTGACGGTCCACCACAGGGCGGGGCTGGACTGGGGGTGTCCGAATGCCTGGCCGGGGTGGCTGGGGTCGCGCAGGAGAGCGGCGAGGGCGTGAGCCCAGCCGGTGGAGCGCCAGTGCCAGCCGTGGCCGTCGAGCCATGCGGTGAGCGCGCCGCCGAGTGCCAGGCCGGTTAGGAGGCCGGTGACCAAGAGGCCGAGTATGAGTAGGGCTGCGAGGGTGAGGAGTTGGTCGTCGCCGTGGGGGTCGCGTCGTTGGCTCATGGCGGTGTCCCGGTGGTGTCGCGCATGGTGTGGTCGGTGTCGATGAGGGGCCATTCGTGGCCGTCGCGCAGGACGACGTGGTCGACGAGGTAGGGCTTGTCGTTGACCTTCCACAGCGCGGTGCCCTGCTCCAGCAGGGGGAGCAGGGTGGCTTGGTTGTCGTCGAGTTGGAGTTCGGTGGCGGTCAGGGCGAGTTGGTCGGTGCGTTGGCGGTAGAGGATGCGGGTGCCGCAGTCGGCGAGTAGGGCGCGGCCGTAGTACTGGGTTTCGGGGGTGCCGCCGAGTAGGTCGGTGAGGCGGTGGCAGAGCAGGAGGGTGGCGTTGCCGGTGGCGCGGGAGACCTTTTGACCGGCGTTGGTGCGGGCCATCAGGGCGGGGTAGCGGTTGAGGCGCCAGGCTTCGTCGTAGACGGTGTAGCGGTGGCCGGGGCGGTGGGCGAAGGCGAGTTCGATGACCGCCTGGGTGGTGGCCATGACCAGGGCGACGGCGGTGTCGTTCGTGGTGACCCGGGAAATGTCGACGACGGTGGCGGTGTCGCGCCAGTCGAGTTGGTTGTCGGGGCGTGGGTCGTCCAGGAGGCCGGCGAGGCTGCCGCGGGTGAGGGCTCGTAGGGCGAGGCCGATGTCGTGGGTGCGGTGGCGCAGGGTGTCGGGGTCGAGGTGGTGGTGTTCGGCCATCGCGGGGGTGGGGTCGAGGAGTTGGTCGACCAGTAGGCCGAGGTGGATGGGGCGTAGGCGGTTCAGGTCACCGTCGACGTCGTGCCAGGCGGTGGCGGCGGTGAGTGCGGTTTCCAGGGCGGTGCGTTCGTCCATGGTCAGTGCGCGCTGGTCGGGGAGCAGGGTGCGGACGAGGGCGGCGAGGAGTTCTTCCCAGTGGGAGCGGACGATGGGCCACCACTGGGTGTCGGTGAGGTGTTCGGGTTTCGGGGGTAGGGCGAGGGCGTTGAGGCGGTGGGTCATGCCGGGGCCGAGGGTGAGGACGCGTCCGCCGAGTGCGTGGGCGACGGGGGTCCATTCGCCTCGGATGTCGCCGGGAACGGCGAAGCGGCGGCCGAAGGCGACTCCGCGGGTGCACAGGGTCTTGGCGAGGGCGGATTTGCCGCTGCCGATGACGCCGGCGATGAGGATGCCGGCGTCATGCAGCAGGCCTTCGGTGTAGAGGCGCCACGGGTCGAAGCAGAACGGGCTGCCGGAGAACCGTTCCTGCCCGATGTAGGTGCCCAGCGGTGGCAGGCCGACACCGGCGAGCCACGGGTACAGGCCGCGCAGCTGGGCGGTGGACTCCACGTGGGCGGGTAGGCGCATGCGGTGGGCGACGTGCCCGGAGCGGCGTCCGCGAGGTCCGAGCCAGGGACGGGGGACGCGGTCGGGCAGCACCCACGGATCGGTGGTCATCGCAGTCCCCGGGCGAGGGGGAGTGCGGCGGCCCAGAAGCCCTGGTCCTGTTCCCAGTGCAGGACGTGGGGTTCGACGCTGGATTCGTTGAGGGCGGCTTCGACGGTGCCGGCGTGGATCTCCAGCTCGTCGCGGGTGGCGGCGGTGGCGGTGACGAAGCCGAGGAAGCGGAAGTGGGCGAAGCCTTCGACGAGTTCAGCTTCACGGCGGGCGAGGTCTTCGGTTTCGCGACGGTCGGCGCGCTTGGTGCGGCGGTCGATGCGGCGGTTGAGGGTGTCGCGGGCGTCGTCGGCGCTGGCCTGGACGTCGATGCGGGTTTGGGCTTTGTGGGCGGGGAGGGGTTCGAAGACCAGGGACAGGGTGCGGCGGGTGGTCAGGCGCAGCAGGACGGGTTCGAGGAAGCCGACGGGGACGCCGGTGTCGGCGCGGGGCCATTCGGCGATCCACCAGGTGCGGTGCACGGCGTTGTCGGTGGCGTAAGTGGTGCGGGTGGTGGCGGTCGCCATCGGGTGACACATGACCGGGTCTACGCCGGAGGGCGCGCCATGGTCGCCGCCTTGCTGGTCGCCTTGGCCGCCGCCGCGCCGGTCGAGCATGGCGGTGGCGGTGGGGTCGAAGGCGGTGCGGATGACGTAGCCCAGGCCGCGTGGGGGTAGCCAGCCGCGGACGGTGAGCCCGGCGGCGCGCAGGCCGCGGGTGACGCGGGTGATCTCGGCGAACAGGACTGCCGCCGCGCCCTCGTCCCCGCCGCCGGCGGCCTTGATGCGGGCGGTGGCGCGGCGCGGGTCCAGGCGCAGCACGACGAAGGACTCGTGGCGTTGCGCGGTGCGGCCCTGAGCGGCGATCAGCTCCTCGTAGGCGGCGGTGGCGAGGCTGTGGTCGTGGGTGCCGTGGACTTTGAAGTCGCGGCGGACCGGGTCGCCGGATTCGGGGATGACCCGGTGCAGGATCTGGATGCGGGACAAGGGGCTGTCCGAGCGGCACAGCGAGTTGAGCACCGCGCCGAATCCGACCACGCGTTGGGCCTGTTCGCCGGAGTCGAGCAGGGCGAAGGTGTCGGCGCTGACCTCCAGGACCGCGACCATGCTGCCGTCGGAGAGGTCCTTGACCACGCCCAGGTCGCGAGACCGGTCCTCGCCGACCTGGTAGGTCAGGATGCGCAGCCGGGACAGGTCACCGGGCAGCCGGGGCCCGTCGAGGGTGGCTTCGTCGGGTCGGAGCCGGAACGGGCCGCCGCGGTACTCGTGTTCGCCGGTGGCGCGGACGAGCAGGCGGGCGAGCAGTATGGGCAGGAAGTCCACCAGCGGACGCCCGAACACCGGCAGCAACGCCACCGCCACCAGCACACCCGCCACACCCAACGGCACCACTTTGAGCACACCGGTGGTGTTGAGCCCGGCGACCGCGGTGAACAACGCCGCCACCAGGCACAGCAGTTGGGCCGAGGTCTTGCCCCACAGGACGCCGTCGCTGCGCCTCTTGGAGAACCGCACCCGGATCTCGGACATCTCGTCACCACCGTCCCTGGTTCTCAGCTGGGCCCAGCCGCCGTTGCGGCGGGGCAGGCTGGTGGTCGCCGTGCCGGGCAGACGTGTGGCTGGGGTAGGGCAGGTAGGGGAGTTGGTCGGGGTAGGGGCTGTCGATGGCGCCACCGGAGGTCACGCCGTCCATCGCCACCTGCCCACCCACCGCCACCACCACACCCGCGATCGCCGCATTCGCCAGCCCGGACCGCCGCTCGTCCTCGTCACGCCGCACCGACTCCACCTGCCCTGCGGGAACGTCGTCAGCGCGCCGCTGCGGCGGTGCCGAACCGGAGTTAGCCGACGCTGGTTGAGATGGGAGCACCGTCGTGGCGGACCGGTTCGCCGGGATGTCGCCCGAAGGTGCAGTCCCCTCGGCGCGAGACGGGACGGCCGAGGAGGTGCGGGTGGCCAGCATCGCCAACACGGTGGCGCTGCTCATCGCCATCGACCCCCGCCCCGCGCCCAGCACGTCACCGTCCAGCGGGAACCACTTGACCACCACGAACGGCGCGAACGCCGCCACCCCGAGCGTGCCCACCCCGATCAACAGATCCCCAAGGCCGCGTCCGGCGCCGATCCAACTCTCACCCAGCCGGAACACGACCACCGTCAACGGCTTGGCGATCACACACGCCCACAACACCGACAACCCCTTGCGCGGCCACTTCCGCAGCGCCCGCGGCCCCGCGCCACCGGCCAGCTGCAGCACCAACACCGCCACCGCCAGCACGATCGCGCCCTTGCGGAACACCAACAGCAGGTACGCCACCCCGGCGGCGACCGCGCCCACCAGGAACACCACCATCACCAGCAGCCACCCCGTGGTCTGCGTGATCTGGTCGGACCGCACGAGCTGGTGCATCAGCACGAAGAACCGCACGTACACGGCCTCGGAAGTCCCGGCGGTCTCGTCGGCGAACCAGTCCGCCACCCGATCGGAGACGAAGATCGCCAACGACACCAGCGTCAACCCGACCCCGAGCCCGAACGCCCACCGCACCACCCCCAACCCGCCCTCGGCCAGCTCCCGGGTGCGCATCCGCACCGCCGCGACCACCGCGTTGACCAGCAGGAACAGCAGCACGAGGTAGGCGCTCACCGTGCCCAGCGCACCCAGGATCGACCGCAACCCCGGTTCGTCGAAGTCCACGCCGGTCGGCTGCCGCAATGCGCCCAGGGTTAGTTCCAGGCCGGTGAGCATGGCGCGCGCCGCCGCCTCGGCCAGGCACTTGTCGAACTCGGTGGCGCAGTCCATCACGCCCCACAACTTCAGACCCGCCTCGACCACGCTCTTTCCGCCGCACAACGCCCCTAACGACGGCAGATGCCCCTGCGTGGCGCACAGCGCCTCCAGGCTGTCCCCGACCTTCCCCCAATCGACCACCGTGTCGCCGGGCGCGGTCGAGGTGCCCATCGGGACACCGTCCGCCACCGCACGCCCGGCCAGGTTCAACTCCGCCGCCGTCATCCCGGTCGGAAAGGACCGGCCGGTGAGGTAGGCGTTGAGCACCGCGCACACCCGGTCGACCACCGCCGGGTCGGTGCTGCTCGCCGCGGCCAGGGACTCGCCGAGCTGGTCGCGGGGGACGGCCGCGCAGTCGATGGTGCCCTCCGCCGCGCGGGGCCAGCGTTGCATCGGCATGCATCCGGTGTCCGCGTCCGGGCAGGAGCCGACCGCGTTGCGCAGTTGGTTGATGCGGTTGGAGTTCTGCTCCTCGGTCCACAGGTACGCCGGAGACAGCGGCGGCCGGGTCAGGCAGAACCGCCACGTCGCCCGCGGCGGCGTCAACTCCGCGCGGTAGCTGTGGACGAACGTGCACCGCAGGTCGTGGTCGTCGCGCAGGACCACCTGCTCGCCACCACACACCGCGTCTCCCGGCACCTGCGGCGACGGCCACGGACAGCTCGGCGCGACATACCACCAGCGCCCGTCCGACACCCGCAACCTCGGATAGTCCCGGTCACCGATCCGCACCATCTCAATGCCGTCGCTGACCTGCGGCGGCACCGGCGCGGCGATCGCAGGCGAGGCCATAACCAACATCACCAGCGGCCACACCACCAGCGTGCGCGCGATCCGGTCAACAACGGACATAGGGCACCCCTGTGAACCCCGCCTGCGCTCTGATGAACGGCAACGCCCTGTGGGTGTGCCCGCCGGGCAGCGTCACCGCCTCGGGAGGAGACGACGGCACCCACCGCCCGTCCCGCCACACCAACCAGTAGGTCCACAACGCGTTGACGAACTCACCCGCTCCGGTCGCGGAACCCGCCGACCGCAGCCAGAACCCGTCCACCGCCACCGCGACCCGATCGCCGTCCCACCGCTGCACCTTCACCGCAATCGCACCGAACAACGCGTGCCGATAGCTCGGGTCCTCCTGCTCGGCCCACCGCCCGAACTCCTCCGCGACCTCCGGAGCCGCGCCCAGCTCGCGTGCCGCCTCCCGCACCGACCCGACACCGGCGACCCTCCGCTGAACCAGCACCGCCAGATGCCCGGCCGCGGTAGCACTGACCACCTCGTCACTGCGCTCGCACCCACTGTCGGCAACCACCGGCGCAGACGCCTGCGACACCGACCGTCCGGTGAGAAGGCCAGCGCAGAACACCGCCGCGACCGCTGCGGTGGCCACGACGACTCTCACAGCGACACGAACTCGCCGATCCCGGCTGTGGTCGAACATCACTTCGCCCTTCTCACTGGGAGAACACGGAGTAGGTGAAGTTGACGAGGATCGACGCCATGCCCACGACCGCGCCGAGGAACACTCCGCCGACCACACCGCCGATCCCGATGCCGCGCGCGTGCTGGAAACCCAGTCGCGGGCCGACCACGGCGATCCCGATGCCGATGACGATGGCGGCCAGGCCGCCGATCAGGACGTACGCCGCGATCGAGTTGACCATCGACTCCAACGCCTGCAACCCGGGCGCGTTGCGACCGTCCTGGATGTCGATCGGATCAAACGGCCCACCCGGCTGCGCCAGCCGACCGGTCGACCAGACCATCGTGCGCATCGCACCCTCCTCACGCTCGTCGTGGTTGTTCCGCGACCACCGCGCACACCGCGGCGATCCGCTCCGCCGCCTCCCGCGCCGCATCACCGCAACGCCCGACCGGCGTATCGGCGTCGACCAGCGCCGCGTCGTACGGCATCCGCATCACCGCCTCCGCCGCGTCACCGGCCGCCGACTCCGCCGCCACGGCACGCGCCGGCCACCGGCCCGGCCGATGCGCCACAGCCACAACCACCGCACGCCCGTGCACATCCCGGCGGGTATCGCGAGCCACCAACTCCAGCAGCGACCCGCACCGCAGCAACTCCGACGCATCCGCCCGACACACCACCACCAGTACATCCGCCGCCGTCTCACACAGCCGCGCCAGCACATGCGCCTCAGCCGGACAGTCCACAACGGTCAAGCGACACACACTGCGACACGCATCCACCGCAGCCACCAGCAAATTCGGCCGCAGCGGCTCAAACGGCCGCGACAACACGACACCGCCCAACCGCACCACCCAACCCCGCGCACCCGCCTCAGTCCGCTCGTCACGCGCGGCGTGAACCAACGACCGCAACACGGGCACGGCATCCGGCGCGGCCAGCAACACACCAAGCCGACACCAATCCGGCACACCACCCGGATCGGCCGGAAGCCGCCGGGACACCCCCGGCCACAACGACCCCGACGCATCCACCACAGCGACCGGCCCGGAACGATGAGCCGCCGCCGCACGGGCCAGCAGCGCCGCCACCGTCGACCGGCCCGCACCCGCAACACCCAGCACCGCCACGACCCGACCAACCGCCGCCGTACTCCGCAACACCTCGACCACCGCCGCCCGACCACGCCCCCGCGCCGCCGCCAACCCCGCCCCAACCCCGGCGAAGCCCAAAGGCAGAGACGGAACGACAGCGGACGATCGCCGATCCCTGATCTGGAGGAGGCGTCCGAACGAGGACGGCACGGCAGGAATCGGCACCGGCTGCCCACCCCACATCCCACCCGGCCCCATCGCACTACCGCCCGTCATCGACCCGCACCCTTGAACACGGTGATCCGGACCTGCGACCCGGCAACTGGACCCGGCGGATCGACCCTGCGCTGGTGACCGCTCGACCGGGACAGGCTTACGGCACGCATCCGCTGCACCGCAGGCCTCGCCGCCTTGCCCTTCACCGCCAGGTCCGGCGCCGGCTCGGTCTTCGGCATCCACCCCACAACGTGCAACCGCCACGGCTCCCCGATACCCGCCCGCAACGCGAGGTGGCCGCTCAGATCCTCCAACCTGCCCGCGACCCGAAGGCTCTGCTCCCGCGTCAGCCACTGCGGCACCTCGGACGATTCGCCGAATTCCGGCGACGGCAACGCCAAGTCGGCCATGGCGATCGAACCGCGGACCTTCGCCGCGTACTCGGCGAGCTGCTCGCACAGCCCTTCGGCATACACCCGCCGGATCCAATCGTCGGCCACGAACCCCGCAACGGCTCTGAGGGGGTCGTAGTCCAGACCCACCAAGGACGACATCACCATCTCCCTGGCGACGAGGCCGGCATGCCGGACACCCTCGGTGAAGTAGTGGTGCGCAACCCACAGCTCCACTGTGGACGGATCCCCGATCAACAGGGCGCTCGGCGGAGCAGGCACACCCGCACCGTCGAACCCGTCGAACGCCCCAAAGTCGAAACCGGCCATGATCCGGCCTTCCCTCGCTTCCGATGCCGCTCGTCGCTCAACCGTCCACCCGGGGTCCGGAGAATGTCACGGCCGGTCCTCCAGAAAGATGCTTTTCCCATTTCGCGGAAGTCGTTCGGCGCATGTTTCCGGCATGGCAGTGCATTCTCGACCGGGTCTGGAGCGTGGCCGGGGTTGCATCGTGGGCTGTCGTACCGGTCGAGGGCGTGATGCTCGCGGGACGGCTGACCTCGGCTGTCGGGCACGCGCAGACCGCCTGCTCGGGTTCTGGCGTCCTGCATGGGTGGTGCGTCGGGGGCGTGCTCAATTCGTGATCAAAAACGCTGAGGCGGTGCACCTGGCGGTGTGGGTTGTTTTGTTCATCACGTAACACGGTTGATGGGTGGGCCAATTGCTGAGGTTGCGCGTGGCGGCCGTGCGTGGCGGTTGCCGATTTTCCGGAATGGGGGACAAGTGGTGCCCCCGGCGAGTCATCGTTGCTCCGTTTGGAGTCTTCTTGAATGCGCCGCCGTGAGGTGTGCTGTCTGCCGGTCTGCGTGCCCGCATGCGGACCGGTCGCTGTCTCTTGTGGACTCGACTGCTCATGATCGAGTTCGAGGGGGGACCGTGCGGTCTGTTCGCGGTGTGCGCGTTGGCGTCGTCGGGGTCGTGCTGGCGTTGGTCGCGTCGGTGACGAGTCCGGTCGGCGTGGCTGGTGCCGCCGCGGCGGGCGCGGTGGGGGAAGTTCCGCAGCAGGAGTGGGGCAGCGCGGCGGGGCGCAGTCACGAGGCCACGAGTGAGCAGACGCGGGCCGAGGACAAGCCGGGCACCGTGCACGACTCGCCACCGGCACCGGGTGGTCTGCCCGCGGACGAGCCGTACCCGGACCCCGAGCTGGGTAGGGACGGACCGGCGCAGGAGACCGTGGTCGAGGTCGGCGGCGACGGTTCGGTCGTGCCCGCCGAGGGCGGCGACGGGGCGCGGCGCGAGCTGGTGAACCGGCGGTCGGCGGACACCCAGGAGTTCGTCAACCCGGACGGCACGCGCACGCGGCGCGTGTTCCAGGGGCGGAAGTTCTTCTCGCGCAACGGCCTGTGGTTCCCGATCGACTCGACACTGGTCGCCGAGGACGGGGCCTGGCGGAGCCGCTCGGACTCGGTGAACAAGCGGTTCGCCGAGTCCGCGGACGCCGCCACCGTGGCGTCGCTGGAGCTGGCTCCCGGTGTCTCGTTCGGTTACGGCCTTGCTGGCGCGGCCGACGTGGAGGCACGGGTTGAGGACGCGGCCGTCACCTACCCGGACGTGCGAGCGGGCGTGGACCTGGAGTTGGAGTCCACGCCTAACGGCATCAAGGAGACGTTGGTCCTGGACTCGGCCGACGCGCCCACCGAGTGGGACTTCCCGTTGCGGCTCAACGGGTTGACCGCGTCCCTCGATGCCGGTGCGGTGGTGTTGAAGGACGGTGCCGGTGTGGTGCGGGCGGTGGTGCCGCCGGGGTTCATGGAGGACTCGGCGATCGACCCGCGCTCGGGTGAGGGCGCGCGCTCGCGTGGCGTGACCTACCGGCTCGACGGCGACGTGCTGCACGTGAGCCTGGACAAGGCGTGGCTGTCCGACCCCGCGCGGGTGTTCCCGGTGAAGGCGGACCCGAGCGTGGTGTCCAACAACGCGGACGGGTCGACGTTCGTGCAGTCACCGTGGAACGCCGACTACTCGGGCGACCCGACGTTCAGCGTGGGCACCTACGACGGCGGTACCAGCAAGGCCAACGGGTTCCTGAAGTTCGACTCGGTGTCGTCGGCGCTGGCGGGCAACTACATCCTCGACGTCAACCTGTGGCTGTACAACGTGTGGTCGTTCTCGTGCGAAGCCCGCTGGGTTGGTGTGCACGAGGTGACCTCGCCGTGGAGCTTGTCGGGGGCCAAGACGTGGCCGGGTCCGTCCTACGGTGAGGCGTTGGGGGTCGGGAGCTTCGCCAGCGGATACAGCGCCAACTGCAACCAGAGCGGCACCTGGCACAAGATCCCGCTGGGCACGGCCGGCGTGGGCGTGGTGCACCGGTGGACGCGCGGTGGCACGAACAACGGGTTGACGGTCCGGGCGTCGGAGTCCGACAGCTACGGGTGGAAGAAGTTCGCCAGCCGCAACAGCGCCAACCCGCCGTACCTGGAGATCACCTACAACCCGTACTGGGCGACCTACGAGGTCGGGGCGATGACCACGCCGGTGACCTCCACCAGCGACGGCGTCATGCGGGTCAAGGTGACCAACCACGGCCGGGACACCTGGACGCCCACCAACAACTACAAGCTGCACTACCGGGTCTGGAACAGCAACGGCACCGAACTCGGTGACGTGGCGTGGACGTCGATGCCCCACGACGTGCCGCCGGGATCCTCCGCTACGGTCGACGCGACGATCCGCAAGCTACCGCCGGGGGCGTACACGCTGCACTTCGACATGGACCACTACGGCACGACGAAGTTCAGCTGGACCGGAGTGCCGGGGTCCGCGGCGGTCGGGATGCAGATCCCCAACAAGGCCCCGGTGGTGACGTCGATGTCGCCGCCGAGCAATTACGTCTCCGAGGCGCTCAACCCGACGCTGGTCCTCGGCGGACAGGATCCGGACAACCACCCTGGCTCGGGATTGTCGTACCTGTTCAAGATCTGCGATGCGGGCGGGGACAACCTGCAGAACTGCACCGAGTCGACGTGGAGCTCCTCGCCCGCGTGGACCGTGCCGAACGGGAAGTTGGCGTGGGGCAAGTCCTACGTCTGGTACGGCATGGTCGGCGACGGGGCCGCGAACTCGCTGTGGACCGAGGGAGCCTTCCTGTCCACGCAGGTGCCGCAGCCGGCTGTCACCAGCCGACTGGGCGCCTCGTCGACCGCGCCCGGCGGCGGCGTCGACCCCGCAGTCGGCAACTACACCACCACCGCGACCGACGCCGTGGTCTCCGCGGTCGGCCCGCCCCTGTCGGTGGTGCGCAGCTACAACAGCCTGGACCCGCGCCGCTCGTCGGCGTTCGGCGCGGGCTGGTCGACCCGCTGGGACACCGCCATCACCCCGGAGACCGACGGGTCGGGCAACCTGGTGGTGACCTACCCCGAGGGCGCGCAGGCCAGGTTCGGCAAGCGATCCGACGGCAGCTACGCGCCGCCGGCCGGGCGGTTCGCCACGCTGGTGTCGGTCGCGGGCGGCGGGTGGAAGCTGTCGACCAAGGGGCACGTCAACTACTCCTTCGACGCCTCCGGCCGGCTGACCTCGATCACCGACGACTTCGGCCGCGTCCAAACCCTGGGCCGTGACGCCTCCGGTCGCCTGACCACCGCGACCGACGCCGTCTCCGGTCGCAGCCTGACCTTCACCTGGACCGGTGCCCACGTCACCCGGGTAACCACGGGTCCGGACAGCAACCTGTCGTGGGACTACACCTACGACGGCGACCTGCTGACGAAGGTGTGTGACCCGACCGGCGGCTGCACCACCTACGAGCACGCGGACGTGCTGCACTACCGCAGCACCGTGCTCGACGGGAACCCCAGCGGCTACTGGCGGCTGCACGAGACCAGCGGCACTGTCGCCGGCAACCGCGCCCCGATCGGCGGCACCGAGGCCAACGGCACCTACAGCAACGTGATCCTCGGCGCCGCGGCGGCGATGCCGGGTTCGGACATCGGGTCGGCACGGCTCAACGGGACGACCTCCTACATCAAGCTGCCCGACAAGGCCATCGGCTCCAGGGCGATGCTGACCGCCGAGCTGTGGTTCAAGACCAGCTCCAGCGCCGGCGGTGTCCTGCTGGGCACCTCCGCGCAGGCCGAGCCGAACGGCGCCGCGACCGGCAGTGGCACCCCGATCCTGTACGTGGGGACCGACGGCAAGCTGTACGGCCACTTCTGGAACGGCAACGTCACCGGCATCGTCACCCCGAACGCGGTCAACGACGGGATCTGGCACCACGCCGTGCTCACCGGCACGGGCGATCGGCAGACCCTCTACCTCGACGGCACCGCCGTGGGCACCCAGACCGGTGCGATCGTGCACACCGAGCCGCTGACCCACCTGGGCGCGGGCCTGGTCAACAGCCGCGCCTGGCCCGCCCGACCGGCCGACAACTGGGGCCGCTTCAACGGCTACCTGTCCGACGTGGCGATCTACGACCGGCCCCTGACCGCGTTGACGGTCGCCGAGCACTGGAACGCCCGCCTGCTGACCAAGGCGCTGTCGAAGGTGGTGCTCCCGGGCGGGCGCGTGGCCTCGCAGGTCACCTACGGACGCGCCCCTGACCGGGTGGGCACCCACGTCGACCACAACGGCGGCACGTGGACCGTGCAGCAGCTCACCCTGGGCTCCAAGACTTCGATGAGCTCGGCCATCGTCAACCCCGACGGCCAGTCCACGACCTACAACTACAACCCCAGCCGGGGCAGCCGGCTCAACCGCACCACCCTGCCGAACGTGGGCACCACCTGGTACTCCTACGACACCGGCGGCTTCCTCAGCGAGACCATCAACCCGAACAACGTCAACACCACACTGGTCAACGACGCGCGCGGCAACGTGCTGTCCCGCAGCGTCGGCTGGAACGACGGCACGAACACCCGCACCACCAGCTACGCCAACTACTTCCTCAACGCCGAGGACCCGCTGGACCCGCGCAACGACCGCGTCACCGAAGCGCGCGACGGCCGTTCGGCCAACAGCACCGACACCACCTACCTCACCACCTACGCCTACACCCCGTCCGGCGATCCGGCCGGCACGACGCTGCCCGGCAGCAACGCCGCGTCCCGCCGATCGACCTCGACCACCTACACCACCGGAACCGAAGCCGCGATCGGCGGCGGCACCATGCCGCCGGGCCTGAAGCGCACCGAGACCAACGCCGGCGGCGGTGTCACGACCTACGCCTACACCAGCCGCGGCGACCTGCGCGAGATCACCGACCCGGCCGGTCTGAAGACCCTGCGCACCCACGACGCCCTCGGCCGCACCACCGAGGAGAAGGTCGTCTCCGCCACCTTCCCCCAGGGCGTGGCGACGACGTTCACCTACGACGGAATGTCCCGCCTGCTCACCCGAACCGAGCCGGCGGTCACCAACGCGGTCACCGGCACGGCCCACCAGCAGCGCACCACCAACACCTACAACCCCGACGGCACGATCGCCTCCATCAAGGTCGACGACGCGGCCCTCAACGACCCCGGCCGCACCACCAGCTACACCTACGACACCTACGGCCGCGTCGCCACGCTGACCGACCCCACCGGCGCGGTCACCCGCACCGAGTACGACACGATGGGCGAGCTCACCAAGCGCATCGACCCCGTGGGCACGGAATTCACCTACACCTACACCATCGCGCGGCACCAGCTCGCCACCACCACGGTGAAGGGCTTCACCGGCGACGGAGGCGCGCCCCGCGACATCGTGCTGGAGTCCCGCGCCTACGACCCCGGCGGCCAACTGGCCAGCAAGACCGACGCGATGGGCCGCACCACCGCCTACGAGTACCGCTACACCGACAAGCTCTACTCCGACACCCTCGTCGGCTACCGCAACCCCGACACCGGTGCCACCTACGACGTCAACCTGCACCTCTACTACTACGACGGCGCCGGCAACCTCACCGGTCTCGAAACCCGGGGTGGCGACTACTACACCAGCTACACGCGCGACCTCGCCGGTCGTGTGATCGAAGCCCGCGACAGCGACAACGCCTGCCCCGGCAAGTGCGGCCACACCGGCCACGCCCGATCCACTTCCACGACCTATGACGCCAACGACAACGCCACCAGCATCGTGGTCAAATCCCCTTCCGGGGCGCGTGTCGCGCAGACCGACCACACCTACGACGCTCTCGGCCGGGAGCTGACCCGCGCGGTCCACACCGGGACCTCGACGCTGGTGACGACCACCACCCGCGACGAACTCGGCCTGGCGCTCACCGTAACCGACCCGCGCGGCAACACCCAGTCCCTCGGCTACGACGCACTCGGCCGAATCACCACGACCACCGGCCCCACCGTCCCGGTCGAAGCCAACGGCCAAGCCCCGGTCAGCGCCTCGGCCGTGACCAAGACCGGTTACAACACCTTCGGCGAGCCCGTCGACCGCCTCGACCCGCTGGGCAACGTCACCCGCACCGGATTCGACGCCGCCGGCCGGCCCACCAGCACCACACTGCCGCCCTACACCCCGCCGGGTGCGAGCGAGCCGATCACCGCCACCACGAACGCCACCTACGACGGTGCCGGTCGAGTCACCGCCACTACCGACGCACTCGGCAACACCACCAACTTCGACTACGACCAGCTGGGCAACCGGACCCGTCGCACCGACCCCTTGCTGCCCGGTCAGACCCAGCGCGGCGTGTGGACCTCCACCTACGACCCGCTCGGCGAACTGCTGTCCACCACCGACCCCAACGGCGCGCAGACCTCCGCGACGTACGACATGCTCGGCAACAAGATCACGTCGACGATCGTCGAACGCACCCCGGCACCGACCCGCAACCTGACCACCCAGTTGCGCTACGACGAGCTGGACAACCTCGCCTCGGTCACCAGCCCGGACGGCCACAAGACGCAGTACGTCAACGACGACAAGGGCAACCGCGTCTGGACCTCCAACCCTCTCGGCCAGACCAGCAGCGCCCTCTACGACGCGGCAGGCCGACTGGTCGCAGGAACCGACGCCCTGGGCGCCAAGACCACCGCCAGCTACGACCTCGCCGGACGCCTCACGGCAGCCAGCGACCTCAGCCCGACGGGAACGGTGCTGCGCACCCGCACCTTCGGCCACGACGCCGCCGGCAACCAGACCAGCCTCACCGACAGCCTCGGCAACACCACCACCCGCACCTACGACGCCGCGGGCAGGCTGACCACCATCACCCGCCCGGTCACCGGCACGACCTCGATCACCACCAGCTACGGCTACGACGCCGCCGGCAACCTCACCCGAGCCACCGACGGCAACGGCAACCCCACCATCTACACCACCAACACCTGGGGCCTGCCCGAATCCACCATCGAACCCGCCACAGCCCAGAACCCCGACGCCGCCGACCGCACCTACACCACCACCTACGACAAGGCCGGCCAACGCACACTGCTGACCAAGCCAGGCGGCGTCAGCATCGGCTACTCCTACGACCCGCTGGGCAACCTGGTCAAGCAAACCGGCGCGGGCACCGTGGCCACCACACCCGAACGCACCTTCGGCTACGACCTCGCCGGCCGCATGACCTCCGCCGGTGGCAACACCTACACCTACGACGACCGCGGCAACCTCGTCAACGCCACCGGACCGTCCGGGAACTCGTCGTCCACCTACGACAACCACAACCGACTGTCCACAGTGTCCACCGCCACGGGCACCACCAGCTACGGCTACGACACCACCGACCGCCTGACCACCGCCACCGACCCGGTCACCGGCGTCACCGCCACCTACACCCGCGACGCCCTCGGCCGCACCACCACCATCGGCTACGGCACCGGCACCTCAACCCGCGCCTACACCTACGACCCGCTCGGCCGCCCCGCCACCGACACCATCACCGCACCCGGCGGCACCGCGACCACCAGCACCACCTACACCTTCGACACCGAAGACCACCTCACCGCCAAGACCACCACCGGTCTCGCCGGCGCGGGCACCAACACCTACACCTACGACAAGGCCGGCCGCCTCACGTCCTGGAACAACGGCAGCACCACCACCGACTACGGCTGGGACGGCAATGGCAACCTCACCCGCGACGGCACCACCACCGCCACCTACAACCAGCGCAACCACCTGCTCAGCCGCGGCGACACCACCTACACCTACGAATCCCGCGGCGTGCAGGCCTCCCGCACCACCGGCGGCACCACCACAACCCTGAGGTTCAACGCCTACGACGAACTCACCACCGACGGCGCCACCACCAACACCTACGACCCCCTGGGCCGCCTGCACACCAGCGGCAACCGCACCCTGGTCTACCAGGGCACCGGCCAGACGATCATCTCCGACGGCACCGACTTCTACAGCCACACCCCCGACGGCGCACCCCTGGGCATCAAGCAGGGCACCGCCACCGGCCTGGCCGTCACCGACCTGCACACCGACCTCGTCGCCACCACCGACCCCACCACCGGAACCCCCACCAACTCCCGCACCTACACACCCTTCGGCACCGTCCAAGCCACCACCGGCACCCAGCCCACACTCGGCTACCAACACCAGTACACCGACCCCACCAGCGGCAACGTCAACATGGGCGCCCGCTGGTACCAACCCGGCACCGGCACCTTCACCAGCCGCGACACCGCCACCCTCGACCCCACCGACCTTCTCAACGCCAACCGTCACGCGTACGCCGCAGCGAACCCTCTGGGCGCTATCGACCCGACTGGCTTCAACGCTGGACTCCTGATCCCCATCGCGGATCTGATCGGCACCGCGGTCGGTGGTCAGGCCGCCCGCGGAGCGGCCGGCGCCGCCGTTGGTCGCGCTGCGGGTGCCTTCGGCTGGTCCAACTTCACGACCGGAGCAGGCGGCGTGGCCGCCTCCGGCTTGGGCTGGATCATCCCGCTGCCCGGCGACTTCGAGACCACGTACAGACGGGGGATCGACGCCTCCCGATTCAGCAGAGGGACCCGGCCGACCCGCTGCATGCGTTGGTGCGCCGACCCTGACCCCGGGCCCACGCCGCCTCTGCCCGGCCCCACGCCACCGGGCAACTCCGGTCACACCGAGACCGAAGATCATTACGGCGGCGACTTGCCGGGGTGGTTCGAGGAACGGGACGATCGAGCCCAACGCGTCCTCGACAACGCCATGACCCCGGCCACGCCACCCGGACTCACCGCAACCATCGCCGCCGGCATCCAGGCGATGATCGATGCCCTCAACAACCAGGCACGCATTGAACTTGGCATAATCGACCCGGGTATCAGCGCCGAGCCGTTTCGCCCGGAGGAGGCTGACGGACAGGGTGGCCCGGGAGGGCCAGGGGTCACCATCGACCGGCGCAAGCAAGACAGCGAGTGCGAGAGCGATGCCAACGGTGAGTACTGGAATGACGGCCGGGAGTGCTTCTACAGGACGATGAGCTGGAAGGAATTCGATCGGCTCAACAAGAAGCGTGGGCTATCCCTCCAGTCGAACAAGACTGAGCTTTTCGCTACTCGGGTCAAGGACTACTCGGCTGGCTACTTGCACGGCAAGAAGGGGCAAGGCAAGTACGATGTCCTAGTGGAGTTCGAGTTGGCACCCGGTACGACGGACAAGTTTTACGACCCGCAGCTCGGGCGCCGAGGGGACATACCCGGCTACACGCCGCAAGGCTGGCACGAGGAGTACATGACGTTGCGGAGCATCTCCGGAGTGCACCCGAGCCTTCGAGACAGCGTTGTCCACGTCAAGGCGGACGGCGGCGTCGTGTCCTACGGGCTCACGGACGGCACCATTAATCCATACTTCAACCGAAACGTACTGACCGCCAGAGTCATCGGAACGAGGTGAACCGGATGACCGACGCAAACAAGAAGCTTGATCAGCTCGTACAAGCGGCTCGGATGTCGAGCGATCTCGACGCGGTCGAGCACCTCTCGGGAGTCGCGGATCATATCGCGCATCGGCTGTCGGAGACCTTTGGTCGCGATGACTGGGAACTGTTCGTGCGATACGCGGAGGCAGCGACCTATCATCCGTCCCCCGATAGTGTTCGATTGATCAGCGAAGCTTTTGTTTCGCTGCACCGCGGTAATGTCGATTCGAAGCTCTATTATCAAGAGTGGCTCGCGCGGGTCATGGTGGACCTCGCGGATCCCGGCACCATGTCGGTGATTTGTGAGATTTTGTGGTCTGGAGTACCCGCTTGGGATTCCTCCCTTGCTCGAACGTGTGTCGACGCCCTCTGTTCGATCGGCACGGCGGAGGCGATCTCGATGTTGCGGCGCGTAGTCGTCCTTCATACTCTCGAAGTTCGTAGCCGGGCGCTCGAAGAATTCGACCTGATGACCGCCGAGGAAGACGTCGACACCGAGTTCTTTGTCGGCCTTCTATCGCACCGACTTGGTCGCAATCTCTACCGAGGGGCGGCTGGTTGGATGAGCCTTCTCATTGACGCAGTTGTCGTGGCTCCTGAGAGATCCCCATGGGCAGGGCCACTGACCGACCTGATCACCCGGTCCTATGCGCTCGCGTCCAGCCTTGATGCTCCGCTACGACTTGAAGTGGTTTTCGTAGTGGCGGATGACCGCTGGCCATCGCCCATCTCCGAGGTCACGGTCGGCGTTCACTCCGAAAGCTCAGTCGGTTCAACAGCGGTCGTTGGTGTTCCTATCCCGGAGGTTCCGCCGTCGATGCCGGGTGAGTTCCTCAAGGATCAGCTGAAACTTGCTGTGGAAATGGTTCATCTGTCGTTGGCTGCATCCAACTCCGGTCAGCTCCTGGATGAGCATCGGGAGGTTGTCGCTCGGCTCTAGTCGTGTGGCTGGACCAACGGCTACCCAGATATGTCAACGCTGTTGAATACTGGCGTTCGGGGAACCGGATGTCGGACTGGTCAAGCGATGAGTAGTTCCAAGCCCGCCCATGCGCATACCGACACCGAATCGAAAGGCTCCCACCGTGAGCGGCGGATGATCTACGTCGATCCCCATCCGTGCCCGACCACACCCACTACCTCCAGGAACGTCCGCTCGTTGGCATGAACACACGTTGCGACCGGGCCTATTCTCGGTACATGATCATACGGTCAAAACGGCTTGGGTGTAGGCGTACAGCGTCAGGCCGCTGCAGTCGAAGCGACCTTAGGCTGTTGACGTTTTGGCCGATTTGGTGGGCTGGACCGGGCAGCCGCTCTGGCGGCCGGACTGGAGCACCACCGAAGGGCTCCTCGGTCTTGCGTTGCCTGACGACTACAAGGCGCTGTGGACCACCATTCCGGCGGGGAGGTACGGGGGCACGGTGCTGGTGCAGCCGCCGACGACCAAGGGGCATGTGGGTGACCTGTTGGCGTTGTCACGGGAGACGATGGTTCGGTTGGCCGACGGCCAGGAGCGGCCGTACACGTCGTACCCGGAGTTACCCGGCCTGATCCCTTGGCCCGCTTCAGCGACCCGATGGGCGGCGCGTTGTTCTGGCTGGGTATCGAGGCGACCCGAACGAGTGGCCTGTGATCGCCTCCGGTGCGGACGGGAGTTGGGAGCGGTATGACGTCGGCGCGGTTGCGTTCCTGATCGCTCTGGTGAGGGGCAAGGTGCCGAGCAACTGCATGACTCTGAAGCCGTCGGTCGTCCGACCCGGAGGAGTGGACGGTGGCGGTCTCCAACGGGGGTGTCTGGCGGTACGACGACGAGCCGGTGGTGGAGGCGTTCGACTGTGGTGCGATATCGTGCCTGATCGACTTGGTCACCGGGCGCATCTACAGCCGGGTGCTCGCCCCGACGGCAGGGCCGCCGACCGGTCCGCCGGTGCCGTTCCAACCGGAGGACGAATGGAAGTGGCTCGCCTACTCCGACAAGCGCTCCCCGCAGGTTCGGCGCATCTCTCTGCGGGACAACGGCTGAAGCGACGACCCTGCGCAGGGATGAACCCGGTCGTTGCTACCGTGGCCCGCGTGGAAGTGGCCTCGACGTGGAGAAGCTGACTCGAGCCGAGATGATCGAACTGGTTGGGGAGTTGGCAGCCAAAAAGATCGACGGGGATCGGACGGAAGAGGTCGTGGAGGCGTTGCGGCAGTCCACCGGCCACCCGCGTATTACGGATCTTGTGTTCTATCCGGACGGCGACGGGATGACGCCCGACGAAGTGGTCGACCAGGCGTTGTCGTATCGGCCCTTCCAGTTGTAGGCGGGGCACCTTCGACGATCGAACTGGTGCATGGCCCAAGCGGCTCAACCTAGTTAACGGGGATCGGGTGGGCCGCGACACCGCGGAAGTCCCCGCCCAGCCGCACCGGCGACACCTTCACCACATCGCCCGATGCAGGGGCTTCCACCATGAGGTGACGACCCTCGTGCACGCCCAGGTACAGGGCCACGTGGTGGGTGCCCCAGAACAGTAGATCGCCGGGGCGGGCCTGGGTGAACGGCACGACGAGCCGTGCGCGGGTCAACTGCGCGTCGGAGGGGCGGGTCAGGCGGACTCCGGCCTGGGCATAGGCGTAGAGCGTCAGGCCGCTGCAATCGAAGCCGACCTTGAGGTAGTCGCCGTGCGCGTCGGCCACCCCGTTGTCGCGGACCCCGCGGGTAGGGCCGTTTTCGTCGCCGCCGCCCCACGCGTACGGGGTGCCCAACCACGCCAGCGCCGCGCCGATCGCCTTGGCCACCTGCGGTGTCCCCGCCACCACCCTGCCCGACACCCCGGCCTGCGCCGGCAGAACCACCGTGTTGCCGACGACCTGCACCCGTACCGGGCCCGCGATCGCGGTACAGGGCACCGGGTCGGTGTACGACGCGGCCGTGACAGCCTCCGCCCAGGGCTGATGCTTGGCGTACAGCGCCGCGCCCGCACCACTCGCCTGGACGACCTGCGCCAGGTCGTGGTTCGGCCGCGGATCGTTGGCATAGCCGGGAACCCGACGCAGCAACACCCTGAAGAACCCCTTGGCCGCGGCAGCCGGGTTCGTGCGGTCGTAGCCGGTGTAGGTGCTGTACGGGCCGGGCGCGATCTGCTGGAACGCTCCGACCGCCTCGCCGACCACCACGTCGGCGCGCAACGTGCTCTCCTGTATTGCGGTCTGCAACGCGATCGTCGCTCCACGCCGCACGATGCCCATCTCCCTTGCAGCGCCCAGAATCGCCTCGACGACACCGGCCTGCGCGTCGGACAGACGGACACCGCCGCTGCCCTCGACCAGCCGGGTGGAGCACGAGAGCGGATCGGCGTCCGCGTCGGCCTTGCGGTTCACCACGAGCATGGCCGCCACCAGGACAAGGGACACGACCGCGGACACGAACGCGACGAGAACCTTCATCGGTCGGCCTCCGCCGAAGCCGGCGTTGGCCGGTTCACGACCCGGCCTTCAACCGCACCTTGAAGCGGTGCGGGAACGCGCCGGTGACCCAGAACTCGTCCGGCTGCGCCGTCGCGGCGATCCCACCGATCACGCCACCGAGCCCGGCCTTCTCCGCGCGGATCCGCGCCAGACTCGCCACAGCGGTCACCACCCCGCGGGCCGGGTCCACACGCACCACCCAGTCCGAGTTCGCGACCAACGCCCACACCTGCGCCCTGCCCTCGGCGTGCACACACGCCAAACCGGCCAGTCGCTGTGCGGCGACCCAGTGCCCGGTGATCCGAACCGAGCCCAGTTCGACCAGGTTCTGCGGATCCCGTGTCACCAACCGGTTCGTGCCGTCGCTGAGCACCACGACCTCACCGGTGAAGCACGCACCCCACCCCGCGCCGACACGGGCCCGACGAATCTCCCGCAGGGACACCGGATCCCGCAACACCGCCACGTCTCCATCCACCGCGAACTGCCACACCCCGGCCGGAACCCGGGCCAACCCGCCGGCGTGCATCCCATCCGTCAGGTCGGCCTGCAGCCGCACGCGACCGTCGTCCGCACCGACCGCCCTGACCGCTCCTCCCGCCACCGTGACGACCGCCTCCACCAACTCGCCACCCACGGCAACCAGGCCACGACTGGGCGCACCATCGGTGACGACCATCCCGACCACCCGTGCGGACACCACCGAGACCTGGGCGGCCTCCCACTCCCGTGAGACCGAAACACTCGACGTCGCATCCGAGCCGCCGACCGGAACCTCCGGCCCAGCCTCGCACGCCACCACGACCGCGACCGCCGATGCCGCGACCACCAGCCGACGTGCCGCTCGTATCTTCACCACAGCGCACCCCTCCTGCCGATACCGAGCACCGACGGTCATCCCGCAGCCGGCAGATGTCACTGCTCTCGCGGCGATTAACCGGAATTCCCGAATCGCGGAATCGATGGCCGGAGGTGGCTTCTCTCGTGAATCGGAAAAGGTGCCCAATCGGGGCGAGTCGGTTTACCTTCGCTTTCGAACAAGTCGTTTCGGGTAAGGGGGAAGTCATGGCGGACGTCGCGCGACTTCAGGAGATTGCCGAATATCTCGCCGCGACGGGCGCAGTCGCCATACGCAGGGAACTCCGCCGCACAGGCACCACCCAGCCATGCCCGCGCCCGGCCACTCGGCTAGGCGGCCACCGCGCCGAAGCGCTCGTGCACAGCGCCATCACCACAGCGCTCGATCAGCTCAAAGCCCGCAAGCACCACGAACCCGACCTCATCACCTCAGCCGACATCGAATGGGTCATCGAGCCGATCGGCGGAAGCCACAACCTCGCCCGCGGCCTCCCGGCCCACACCGTGTCCGTCGCCGCCACGCTCGATGACATCACCCTCGCCAGCGCCGTCGCCGAACCCGCCACCGGCAGGCTCTGGTCAGCCGGCTTCACGCAGGGAGCCCGACTGCTCGACTCCCGCCACGGCACCCACCGGCTCCCCGTCCGCACCGGATCCCAGAGCAACCTCAACCACGCCTTGGTCGCCATCGGATTCAGCGCCGACCCGACCCAACGCCGAAACGAAGCACGTCTCGCGGTCCGCCTCGCCACCAAGGTCGGCGACCTGCGCCTCATCGGCTCACCGGCGCTGACCCTGTGCTGGGTCGCCTCCGGAGCCCTCGACGGGTTCTACCAACACCGCCCCAACCCCACCGCCTGGCGGGCCGCGGTCCTCATCGCGCGCGAAGCCGACGCCGTCATCGGACACACCGCCACCGGGCACCTACTGCACGCGGCCTCACCCGCCATCGCCGCGCAACTCACCCACGCGCTGACCACAGCCGGCGCGACGGGCCTGACACAGCCGTCCGACCTCAGCGCCTGACCGGGGGAGCGCCGCCATGCCTTCGCACAACACCGACATCCCGCTGTTCAACCCTGCGGCCATGACCTTCCACCGCAGGCGCGCCCGCATCACCCAGATCGCACTGGCCAAGCGGATGTCCATCCACGACAACAAGATCTACCGGTGGGAACGGGGCATCACCCCCATCTCCGCAGCCGACCTCCGCCGCGTCTGCCACGAGCTGCGCGTCGTCCCCGCCCAACTCCAACACCTGCCCGACGGCCCACCCACCATCACCGACCTACGCAGCCTGCGCGCGATCACCGCGACCGACCTCGCCCACCGCCTCGCGCTCAAACCCCACCGCCTGGCCATGTGGGAACAGGGCTACCTCGGCCCCGAACCAGGACCCCTGCTCGCCGCGATCATCGGCATCAGCGACCAAGCCGTCGACGACTACGAACGCACCGGTGACCTCCCACCCGCCCTCGCACACCGCCTGTCCCGAGCCCTCCACATCACCCCCGCCCTCGCCGCCCACGCCTTCACCGCCTCCCGCGCCACCGTCACCACCACACACGCCCGCGCAGCCTGACACCCGAGCACCCCTATTCGCTATTCGCGCAATTCGAATACGACGACAACCTTGCCCGAGTCCACAACATGTTCCGAAACTCGAACCACGACACCCACAGTCGAACGTTCCCAGAGGAGCCGGAACATGCTCACCACACAATTCACCCGCACCGTCCCCACCGTGCAGTCCCCGGCCGCCATCACCACTCCGCACCCCCATGCACACCCCAGGGCATGGCAATCCGCGTTCCTCCCACAGCACCACCCCGACCTCGCCGTACACGACGGTGAACCACGCCACGGCGACTACCTCGAACGCCTACTACAGGTCCTCGAGTTCATCGCACGCCAGGGCAGGCCACTGCGCCTGTCCCAGATCTGCGCCGAACTCAACCTCCCCATGACCACCGTCCACCGCCTGCTGATCACCCTCTGGAACGCCGGACTACTCCACCGCGACATCAAACGCCGCTACACGCCCGGCACCCGACTGGTAGCACTCCTCAACCACCAGCCCGACGAACCAATCGCATCCTGAGAGCGCCAGCAATCGCCAGGCAGGTACACCTGCCTGGCGATTCGTGTTAGCAGTCAGCTTCTGCACTCAAGTTGTCCAGCTCCGAGCCACCCCGCTTGCACGAGGAAAGTTGGACACTCGACTCCCGCGGCCTCCAGAAACGGGCCCCGCGTGCGCAGGGAGCTCGGCAACCTTCAAGCGCGCCACGGCGGCCCCGGACAACCCCACGGAAGACCACATCCTGACCGTCGTCGCGTCGGGCGAGAGACCACCCCCGCGTGCGCGGGGAAGACCCGTCCGGCTGGATGCCCGCGGGGTTCACGTACGGACCACCCCCGCGTGCGCGGGGAAGACGGAAGATTCGTGCGGCGCTTGCGCGCCCGCGAGGGACCACCCCCGCGTGCGCGGGGAAGACGTCAACCCGGCGATCCCGGCCGCCACGATGGCCGGACCACCCCCGCGTGCGCGGGGAAGACTGCGACGTGGTTGTGGATGTTGGCCTCGATGAGGGACCACCCCCGCGTGCGCGGGGAAGACTGGCTTGGGTCGGCCAGCCTCGCGGCGACCTCCGGACCACCCCCGCGTGCGCGGGGAAGACTTGACCGCGCCCAGAACACCGTCCCAGATGCCCGGACCACCCCCGCGTGCGCGGGGAAGACGGACCAGTCGCGAGCGTCGATCAGCAGCGCCCGGGACCACCCCCCGCGTGCGCGGGGAAGACCGGTACTCGGTCAACGACGGCTTCGAGGTGATGGGACCACCCCCGCGTGCGCGGGGAAGACAACCGCTCGATCGCGCCCCGCGCGTACCGGCGCGGACCACCCCCGCGTGCGCGGGGAAGACTGCCACAGCCGCGCCAACGACACCCTGCTGCGGGGACCACCCCCGCGTGCGCGGGGAAGACGGCACCGTCACACCGGACGGCCTGTGCCGCTACGGACCACCCCCGCGTGCGCGGGGAAGACGCGAGACCGGCACACCCGACCCGATCAACCAGCGGACCACCCCCGCGTGCGCGGGGAAGACCAGGCGCTGGCGGCCGTACTCGCCCCGCATCCGGGACCACCCCCGCGTGCGCGGGGAAGACAGCGCCCCTCACGGATGAAACGCGTGCAGGCACGGACCACCCCCGCGTGCGCGGGGAAGACCCTTGATGACCAGGCACTCTACCGCGATCATCATCGGTTTTCGTTTAGCTTCACTAGGCGTAAAGACGGTGTCGGCGACTTGAGGCGAGCTCGGCTGGGGGACGCCTTGCTGGCCTATGAGTCCTGACTGCCCGCGCGCTCAATCAGGGCCTGGTGTCCGGGGCCAGGACAAGCGCATTGGCGAGGTGGCTGAACGGTAGCTGATTTAGTACCGCTCCCACCTCGCCGATGCTTGCCACCGTCGCCTTCAAGCAGGTTGCCGTGCTCGGCGTCCGGCCGAACGTCGAGCACAGCGTGCGATGGTCCGGCAGCCCGCCCCTCACTGTGGAGGATTCTCTGGTTGGTTGGTTCGGAGTTGCGCGAGCCACTGCAGATCGCGGGGTCTCGTGGCAGCGACGCGGTGAGGTGGTCGATGCGGAGCGGGCGTTGGATGAAGGGTGTTCGTCCAGGTAGAGGGTGATCAGGAGTGGTCCAGTGATCTGGGGCGTTCAGTGGCGGCGGTGTCGGCCGTGGCCGCGACGCGCTTCGACCTCGCAAAGGTCAGATCCAGCTTTCTGATCCCGATCGGTCGGCGTCGTGCGTTGCCGGTACCGCGTCCTCGGCAAGGCGGTCGAGCTCGAAGCGGTGTCTCCGGGGGAGGAGGCAAACCGACGAAGGCCGGCATTTGCCCCCCGCTTGTAGCGACTCTCTAATGCCCGCTGAGGCACGACGGCCCGCTCACCTCCGAGACTTCACCGCACTCACGCCGTACCCTTACGCAGTGCGTGTATCTGATTACGCACTGCGTTCGCGTCTCCCGAAGAAGTGGTGATGACCGAGATGAGCGGTTCCGATGGTGGACACGAGTCTGCGGATGCTCGTCTTCGCCACGAGATCAAGACCCGCCGGGAAGCGGCGAAGCTCAGCCAGGCCAGGCTGGGCGCGTTGATCGGGTACACCCGCCAATACGTCTCGTTGGCTGAGCGCGAAGGACACAACCTGCCCTCCCTCGAACTCGTCACCGCGATCGACGACGCGCTCGGTGCCGGCGGCGCGTTGGTCTTGCTGCGGGACGCAGCCCGACGGACGCGGTTGCGAGCACGCACCGTCAGCGCACCCGACCAAAACAGAACCGTCCTCCCGGTCGCCGACGAGCTGAGCTACGACGACGACATCGTGCACGTGGCGATCCCGCGCCTACGCCAAGCGCTCGATGCTCTTGACATGCCCGACGACGGACCGGTGCGACCGATCGCGACCTTGCGGTACGAAGTCGAGCGGCTGAACCAGCATCGCTTGAACGCCCGCTACGTCGACATCGTGCGGTGCGTACCCGACCTGCTCGCCGAGTTGAGCAGGGCTCGGCAACACGGCGATGAACGGCACAGGGGCGAAGTGGCGTCGGCGTTGACGCTCGCCTTGCGCGCTGCGGACGGCGTGGCCTTCAAATTCCGCTACTTTGACCTGTCCTCGCGCATCATCGATCTCATGCGCGGGTTCGCCGCCGTCGCCGAGGACCCGCTGCTAGGTGCCGTGGCTGCCTACGTGCGGACGGAGACCTACTTCGCCAGCGGCGACCTCACCACCGCCAGCCGTGTCCTTGAACAGGCGATCGACCAGGTCCGCGTGCACAGCCGCGCATCGGCGGCGGCTCTCGGTGCCCTGCACATGCGCGCAGCCGTGGTGGCTGGGCGATCGATGCAGGCAGACAGGGCCCGAGACCACCTCGCCGAGGCTCAACGGGTCGCCCACGGCCTACGCGAGGACGTCTACCACGGCACAGCGTTCGGACCACTGTCGGTCCGCATCCACAAGCTTGCCGTGGCTGCCGAAGTCGCCGACGCGACCGGTATCGAGCACGCGGCGAAGTGGCATCCACCCGACCACCTACCCGCCGAACGCCGATCCCACTACTACATCGACCTCGCCCGAGCACAGACCTTGCTGGGACGCCCGAGCGAGGCGTTCACCTGCATCCAGACCGCCAAGAGCATCGCCCCGCAGCACACCCGCGGGCACCCTCAGGTGAAGCAGGTCCTCGGCAACCTGCTCAGCACGTGGCGGCACGCAGACGGGCGACTCCTCGACTTGGCGGTGTGGGCGAAAGTCGACCGACGTCGGTAGCCGGTCCGCAGATGCCGCCTTACGACGCGGTCGAACTCACGATCCCAGGGAGTTCCATGAGTGAGTCGATCACCCAGTCCGCGTTCGCGCGTACAAGCGGGTCGTCGGCCCACAGGAACCCCCACGGACCGCGCCGGATCAGCGCCGTGCGCAAGCCGGCCTCCCTCGCCGGAACGATGTCGTTGTCGCGGTGATCGCCGACATAGAGCACGCTCTCGGGAGTCCGCTCGGGGGTCATGGCGACCACCCGGCCAAAGAACTCCGCCGAGGGCTTAGCGACACCCCATTCGCCTGAGGTGGCGATCCGGTCCACCGGCAGCGCCAGCTCGCGCAGCAACTCAGCAACCCGGACCGTCTGATTGCCTGCGATGCCGACCCACAGACCAAGGTCCTGCAGCGCGGCCAGGGCTGGACGGGCGTCCGGGTACAGATCCTCCTCATCGATCAGCTCGCCCTTGCCCGCCTGTTCCCGCAGGAGACGCTCACGTCCGACGTCGAAGCCGGGCTTAAAGTACGCGAAGGTCTCCGAGTTGTCCCGACCAGCGGCAGTCACGGCACCCAGCACCGTCGAGAACGTGTGCCGGGAGACCCCGATCCAGTCCGCCCAGGCACCCCACTCACGCGAGTCGTCCAGCAGCGTCTCACCCACGTCGAACACCACCGCAGAAATCACGGACTACACATACGGCATCCACCTCGTGTGCAGCCAGTCGAGCGTGGCGAGGCACCGCTTCGGCTCGCCGAGAGTGCCGCCGAAAGGCACCAGATGACGTCACGGACGGGATGACCGCCGCTCGACGGCGCTCGGCTAAGCTTCGACAAAGGTTCTGGAACCACCCGGTCGAACCGAGCGCGGCGGCGATCACCTCCCGAATGCGTCCGTGGTGCTGCCGCTGGGTCGTCTGTTACCGGGCGTAGGGCCGAGGCCGATGAGGCAGTGCACGGTCTGGTCGAGTCGGGTTCGGCCGCGGATCACGGTCACCGAGTAGGAGTACTGGCTTTGCGGGACTGTGTCGCACCGGGACATGTCGGTGCCGGGGAAGTTCTCGATGGACCGGTAGTGAGCCTCGAAATTCAGGCAGTCGACTTCCGACACTCCCGAGACCGAAGACGGCCCCGTGTCGAGTACGAGCTCGTGCGCGGCCGGACCACCCCCGCTCGCGCGGGGAAGACACCGCGGCCGGACAGCCCTTGCCGCAGGAACCGGGACCGTCCCCGCTCGCGCGGGGAAGACACGGCAACGTCGTGATCGGGTTTGGCAAGTCGGGACCAGCCCCGCTCGCGCGGGGAAGACCGCGCCGAAGAGCTGCCCCAGCAGCGGCAGGACGGACCAGCCCTGCTCGCGCGGGGAAGACCGACCAAACCGACCTTGATAGCGGCCACTCCGGGGACCAGTCCCGCTCCCGCGGGGAAGACGACCCGCTCGACCACCCGGCCGTCCTCGACCCGGGACCAGCCCCGCTCGCGCGGGGAAGACCTTCCCGATCGCGGCCTGGACGGCGATGAGGACGGACCAGCCCCGCTCGCACGGAAGACTTGGTGGCCGCAGCGTCGGCGGTGGACCGGTTCGGACCAGCCCCGCTCGCGCGGGGAAGACGTGATCCTCGGCGGCGACGCGGATGTGGACCGGGGACCAGCCCCGCTCGCGCGGGGAAGACGTAGCGCTGATCGGCGCCGGTGTCGCGATCGCCGGACCAGCCCTGCTCGCTCGGGAAGACCTGGCTGTGCAGCACGACAAGCTGTCGCTGGACGGACCAGTCCCGCTCGCGCGGGGAAGACATCCAGCGCCGACCCTTCGGTGAATGGAGGGGACCAGCCCCGCTCGCGCGGGGAAGTCGAAATCGTGTGGGTGTCGGACGGACACGAGATCGGACCAGCCCCGCTCGCGCGGGGAAGTCACTTCCTGGCCAGCGACGTTACCTCGAAGGTAGCCGGTTTTCGATCGGTTTGCATCAGTATCGACCCTTGGGTGTGGCAATCGAACGCCATACCGAGCTGGCGGGATCGAAGACGACCTTAGCCTGATGCTCCTCGTCTTCACGGCAGTGATTGCTTACTACCTGTCGAGGCCTGAGGGTGTTCAAGCGCGTCAACGCGGCGGCTAGCCAACGTCCCGAAGACGTGGGCTAGCCGCCAGCGTCGTTGTGGGGTTTAGACAGGCGGTTGGGTTAGCGAGCAGATCGTGTGACCTGCGTTGTCGACGAGGAGGTTGGGTGATTTGCGGACGTAGTAGGCGTTGGTGACTCCGCTGTTGGGGTAGAAGGGGACCGATCCCCACGGTTCCACGCAGCGGTGGTAGCTGTGGCCGTTGCTGTGGTCGACCCGGATGAGGATGAAGGAGTCGGCGCAGTGGTTGTAGAGGGCTACCGCGCCGTTGTGGTGGTCGGGGTTGACGTGGTGGTAGCCGCAGCGTGCCTGGGTGGCCGAGGCGTTGACGTTCAGTGTCAGCACCAGGGCCGAGATGGCTGTGGCGAGCGCGGTAGCGGCGCGAGCGGTCGTCGAAGTCATGTGATCGCCTCCAGGAGATGACTTGCTTGGCGACCACGAGAATCCGGCGCAGTGACGGGCTGCCGTAAGTATTCGAATACTCCGAATACTAAGGAAGCGCTGCAGGGGACTTCGGCTCTGGGGTTCGGGTGCTGCGAAGGTAGATCGTTCCTCCGGACGTGGTGACCAGCTCCTGGGCTCGGCGGTTGTGCTCGACCATCTGGCTGACGATTTCCGGCGAGTTCGCTGGAGCGGTACGAAGCACAGCGAGCAGGAAGATAAGCGGTGTGATGGGCACTTGGAGCTGTGGTGTGCGAAGCCTGTCGCGGAGGAGGGGGTAGAGGAGGACCAAACCACTGTCGCCGAGCGCTTCGCGGTCCACTTCGGACAGTACTTCCGTGACGATCTCCTCAATGGCGTCGTCGGGTACGAGAAGGTTGTTCCACGGGTGGGGGTTCTGCCACGGGCCGATACGGCGGAGGAGGGCGACGTCGTCGGCGATGCGGTTGAGGAAGTCCCAGTAAGTGGTGTCGGTCATGTCGGCGCCGACCGTGGGCAGGCCGGTGAGCAGCCGTGCGTCGTCCGGCTCGGCCGGAGGGGTGAAGAAGTGGGCGATTTCCAGGACATAGGTCCAACCGCCGTCATCTTCAAGCTTGGCTTGGCCTTCCAGGTAGTCGAACCGTGGCTCGGCCACGAGGTGCCGTTGGTCGGCCAACAGGTCAGCCAGGCGGCGGTAGCGCAGTCGGTAGACGCGGGCGTGGGTCGGTGCGGGGATGAGACGCAGCGTCGCTTGGACGATGGTGCCGCGTTCGCCGTAGCCGCCGCGGACAGCGTCGAAAAGGTCGGGTTCGGCGGTGGTGGAGCATGTGTGGAGGGTGCCGTCGGGGGTGACGACGTCCAGTTCCAGGACGTTGTCGGTCTGGGCGCCGTGGTGGTGGCTTGCTCCGCCAAGTCCTCCGACGGACAGGGTGCCGCCGACCGAGAGTTCGAGGTAGTCGGTGAGGACCGGGGGAGTCGTGCCGTAGGCGAGCGCGGCCGTGACGACCTGGCTCCATGTCGCGCCGGCTTCCACCACGATGTGGTCGTCCGCGATGTGGTGAATGGCGTTCAGGTGGTTGATGTTCAGCACGATCCCGCCGGGTGCTTGAGCCTGGCCGTTGGTCGAGTGCCCTTGAGCACGAGGGACCACCGGCAGTCCGTGGGTGCGGGCGAAGCGCTGGATCGCGATGACGTCGTTGCGTGAAGCGGCGTGTGCCACGGCCAGCGGGCGGCTGAGGACCACCCGGCCGAAGTCCTCGCCGGCCCAGTCCAGGTCGCTGTCGTCGATGGAGAGGACTCCATCAAGCACCGGAAGTGGGATGTCGCCGCTCTGTGGTGATCCGTGGACGAAGAGGCGTTGCCTCGGGTCGTAGTGTGTCGCGATCCGGTCGGGCACTCAGACACCTCCACTGGCGGTCGGTCAGCCTGCCTGGCGAGGCGTCGGTACGTGCTGGTGATCCATCGCGTCGAGGTCCGCACGGATGCGTGTGGCACGCGGGTCGCCGAGTGCCTTGAATTGGTGCAGCGCTTCGGTCCACGCCTGATGCGTTCGTTCCCGGTCGCCCAGTTCAAGATAGCGATGGCCAAGCTTGCGGCGGTACTCCGCGTGTTGCCAGCGGTCCGCTGCTGTAGTGCTGGCGTCCAACGCCTTGTGCAGGTGGTCGAGCGAGGCGGCGTGGTCGCCGAGGCCGCGATACACCTCGGCCATCTTGTCCAGCGCGCAAGCCTCTGCCTGTGGGTCGCCGTGGGCACGAAGAATGGTGATGCTCTCGTTCAACAGTGCGAGTGCTTCCTGGTGTCGGCCGGCCGCGCGTTCGGTGTCAGCCAGGTAGGACGCCACGATCGCCCATGCCCACCGATCTTCGTGTCCGGTGCAGAGCCGAAGCGCTCGTCGGTAGTACTCCGCCGCCGTTGAATGCTCGTCCTTCACTTGCTGCACCCTGCCGACTCCGACCAGACTCCAGAAGTTCTCGATTCCCCCGAGCTGAAGCGCCGCGGCTTGCTCGAAGCTGCGCTCGGCATCGTCCAAGCGGTGTTGCGTGAGGAACGCATTGCCGAGGTTGATGAGGATCCACGCTTGGCTCGTGCGGTCACCTCGTCGGCGAGCTTCCTCCAGACACGCGGTCAGCGGCCCCATCCACATCACCCATGGGCGCCGCCAGTACAGGTAGTCGCCCATCACCATCGGCAGACCGAACGCCACATCGTGAAGCTCGGCTGCCAAGGCGTGCTGGACCACGGAAGGGAGGTTGGCCAACTCGGCCTCGAACCACTGAAGCGCTTCCTCCCCGGAGTCGAATCTACGGGGTTGTGGCATCGGCGACGTCGTCCACCGGTCGACCGAGACCTGTGGTCGCTTGGGCGACATGGCCCCGTTCGCCACCGCAGCGGAGTGGAGATACCAGTAGAGCAGACGCCGTTCGGCAGTCGCGGTGTCCGCCGGTGTTTCATCGGCCGCGAGGCGTTCGAGGGCGTAGTCGCGGACGAGGTCGTGGAACCGGTAGCGGCGGACGCCGGCCTCCTGGAGCAGGTGAACGCCGACCAGCACATCAAGCATTCTGCGCACTTCGTGTGGTTGACGGTCCGTGATCACAGCTGCCGCGTCCGCGGCGAACTCCCGGCCCGGGTGCATGCCCAGCAGGCGGAACAACCGCTGCTCCGCAGAGTCGAGCGCACGGTAAGACCACGAGAGGACGGTGCGGACCGCGCCGTCCACCTCAGGAGGCGACAGCACGTCCAGCCGCTCACCCACCTTGGCAAGATCGTCCGCCAATCCGGTTAGCGTGAGGTGACGACTAGCGGCCACGCGTTCAGCCGCCACCCTCAACGCCAATGGGAGGCCACCGCACAGCCGCGCGATCCGCTCGGTGGCGCTGCGCTCCGCGTCGACCCGCTCCGGCCCCACCACTTCACGCAACAACGCGACGGAGTCCGCATCGTCGAACATGTCCACAGTCAAGCAGTGCGCCCCGAAATGTACTGCCAGATCAGACAGGCGCCGCCGGCTGGTGACGATCACAAGACAGCCCGGAGACGCCGGGATCAACGGCCGGACCTGTTCGAACCGGGCGGCGTTGTCGAACACCAGCAGCGTCCTCGTTCCGTCGAGCACGGTTCGAAGGAGAGACGACCGCCAGTCCACCGTCGCCGGGATCTCGGCACCAGGAACGCCCAGGGCCTTGAGCAGATGCTCCAGCACCTCGTGGGTCCCGATCGGCTCGCCGTCAGCCGAGTGCCCGTGCAGGTCGACGAACAAAGCGCCGTCGCGGAAGCGGCTCTTCACGTAGTGTGCCCATGCGAGCGCGAGGGTTGTCTTGCCTACCCCAGCGTGACCGTCGAGCGCGATCACGTCCGCCGCCGTTGTGCTTGAGTTCGACCCGAGCAGTCGCTCCAGCTTCTCGAACGCGTCGGTACGACCGATCACACGAGGAGCCGGCGGGAGCTGCGCCGGTCGCACGGGCACTTTGCGGTGTGGTGGCTGCTCTGCGGCCTGGAACAACTCGACGAACCGGCTCCCGGTGTCGAACGCGATGTCACACGCCCGAGCGAAGTCCAAAGTAGGGGGTTTGTGCCCGTTCTCGACGTTCGAGTAGTGACTCGGGCTGTACCCGACGCGGTGTGCGACCGAAGCTTGCGATGTACGGCCCCTCGCCGCTCGCAGCTCCTGAGCGAACGACCCGCGTAGCGCAACGCCGCCGTGAATTGCCTTCGTGTTCTCCGTCATCGCCGACTGCCCCCACCCGTTACGACCCCATCACGTCTACATGATCAGGAAGTCGCGAGCGCAACTGCTGATGCTCTGGACTCCTCCCCCGAGAAGTCGAGGATAGGTGGAATAAAACGCCGTTTCGCGCTCTTGGAGCATGAGTGCCTGTTCAGGTGATGTTGTCGCTCTCCGTGACAGCCTGACGTGCTCGGACCTCGAGGGGACGAGCGACAACCACCGCCGCCACCCGGCACCAAGGCGGACGCACGTCTTGCCCTGAATATTCGATCCGCCGAGAGAGCGACGAGACCACGGCCGACCGACGATCCGCGCGTCGGTCCCGCCGTGACGGTGGCGCCTCTCCTGTCACGGTTTGGCGATCGCACCGTCGAGGAAGGCGCGCCATGAGGGCCCGCTGAATGCCAGGACCGTGGGGTGTGGGCACTTGGAGTCCCGTACACCGATCATGGTTCGAGACCTGCCGATCAGCACGCAGTCACCGTTCGACGTGGGTTGGCTGTGGCTGGACTTGCGCCAGCCGGTGAACTCCGTGTCGAGGGGCGTCGTTGGCTCGTCCATCAGCTACGTCCTTCCGGTGTGCTCCTCGCCGGTCACGACGACCGGGACGCACCCGACAAGAACCTCAGGAACGGCCTCGCCTCGTCGGGCGTCAGCCCCGCGTCACGCTGTTCATCCCACAGCTTCAGGAACTTGTCGACGGTTCTGGCGTCGGTCAGCACTTCCAGCCCGTCGTGGCTTTCGACTCGGACGATGTGGATCGTCGGATCGGCGGGATACTCGAAGACCGCGTACTCGGCCTCTTGCCCATGGTAGTAGCCGTGGCTGAACGGAACGAAGATCAAGTCGACGTTCGGGCGTTCGCTGACGGCCAGGAGGTGCAGCAGTTGGTCGCGGGCACCCGGCATGTTGCTCATCCTGCTCAGCGCGGCCTGGTCGATGCTGAACTGGAACTGCTGGTCCACGTGGTCGAGGACCTGTTGCCGCTGGAGTCGCAGGGAGATGAACTCCTCGATCTCGTCGTCGCTGTAAGCCGGGCGTACCGAGCCGTAGAGGTGGCGCATGTAGTGCTCGGTCTGTAGCAGTCCCGGGATGATCATCCCGGCGTGTTCACGCCTGGCAGCAGCCGTGCCCTCCATGTCCACGACCTTGCGGAGGCTGTCGTCCTTGAACTTCCAGCGGAAGTCTCGCTTGGGGGCTGAGACGCGCCCGAGTTCGAGGTGGGCCGTGATCGTGCGCCGGTCGTCCGGGCCCGGCTCCAGGACGTCGAACAGCTTCTCCAGGTCGCTCGGCTGGACTCTGATGGTGCCCTGCTCGGCGTTGACCACCTTCGACTGCGACCAGCCGCACCGCTTAGCCACTTCCTCCTGAGTGAGGGCTCGGTCGGCACGCAGACGTTCGAGGCGACGACCGGCGACGAGCTTGTGGACGAACGGCGGCATCGGTCCGCGACCGGTCACTAGGTCAACCTCCGGTAGGCCCTGTGGGTGACTCGCCGGACCGTAGCAGACTGCCGTTCGCCCGACCGGGCGGATATTCGACCTGAATATTCAGATCAACGGCCTCAGTGTGGCATGGTCGTGGCGATCCGACCGGCAGTGATGCATGGGAGGGAATGTGAATACTCGAATTTACCTAGAGGCTGACGGTCTCGATACCCCATGCCGCCCTGTCCGCACCCCAGTACAGCGCGCTCGACGGGTTGCCAACGGTAGACCACCGGCCCGTGCAGTGTTGGGCCGACTCCACGCCAGCGAGCCGGTGTATCCCCGACAGGTTCGTGTCGTTCCGAGTTCTGCCGAGGCGCAGACTGGACCGGCGACGAGCGGTCGGCGGTTGTAGTGGCTACCCGGGCGTTTCGTTGGTTGCCGTACGCGGGCCGGCGGCACGCGATTCCACTGCGGCTGGTGGCGTGCGAAGCCGGCGAGACGCTGTGCGGCGTCGAGGTTGTCGTTCCGCACGATCCGCCGCCTACCTTCCCCGACGGTTGTTGGCCTACGTGCCCGGCGTGCGACGCCGAGTGGAGAAGGTTCGAGCGGATCACGCCGTTCCCACCGCCCAGGAAGTCCAGCGACGCGGTGGGTCAGGTGCGGGCGGTTGCCGGGCATTCGGGAGGTGGGCGGTGACGTTGACGAGGGACAACAACGTGGTGTTCCGCGCGGTGATGGGCGAGATCCTCGCGCATCTGCGCCTCGCTTGCGAAGTCGCGTTGGATGGCGACGATCGCGCGGCGGCATCGGTTGCCCGCAGGGAGCTTCCGGGGTTGGTGACCGGTCTGCAGGAGTTGCTTGCAGGACACGAGCCCGATCACAACGGCCACTGCCGGCGTTGCCGGGCGTGGTGGTGGCGGCGGAAACCCGTTCCGTGCAGAGAGGTCTTGGCCTTCCGCAGGGCGCTTCTGGGCCAGCCTGTGACACGGGCCAAGCACCGCTTGCGCAGCGAAGATCAGCATTCCCGCTGATCGGAAGACACCGGAGGCGGGGCATGCCCGCCTTTCGCCGTGCGAGCGGTTCCAGCGACGCGCACGGTCGGATCGACCGCTACCGGGGACCAGAGTTTGAACGCCCAGGTGAAGCGGTTCCCAGATCGGCAGGACACGCCTCGTGCCCCGCCGACCCACTACCAGCCGAAGAATTGAGAGCGGAGTGGCGTCGTGGTCCTCTACCGGGATGGTGTGGCGGCAAGCATCGGTCTGCAGGTTCCCGCGGACGTACCGGTTCGCCTGTGCGGGAGCCTGGCATCCACGATCTTTCTCGTGATCGGGGACCGTTGCGAGATCACGTTGGATCCGGTGCACGTGCGGGCGTTGGCGCAGCAGTGCGCCACGGCGCTGAAGGACTCGACCCTGGTGGCAGCCGCCGAGGAGGTCTTGAGCGGCGTCTACGACGCCGGTGCGCAGGCCCGGACCGCAGCAGAGCGGGCGCTGCGGCAGGCCGAACGCGCGGAACAGGCGAAAGCGCTTGTTTCGGCTGAGGAAGCGCGTAACGCGGCGCAGGCGGCCACTGCGGCGGCGCAGCGGGCTCAGGCAGCCGTCGAAGCAGCCTCCGAGGCGATGCAGGACGCCGACCGTTCAGCGATAACGGCGGAGACAGCAGCCGCAGCAGCCAAACTGGCGGTCGAGCGCGCCCGCTCCGGTCGATGAACCGCGTCCCTCGTCTGCCGGCTCCGACTCGGAGAGTCCAGCCACCCGCGCCAACATGGTCGGCAGTCGATGCCACCAAGACGGAGTCCGGCCGCAGTGTCGGCGGACGTTGTCGGCCGCTTCCCGCCGCAACGTGACCGGGCGCGCTTGGCGCCACCGCGCGCGGGAACCCACCGCGCGGGTTGCGGGTTGATGATTGGTCGAAGTCCTCTTCTGGTGTCAAGGTTTCGATGGCGAAACGGCCGATGTGACGACGCTAGTAGTCGCCGGTTGCTTGAGCTGTGCGTGGCTTGTTCCAAGCTATGCAGGCGACGAGCAAGCTCGCCACGGCGACGACGAGCGCGACGCAGCCTGCCGCTGTGCTCCTGGGCTACGCCCATCTGTCGCGGGAAACGGCCAGTACGTTGCCTTCGGGTACGGCGTGCGGATAGCCCTCGCCCGCGCTGGGAAGACAGGTTGCGCGAGCTGAACTGACGTCGCCAGGCGGACCACCCCCGCTCGCGCGGGGAAGACCGGCTGTTCGAGACCGGCAACGGGCGGGTCCCGGGACCACCCCCGCTCGCGCGGGGAAGACTCCTCCGCAGGGATGCCGAGGGTCTCCGCGAACGGACCACCCCCGCTCGCGCGGGGAAGACGTGCCGTCGGCGACCACCCGCCAGTCTTCGCCGGGACCACCCCCGCTCGCGCCGGGAAGACCAACCCGGCGACGAGTCCACGGTGCCGCTGTCCGGGCCACCCCCGCTCGCGCGGGGAAGACGCGGTCTCGAAGCCGGGGGCGAGCCGGACGGTGGGACCATCCCCGCTCGCGCGGGGAAGACGAGCCGCCGCGCAGCTTGGTCAGGATCGCGGCCGGACCACCCCCGCTCGCGCGGGGAAGACCGCAAGGTCAGCAAGGCGGGTGCTCGCGTCAAGGGACCACCCCCGCTCGCGCGGGGAAGACCGCGTGGGAATCCGCCTGCATCTCACGGTCGGTGGACCACCCCCGCTCGCGCGGGGAAGACAACCCCCGAACTGCCCAGCTCACGGTTGTGAGCGGACCACCCCCGCTCGCGCGGGAAAGACGCGCTGACGCCCAGCGAGCTGGACAACGTCCTTGGACCACCCCCGCTCGCGCGGGAAAGACAAAGGCCCCACGATCGGCTTGTTGTTCGTGTCGGGACCACCCCCGCTCGCGCGGGAAAGACGTCGGGTCCTCGTAGCCGAGCGCGGCGGCCAGCGGACCACCCCCGCTCGCGCGGGAAAGACTTGCAGACCAACCTCGAGCGCGTCGTACCGCGCGGACCACCCCCGCTCGCGCGGGAAAGACACTTCTTGACCAGGCACTTTACTCGGGCGGTGGCACATTTTCGATCAGTGGTATCGGCGTTGCCCCTGCGTGAACGCCTTTCGGAGCCCTCGATCCGAGGTCGGCGCGACCGGATGTGCGTGGTCGTGCGAGATTGACGGTCGCGGCGGCTTCATCGGCTGCAATGCACGTTGAAGGCTCCTTTGGTGACCACGTGGACGTAGGACTCGGCTTCGGCGAGCAGCCTCAGCTGCTCGCCGGTGACTGCGCTGCAGACAGTCCTGTTGGGCGAGCACGGTGTAGGGGCGCGGTCGCAATTGAGGTGCGATCGTCATGATCGTGTAGAGGTCGAGGAGGTCTCCGATCATGAACGGAGACTTGTTGGTGCGCCGAAAGTACCGCTGTGCTCGCCGGTCGAGGTGGCGTAGCAGTGGAGGAACGCCTTGCCAGCGCCACGTGGCACCGCGGACGGCTTGGCCGCACGCGACGGCGTCTGCAGACGACAACGGCGCTCGGTTGCCGAGTGCAGGCCCTGGCCGCGCAACGCGGCTGGGACGCGGCGCTCTGGCAGCTCGCCTGGTCGGCGAACATGTTCCGGCTGCGCTGCGGCCACCTCCACGACAACGCCACGGCCTGGCTGGCCGCGGTCGCCGCAGCGGACCGGACCAGCGCGCCTGGCGTGCGCGCGGCCTGCCGGCTGAACCTCGGCCAGACCCTGACCGACCTCGACCGCATCGAGGAGGCCCGTGAGCATCTGACCCGGGGCCTGACGTTGGCCGAGCAGGCCGACGACACCCGGACGGCGGCGTGGATCCACTCCTGTCTCGCCCAGACGTGGGCCCCACAAGGCGACAACCGGGAAGCGGTCGCGCACGCCACCGACGCCCTGGAGCTGTGTCGTGCGCTGGACAGGCCGAGGGACATCGCCCTGGCCCTGGGCAACCTCGGCTGGTTCCAGGCCCAACTCGGCGAGTACGCCGACGCACGCTCCTCCTGCGAGGACGCCCTGGCCCTGGTCCGGCAACTGTCCCTGAGGGAGGGCGGGGAGGCGGAGACGCTGGACAGCCTCGGCTACATCGCCCACCACACCGGCGACTTCGCCGACGCCGTCCGCTATTTCCAGGAGGCACTGGACCTGGCCCGCGACATCGGCAACGCCAACCTGGAGGCCGAGGTCCTCGACCACATCGCGGAAACCCGTACAGCACTGCGACAACCAGCCGAGGCCCGGCAGGCATGGGAACGCGCCGCTGAGCTGTTCCGCACCCAGTTCCGCCTCACGGAGGCCGAGCGCGTCGAACGCCGACTGCGCGAAACACCACCGACGACGGTGCGCGGGTAGGGATCGGACGCTCCGACCGCCTTGGTCCACTGCCGGCCACCCCACCCGCACACGAGGTTGACCGGGTCGAACCCGGCGCCGGTCGAGAACACGCCAGGGCACCGCCTGCGCACGAGTCCGGCCCACCCACCTCGCGGACTCCGGCCAAACATGCCTTTCTTCGCCGGCCCCAAAATCCCTGGTGATCGACCACTCGGCTATCTCCCGCTGCCCGGCGAAGGCGCCGCCGCGCTGTTCCAGGTGATCAATTGCCATGTCGCCTTCCTATCGGAGGCAGCCGCGACTCGGACCGGCGTCGCTCGGAGTGTCCGCCCAGGGCACCGCAGGCGCCCTCGGGTGAGGCTCGCCGAAGTCGGCGATGTCGATGGTGCGGCTCGCGCGACGCAGGCGCCGTCCATCAGCCACCCCTTCGGCCGGAGGCTGCGACCGCGACGTCGAACCCGGCCACTCCAGGGTTCAGCCTCAGCTGAACGAGTGACGCCACGGTCCGGGCCGCACGAGCCGAGGGTCCGCCCATCCCGAGGGTCGCCTTCCCCGCGTCGGGTTTGAGCTTTCCCGTCCGGTGATAAAGAGCCGCTAAACAGTCGTCGGTGAACGGGTGGACATGCTGGCTTCGTACGTCGAGTCGGTCCGAGCGGGCTTCCTGGCGTTCGTGGGGGTCGGAGCGCTGGTGCTGCTGCCCCTGGTCGCGCTGCACTACCACCGCTTCGGGCGGGTGGAGCCGCGCCGGGCGTTCGTGCTCTACGGGCTGCTGGCCTACGGGCTGGTGGCGCTGGCGCTGATCTTCCTGCCGTTCCCCGACCCGGGCGAGGTGTGCCGCGGCGAGCGGATGCTGTCGACCACGCCGTTCCAGTGGGTCAGCGACATGCGCAACAACATGGCGGCGTACGGGCGGTCCGGCCTCGTCGCGATGGTCACGTCCACGGCGTTCCTCCAGCAGGCGTTCAACGTGGCGCTGTTCGTGCCGCTGGGTGTGGTGCTGCGCCGGTCGTACGGCCGAGGCCCGCTGGCGGTGGTGGCGATCGGGCTGGGGCTGTCGCTGGCGGTCGAAGTGGCGCAGTACACCGGCAACCTCGGCATCTACCCGTGCCCGTACCGGATCGCCGACGTGGACGACCTGATCTCCAACACCTCCGGGGCGCTGCTGGGTTGGCTGCTCGCGCCGATGGCGTTCGTGGTACCGGCGGTGCCGGGCGCGGACGAGTCGAGCGCCCCGCCCCACACCGTGACGGTGCCCCGGCGCGTGGCCGGCACGGTCGTGGACCTCATGGCGTTGCTGGTGGTCGGCCGCCTGGTGGACGGCGTGCCGTGGGTGCTCGGCGCGGCCGTCCTGCTCCGCGTGGTGCTGCCCGCCGTGACCGGCGGCCGAACCCTGGGCGGTTGGCTACTGCGCTACCGGCACGTGCGCGAGGACGGCACGCCGGCCCATGTGGGACGCCTGGCGCTGCGCGAGCTGCTCGGCGTGACGGGGCTGCTCGCCTACGCGGCATTGCTGTCACCCGACTCCGGCGAGCCGTGGGGCCTGTGGCTGGACCTCCTGGTCGTGGCGGCGGTCCTGCTGGGCACGCTCGTCGTGCCGGCCTTCCGCAGGGACCAACGGGGATGGCACGAGCAGGCAGCGGGCACGCGGGCCGCCGAGACGGCCCGGCGCCGGTTCCCGGCGGGAGAACCGGCTGCGGGGAGCTAGACGGGTGCCCTGACCGCCCTCGCCGCAGCGGAGGATGCTCTCGGGTGCGGCCCAGCGTCGCGCGGTGCGGTCTTGGAGGCAGACGTGCAGTGGCGTGCCATGTGGTCCAGCAGGTCGCGGTTGCAGTGGGATTGCTCGCCGACTGGCGGGACAGGCTCGGTCCGTGCCGGGCGGCGGACGTTCGTATTAGCCGATCCGCGACCGGCCCTGGGTGCGTGGCGACTCCTTTGTACGATCGCCGTCCGAATCGTGTAGCTCAGTGACTCTTGCCCGGCAGGACTTCCCGTGTCGTCGGTGGCAGGCGACGGCGCGGTCCGGCGTGGCTGCGCAGTGCCCGGTCGAGCGCTTCGTCCGAGGTGTCGAGGTAGAGCCAGAAGTGGTCGATCGTGCACAGCAGGAGGGCACCGTGTTGTCGCCGGAGGAACGCGACCAGCTTCCACGGCGCTGTGCTGATTCCGTCCCGGGACGGAATCAGCACGATCTCGGTGCCGGTGTCGTGTTCGCCCGTGTACTTGTTCTTGGCCTGGGACCGCCCTGTGGCGAGTTGGATGTGCCGGACATCGTCCCAGCAGACGCTCGCGCGTTCGCGGCCCAGTCGCATCTCCACCCCGGTGTCGTCGAGGGTCAGGGTGCAGCGTCGTCGCGATGCCAGCAGCACCCCGAAACCACAGGCGAACACCGCGAGCCACGCCATCAGCTCGGTCGGTCCATGCAGGTCGTGATCCAGGTCGACGCCGAACCACGCCTCCAGCCCCAGCAGCGCATATGACATGGCGACGACGGTGGCGAGGGGTGCGGCCAGCGTCTGCCACCCAGCCGCCCATCCCTCGAAGTGGGTGGCGTGAGCGGTCGTCCGGACGCCGCGGTCGGGCCGGTAGCGCGTCACCCAGCGATCTCCGGCGAATCGGGTGAAGGCCGTGGACAGTCGGGCCGTGGACGTCGACAGCGACAGCATGTCCACCAGCGCGAGGTCCCGGTGGACGCCGCCGCCGAGGCGGAGACTGAGGTGGCGGGGACCGGATGACTGCCGGAGGAACCGCGTCAAGCCGACTTTGTCGATGTCGTGCCACGACCTTGCCGTGCCTGCTGTAGCGCAGTCCCGCCCTGTCCAGCCGCAGCCGCACCGGGTAGTGGGCGCATACCAGCAACGCCAGGCCGGGGACGGCGCACACCAGCGCGGTCACAGCCGCGACCACTGCCGCCACGCCCGAGGCAGGAGCTGTCAAGGTGACCAGCGGAACGATGGCGATCGCGACCAGCGCGGCACCCAAGGCGCGCAGCGCACGCTGGTTCGTCGTGAATACCTCCACCTCTGCCGCCGCCTCGGACGCCCGCTGTTCCTCGACGTCCGGGCTGCCCACGTGGGCCGCTCCGGCGAAACGGCGCAGCGCGTCATCGATCTCGGTTGGCCGAACCCACAACTGGCGCGTCCGCACGAAGACTCTTTCCTTCTCAGTGCCACCGCGTCCCGGCCCAGGCGTCCACACCGTGGGGCGGGGCGGCGGGATGCCGGGCCGGACCGTGACCACGAGACCGAAGTCGCCGCGCCGCAGAGCGGTCAGCTGTACCCGCTCCACCTCGACCCAGCCGACGGCCCAACTGCGGCGCCGGCCGCGAAGGACCATGCCCTGAGCGCCGATGTCCAGGGTGTGCGTGTGGGGGAGCCACACCTGGACCGCCCAGCCGGAGAGCATGAGCAGACCGGCCGCCGCTATGGCGTAGGGGGATGCGCTCTTCCCGTCCTCGTCCATGCCGAGAGCCAGGACGACGGTCGCCGCCACGATCACGAACGCCATGAGCGCTTTCTTCAGTCTGGCGTAGGCGGAGTGGAACACCGCAGGAGCGGCGGGAACCGGCTCCGCCTGTGCGGGCAGCGGTAACCGCAGGGGCACGGGCCGCGGCCCGGGGAGGCTGCGGGCCAGGACGAGATCTCCCTCACCGCCGGTGAGCCAACGTTGCGGGTTCTGCGCCGTGCCCCGGCCGCGCACGTAGTCGGCCGCGTAGGCGAATGCCTCTTCGACGGTGACCAGGCCGTCACCATCCCGGTCGGCAGCCCCGGTGCGCAGCCCTTCGACCAAGCCCGTGGTGAACACCGACCCGCCGGACGGGTCGCCCTCGTAAGCGAACTCGTACCCCCGCGAGGCGGTCAGCACCGCGAGCCCGCTGCTCAATCCGCCCAGCTGCACCGACGTGGCATCGGTGACGGCCTTCGCCCGGTCGTGGGCACCGCTGAAGCAGCAGTCCAACACCAGCACCCGGCCATCCGCGCGACAGTCGGTCATCAGGTCACCCAGCCACGAGGCGGGCAGTGCCGTGGAGTGCACCCGGCTCTTCCGGGTGTCGGTCGCCGCGAACCCCAACCTGCCCCTCAGGTCCAGCACACCGTGGCACGACAGGTAGACCAGGACGAAGTCATCGGCGACCCGGTCAGCCAGGAAATCCTCCACCGCGACGCGCAACTCCTGAACCGACCGGTTCACCAGGCGGGTGACCTCGAACCCGCCGATCGCGGGATCGGCCAACGCCCCGCCCAACACGCCCACGTCCCACGACGCTGCTCCGAGCGGGCACAACGCGGCATCGTCGTAACACCCGGTCCCGATCAACAGCGCGAATCGACCCATCGCCGCCCCTCACCTCTCCGTCACGACATCGCCCGCCACCACGCTGACGCAACACATCACGCCTCCACGACACTCGACCAACCAGGAACACCCCCAGGCCGACACCCTCGACCGCCTCGGACGCCCGTACGCCGCGCTGGTGCGGCGACCACATGCGTTCACCGGCTCGGCGACCGCCGGGCGATAGCCTGGTCCCGGAACGACTCGGACGGAGGCTCCGGCACTGATGAGCGAGACCGATCCGCACATCCACGTCGAGCGGAAGGTGCTGGACGCCGGACCCACTGTCCGCAACCTGGTCTCGTCGATGCTGGGGCGCGTGACCGACGCACCGAGCGTCACCACCACCGGCTGCGGACTTCGGGTCCCCTACGCGATGACCTCTCCCCGTCCGGAAAGCGTCACCTGCCTCGCCTGCCGAGAACACGCCCACCGGGAGTACCTGCGCTTGGCCGACCGGTTCGAGCGCCTGGGCCCGACGCCTGACAGGACCATCACCGAAGACCAGGTGGCCGAGGCCGTGGGACGGCTCCGGGACTTGGCGAAGAGGTTCTCCGGCTGATGCGGTGACCACAGGGGTTGGCCCGGTCAGCTGGCAAAGAATCCACCAGCAGCCGACACACCCGGCGAACGTCGGTGGTCAGCGCCCCAGGCCGGCACGCGGATACCCGTACGAGCGGACCACGCGCGACCCCAAGAGCAGGACCGCACGCGACACGGGAAGTCGGGAGAGAGAGTCGGTTCCGGTCCGAGGCACTACGCGAGGTGATCCACGCCAAGGGCGTCGAGCCGCTCGACGATCCGGGCGATCGTGCGTCCCTGGTTCCGGTACGCGACGCCGTCCCCCTGCGGCGCATGGACCCACCTGTGGTGCAAAGCGACCACACGCCAGCGGTCGTCGAAGACAGGCGAACCGGACGAACCGGCTTCGGTGTCGGTCCAGTACTGCACCACCCGGTCGTCCACGTGCCGCACCAGGTTGTGGTGCAGGGCGATCTTTTTCGGAAGTCCCATCGGGTGCTGGATGATCGCCACCCGGTCGCCGACGTCCGGCACCGCGCCCTCGCGCAGCGGGAGCACGGGCGCGGTGTCGGGCAAGGGCTCCGCCGCCGTGATCACAGCGAAGTCGTCCTGCCGCTCGCCGATCGCCGTGGCGGGATCGCAACGCACGATGACCGGCTGGCGGAGAACGCCGCCGGTGTCGAATTCGTAGCCGAACTCGGCGTCGACCCGGGTTGCCCGGCTGCCGTTGGGCCACAGGACGTGGTGGTTGGTCAGCAACGTTCGCGCGCCGACCCGGAAAGCTGTGGCGTGGTAACGCTTCCCGCCGGCGGCCACCCGCAGCCGGCACACCGCTTGGGCGCGGTCGACGCCGTGTTGGAGGAAGGCGATGTCGAGCAGGGTTTCCTGTGCGTCGACGATCTGGCGCTCGTCACCCGAACCGTGCCAGGTGAAGTCGTCGCCGCGCGAAGGGACCCCGGTGACGGGCGTGTCGGCGAGCAATTCGCCTGTGCGTTGCTCGAGCACCGGTCGGCTCCGTGCAGCGGCGCGCAGCAGCTCGGCCAGCACGAGGTGCATGGCGGCCTCGTTCATCACCTCGAACCAGAGTGTGCGGGCGGCCTGGTTCCACCGGATCGAGCCCGGGGACAGCCCCGCTTCCCGTACCACGGACTCCACCTCCGACTCGCGGTAGATGGTGACGCTGAGCGCGTCGCGCAATTCGCGGAGCCGGACGTCTCTCCAGTCGAGGGGGTGGTCCAACAACGACGTCATGGCGTCCTTTCCCAGCCGGTGCCGAGGCAGATGAACGGGCGGCGCAACGGGTCGGCCGCGATGGCGTCGGCGAGTGCTTCCGCCATCGGCTTCCCGGTCGCGAGGCCGCGGTAGAGGTCTCGCATGGCGTCGGCCGCGGCGGAGTCGCCCAGCCGGTTCGTCGCGGCCACCACGGTGTGCGAACCGGTGACCAGCAGCGCGCCCGCGAAGCCCAGCGCTTCGTCACCGGGCCGGACGCGGTTGAGCGCCAGGTTGTCGGCAGCGAGCACAACAGTTACCGGAGGCCGCTGGAGACTGCGCACCTCGTGCGCGTACAGCGGCCCGTCGGCCAGTTCCAGTCGGGAGAACAACGGATTGTCGGGAGAGTGGTACCCATGGGCGGCGATGTGGACCAGCGAGGCCCCGTCCATCGCCGCGAGAGCCTGGGAGGTCGTGGGGTTGGACAGCACGTGTGAGTCCGGCAGCAGCGCGGCGAGTTCGTCCAACTCCCGGACGGCCGCCGGCAGACCGGGGCCGCGGACCAGGACGACGCGACCGGGCGTGAAGCGTGGGTCGGCGGTCTCGGCGCTCAGCCAGGCCGTTGCCGAAGGCGCCACGACGACCGGCCGTCCGCGCAGCGAGGGCAGAGCGGACCAGGGCATCACGTAGAGCGCCCCGGTAGGGACGATCACCAGGTCGCGGTCGCCGATGATGTCCCTGATCGGGGCCAACAGCAGGAGGTCCAAGCGCTCCGCCTGACGGCGTGCGGACGAGGCGATCACCGAGCCCAGCGGGGAGGGCAGGTGGTCGGGAGCCAGAGCGTTCAGGTCGGCGTGCAGCCGCTGAGCATCCTCCGTCGCGGTGGCGGCCGAGCCGAGCGGCACCACCGCCGCGCCGCCGTCGGTCACGACCAGCGCCACGAGGTCGTCGCCACTGGCGACGTAGCTCACCAGCGCGCGGTCGCCCAGCCTCTCCCGCACGTGTCGCATCTCGGCCACGGGGCGAGACCCCCGTAGCCCGGTCGCCGACCATCCGAGCCGAGCCAGGTCGCGCTCCAAGGTTTCGATCCGCCCCGCGACCTGCTCGACGGACCCGCCGTCGAGCAACAACCGCTGCCGTGAGCGGTTCAGGGCGCGCAGTTCACCGAACCTCTCCGCCGACTCGGCGTCCTCGGGCGGGAAGGGCAACAGGTACCGGTAGGTCTGGGCCCTCGTGCGCTCCAGCCACCGGAACAGCACCGCGGGATCGCGGTCGTCGAGCGCCAGGCCGACGGCGAGCTCGCCCAGTTCACTGCCGTGCGTCGTGATCGCGGACTGCATGTCGAGACTGCCGAGGTGGACGCGCGTTCGAGCCAGTTCCTCCAGTCCCCGATCAGCAGCCCGGAGTGCGCCGGCGCGGTCACCTTTGGCCCGGGCGATCTCGGCCCGGCACAACCAGTACGTCATCCGCGTGGTGATCGGCACTCGCGGGCTCGGCCGGCGCACCCGGCTCAGCAACGCCGAGGCGTCCTCCCAGGAGCCCTTCGCGAGGGCGAGCCGTACCGCCAGCAGCCGCGCGGTCATCGCTTCATCGGGCAGCCGGGCTTTGCCCAACTCGTCGGCCAGCTTGAGCGCGCGCTCGACCGTCGGGGCGCGCAGCGGTCGTCCCTCCAGCACCAGCATCGTCTCGGCGCGGGCTCTGGTCAGTCGAGCCACCAGGGACCGCCGTCGGTCGCGGAGGCGGACGAAGCGGCGCTCGGCGAAGCCGGCCAGAGCACGCGCCTCCTCGGCGGCGCCGTAGAGGAGGCTCGCGGCGGCGGCGGTCAGCTCGGCGACAGCGATGGTGCCGATCATCCGCCTCGTGCGGAGCTCGGGCAGCACCTCCTGGAGCAGGGAGTTCGCCTCATCCGGCAGGCCCGCGGCGACCAGCACCTGGGCTTGGCTGACACGCAGGTCCAAGAGCAGGCCCCCGTTCGGTACTCGGCGGTAGACCTTTTCCGCTCGTGCGTACCACCGGAGTGCGGCGGGCAGGTCCCCGGTCTCCTGCGCCAGATCACCAAGGGCCTCCTGGGCGACCGCCGCGACATGGGGGAGGCCTCGCCTGGCCGCTACCCGCGCACACTCCTCCCAGGCGGCGATGGCGCCCGCTGTGTCGTGCCGGTCCCGACGGGTGCGGGCGCGGTACATCAACTCCCGCAGCGATGCGGGTTCCTGCGGGCCGAGGTGCGGCTCAGCTCCCGGGCCGGTGCGGGAGCTGAGCGCGTCCGACTCCGACTGGTAGGCCTCGACGATCGTCTTGAACACGTCGGACGGCACGTCGCTCTCGAACCGGACCGACAGCTCGGTGCCCACGGTGTACCGGCTCTCCAGCTCGCTCAGCGACCGGTTGTCCGACGTGCCGAGTTCGGCGTCCAACCGCTCGGCCTCGGTCGTGGGCAACCCCAGCGAGACCAGCGCGGCCTGCAGCAGGCGAGGCGAATGCTCGCCCACTTCACCCGCGAGGTCCCGCAGCAGCCCCGGAACCTCCTGGATGTCCCGCAACGGGAGTTCCCCGGCGATCTCGACCGCCTCTTGGACGCTTTCGCGCACTGCCTTGTCGCCCAGCGGCATCCCGTAGTGCCGCTGTTGGAGCAAGCAGACCAGCAAGCGCAGCCGACTCAGCAGGTGCGGCGGGGTCCGAGGGAGGCCACGCACCTGCGCGAGGGTCTCGCCCAGCTCGCGCTTGCCGTCCCCGGCCCCGTCGACGTGACGCCGCAGGCGTGCGCTGTGCACCGTGAAGGCGACGAAGGCCGTTGTGGCCCCGGCACGTCCGGCGCGTTCGCGGCCTGCGCGGGCGACCTCCAACGCCTCCGCGTGCCGGTCGAGCAATTCCAGCGCGCGGACCCGCAGGTCGACCACGAGCAGCGAACCGTCACCGGTCTCGGCGACGTGCCGGTCCAGTTCAGCCAGCGCCTCCGCGGCCTCATCACCCGCGAGGAGTTCTCCGGCGCGCCGGGCGACGACACCGCGTCGCACCTCCGTATCCGCTTCACGAAGGTCCTCTTCGGACACCGTCAGCGTCGGCGATTTCGCGGCAAGGTAGACCTTCGCGGCAGCGGGAAGTTCGTCCACCGACGACACGAGGGTCGTGAGCGCGGCGTCGTCCCACCGGTCGTCCAGAAGCACCCGGTCCTGGCCGAGCATAAGTCGGTGGTAGAGCTCTTCGGCCCGGGCGGTGGCCCCGTCACGTCCCCGGTAGAACTCGATCGCATTGCGGTGGATCTGCCGCACCGCCGCGGGTTCGTCCTCGGCGAGCCGACGGAGCATTACGCGGCGAACGTCCGCGCGGTGCACCACCACACGGTGGTCGGCGGACCGCTCGACGAGCATCGCCTCCCGGGCGAGCCCGTCGAACAGGTCCCGGGCGCGGTCGGGAGCGCCCACGTCGACCCCGCACGGCTCGGCCAGCACATGCCGGATCAGCTCTGGCGTTATCCGGCGCAGAGTGAGTCCGGGATGCGCGATGCGCCGCACGTCCGGGTCCCGGATGTGGCCGAGCAGTCGCCGATACAGTTCACCCTCGATCGCGCCGCGGTGCAGCGCGATGTCGCGCAACGCGTCGTCCTGCGTACCTTCGCGCACGACGCCTGCCGCCAGCCGCAGGGCCAACGGACTGGTGCCCACCACCTCGACGATGCGCCGCACGTCCGGCTCCCGGCCTGGGAGCAGGTCGCGCAGCAGCGCGAAGGCATCGTCGCGGTCGAGCCCGGTGAGGCGGACCTCCCGGCCGGACAGCTCGGGCGCGGGCGACCGGCCGGCCACCACAAGCGAGCTGACATGGCGGCGCAGTGCCTCGTGGAAGGCCGCGAAGCGTCGCCGCACGTGCGGATCGCGGCGCTGGACCTCCTCGAAGGTGTCGAACACGACGACCAGCCGGCGCGTCCCGACCAGCGCGCCCAGTTCGGTCAGCATGTCGCCGACACCGAGCGGCGCGAGCGAGGGCTCCGCGGTCCGCAAGACGTCATGGCACCGCTCGGCCAGCCGCGCCGCGTCGTTGCCCGGTCCCAGCTGCGGGGCGAGCTGGCGCGCCATCGCGGCGACCAGGCTGGCGGGGTGGTTGGGATCCAGCGCGCTGTGGTCGAAGTTCAGGTAGCAGACGACGTGGCCGTTCGCGGCGGCGTCGAGCAGGTGCCGAGCGACGGCCGCCGACTTGCCGATCCCGCCGATCCCGTGCACCACCACCGGCCCCGCCCGGTGGACCAGGTGCTCTTCCAGCACCCGCAGCAGGTCGGCGCGGCCGACGAAGTGATCGCCGACCAGCGCGCGCAACGGGTCGAGCAGCTCCGCGACGCCCAGGTGCCGGGCCAAGTCGTCCGGGCGCGGCACGGCATCGCCGCACCACCGCGCCAGCCATGCCACTGCTCGCAGCCGCGGTAGGGACAGGGTGTCCAGTTCGACCGGTTCGTCGATGCCGATGTACTGGTCGATCGCCCACTGACGGTCGTCGGTTGGGCGGCGCGGTATGCGTGACCAGGCGGCACGCAGCTCAGCCCGCGTGGCTCGCCGGACCACCGCCCGCCGGACGGCGTCGTTCAGCTTCCAGTGGAAACCGCCGTCCCGAGTGCGCACCCGGGTGGAGTCGGCGAAGAGCATGCTGCCGTCGAGCACACCCAGCCAGTCCAGCTCGTAGTGCGACACCAGCGCCGCACGCAACCGCGCCTCCTCCGTGCCCAGCAGGGCCTCCACGGTCACCAGGCACCTCCCTGGCCGAAGTGGGCGTGCGCGGTCTCCGCCACCTTGCGTCCCAGCAGGTGCAGGTCGGCCGGGTCGGCGTCGGCCAGCACCTCGGCGACCAGCTTGGCCACCTCGTCATCGGACAGCTCACGGCCGACGTGCTCGGCGACGCCGCTGAAGAAGTCCTCGACGTGCGACAGCGTGACCTCCGCCAAGTCCTCGTGGCGCAGGTGCTCCAGCACGGACGGTGCGAAGTCGCCGGGGTGACCGGTGACGATCAGCCGGGTGTTCGGCAGCTGCCCGCGTTCGACCTCCGTCGCCAGCCGACCGACCACTGCGTGCACACCGGGGCGCACGTGCGGCCGGTCGAGCCCGTCGACGAACAACCAGCGCAACCTGCTGGGCAGTGCGACGAACCGCCCCACGAACACCTCCACCAGCTCACGCACCGTCCTGGACTGCTCGGTGTCGAGGTCAACGTCGAAGTGCGCGGGCAGCCCGAGCCTGCGGGCCAACGTCGCGACGAAGTCGATCGGCGTGACCTCGTCGTAGAACTCGTCCTCCAGATCGACGATCCGGAGCTCGCAGCGCAGGTCAGGATCCTCCGCCAGGTGCTGGATCAGGTGTCGGCTGTAGGACTTCCCGGTCCCCGACCGGCCGGTGATGGCGAGCACCGGGTAGTCGTGGCGGATCAGGTCGACGAGGTGCAGGCGTAACGCCCGGCGGTCGAGGAAGGCTCGGCGGTAACCGGGCCCCATCAACAACGACAGGTGGCGCTCTGGGGGTGCGTACCAGCTCGGTGGTGCCGTCTGCGCGTCGAGCACGGCGGAGAGGCGTGACGAGGCCGCCGGTTTGCGGTGGCAGATTTCGCGCACGAGCAAGGCGAGCACTCCTGCACGGGCGCATTCACGGGTCACCGCAGGCCATAGCTGATCCGCCGACTGCTCCCAGTGGATCCGGTACGGCGGGATGCCCACGACCGCGCAGAGCTCCCGGATGTCGTGGCCGAACGGATAGGCGTCGGACAGAGCGTCGTGCAGCAACCGCGCCGTGCCATCACTCCAGTCGGGGTGATCAGTCCAAGACGCCATAGCGGGAGCATCGTCGCACCTCGCCGGCGGTCATTCGGAAACAGCTCTCGGCACGTCACCTGATCGGGCTATGGCGAGCCTTCGGGCGCGGCTTGTGGACCCGAATTCTGCGGATTCCTGCGGGCTCCCGACGGAATCCGGGCCGACATCACCAGACACAGACCAACCGACGACCCGGCCGTGTTCCTACTTGCTCTTGTCTGTGGATCGGAGAAACGTGGCATCGGTTCAACCGTTGGCGCTCGAAGGAAGCCTCCCCGCCCGGGCCGCCCGCGAGCGTGCATGCACGGGTCCGGGGCGGGCGGCTCAGCGGCGCGGGACTACCCCCGCTCGCGCGGGGAAGACGTCGTGCGCGAGGCCGCCCGCTACCTGGAGATGGGACCACCCCCGCTCGCGCGGGGAAGACCTGCTCGGCCTGAGTGCAGCAGCTGATGCCGCCGGACCACCCCCGGCTCGCGCGGGGAAGACGCGGGTGCCAGGTGATCGGGTTATGCGGTCGGCGGACCACCCCCGCTCGCGCGGGGAAGACCCACGCAGCACCCGCAACGCGGTCGGCGCACCCGGACCACCCCCGCTCGCGCTGGGAAGACGTCGTCGGGCCGTTCGTCGTGGCGTTCCTGGCGGGACCACCCCCGCTCGCGCGGGGAAGACGCCAGCTCGGCGAGCCAGTCGGAGCGGGACACCGGACCACCCCCGCTCGCGCGGGGAAGACGCACCCTCGACGCCGATGGTGGAGCCGGTGTTGGGACCACCCCCGCTCGCGCGGGGAAGACCGCAAGGCGGTCAGGTCCGCCGTGGTCGCCGAGGGACCACCCCCGCTCGCGCGGGGAAGACTTTAACGACGCCAGCAACATGAGCCACGACGTGGGACCCCCGCTCGCGCGGGGAAGACTGCTGCACCGCGTTCTTCTCAATCCGCCACTCGGGACCACCCCCGCTCGCGCGGGGAAGACGATGTCGAACACCGCGCGGGAGCCCTGCGTCCCGGACCACCCCCGCTCGCGCGGGGAAGACGTGCTTCACCGCCAAGAACGCCTCCGGAGCCGGCGGACCACCCCCGCTCGCGCGGGGAAGACACGATCTCCTCCTTGCGCAGGCCCGCGCGCAGCGGACCACCCCCGCTCGCGCGGGGAAGACGCAGCCGTGATGAACCCGTTGTTGCCGGACGACGGACCACCCCCGCTCGCGCGAGGAAGACGTTGGTGTGCGCGTTGCCGGGCGACGTGCGCTCGGGACCACCCCCGCTCGCGCGGGGAAGACTTGGAGTCGTGGCGCGAGGACGACGCCCTCCGGGGACCACCCCCGCTCGCGCGGGGAAGACCAGCCACCGGAAGTGAGGACCCGATGCCGAAGCGGACCACCCCCGCTCGCGCGGGGAAGACGCGATCTGCTGCTGGCGGCGCTCGGTCAGGGCCGGACCACCCCCGCTCGCGCGGGGAAGACGGGCCGGTAAGGGTGCGGCCCACCCCCACGGCCGGACCACCCCCGCTCGCGCGGGGAAGACTACACCATTTGGACGTATCGTCCTTACGTTCGGGGACCACCCCCGCTCGCGCGGGGAAGACGTGAAGACACTCGCGACCATGCTGGAAACCGGGGGACCACCCCCGCTCGCGCGGGGAAGACGGCCCTGTATTCGAGTGATCTTCCTGAGGTAGCGGACCACCCCCGCTCGCGCGGGGAAGACCGCCAGCAGGACGTCAACGAACACCGTGGCGACGGACCACCCCCGCTCGCGCGGGGAAGACATGAGCGGCGAGCGGTCGGCGGTGGATGCCGCCGGACCACCCCCGCTCGCGCGGGGAAGACCAAGAGCGCCGGATGGACGAGGCCGTGACCCGGGGACCACCCCCGCTCGCGCGGGGAAGACCGTCCCGTGTCTCGGCTTTGCCGTCCGGCACCGCAGGGTCTGCGGCGGCGGACCACCCCCGCTCGCGCGGGGAAGACGCCAGCAGTGGCGGCAGCTTCCCGGCCAGTCGGGGACCACCCCCGCTCGCGCGGGGAAGACATGGCCGACCTGCTCACCCAGGTGCTCCAGGTGGGACCACCCCCGCTCGCGCGGGGAAGACTGGGGCTGCCATTGGTTTGCCCAGGTGAGCGGCGGACCACCCCCGCTCGCGCGGGGAAGACTCCGCGACGTCCCGAGCTGCGGTGTCCACCAGGGGACCACCCCCGCTCGCGCGGGGAAGACGCCGGGGCCGGGGTCGTGGCCGGGATCGTGTGGGGACCACCCCCGCTCGCGCGGGGAAGACGAGAAGGTCTTCCCCGCCGGCCGCCGGCCCGCCGGACCACCCCCGCTCGCGCGGGGAAGACCGTCCACACCGGTGTCCCGTTGTAGTCGCCCGTCGGACCACCCCCGCTCGCGCGGGGAAGACGGCCGGAAGGTCAGCGGGGAACGGGTGGTCACGGGACCACCCCCGCTCGCGCGGGGAAGACCCACACGATGCGGTGCGGCTGGTCCAGCGCGGCGGACCACCCCCGCTCGCGCGGGGAAGACACCCCGTGGCCCGCCGGCACACCACGCGGCCCGGGACCACCCCCGCTCGCGCGGGGAAGACACTTCTTGACCAGCGACTTTACTCGGCCAGTGGCAGATTTTCGATCGGTATGCATCGCGTAGCCCGAGGCGGCGGGTCCCGGTGTCGCCTGCGGCGAACTGTCGCAGTCAAGAGCCTGCGTCCGAGACAAGTGCCGTACGAGTCTGAACTATGGACCATCGTTACGATGACACACAGAATCGGAAGCGCAACAGCACGTGACTGCCCATTCCTGCCGGGCGCGCGTCGATTGGAGCTGTCATGGCCGACGAGTACCGGCCTGTCGGTGAGACGGCTGCGGCGGGAGCTGAAGGCTCTTCGGGGTGATTGAGCCATAGACGACCCGGACACGGTGTTGTCGGTGGGGGAGCGGCTTGATCTGTCGGGTTTGCCGGAAGGGTTGCGTGGGCGGCAGGGGCAGTACCACCTGGACAGCGCGTGGGCGCATGCCCGGCGCGAGCGGGACGCGGAGGCGGTGATCCACCTGTTGGAGGCGGAGAGGATCGCGCCGGAGTTGCTCAGGACCGGGCATGTGGCCCGTGGTGTGGTGGAGGACTTGATGGGCCGGGAGCGCCGTCATGCGGTTCCGGGGTTGAGGGGGTTGGCGGGCAGGGTCGGTGTGCTCGGGTGACCTCGTCGGGTCGGTGGGTGTATCTGGTGGCGTCGGCCGCGCCGCCGGTGTTGCGGATCGAGGGCATGGTCGAGTTGCTGCTCGGCGTGCGGTGGAACGTGGGGGTGATCGTGACGCCGACGGCGGCGCCCTGGGTCGACGTGGAGGCGATCGGCGCTCGGACGGGGTGCCTGGTGCGGGTGGCGGCGCGTGCGCCGGGTGCGGAGAAGTCGTTGCCGCGGGCGGATGCGGTGGTGGCGGCGCCGTTGACGTTCAACACGGTCAACAAGTGGGCGGCGGGGTTCAGCGATTCCGTGGCGTTGGGTGTGCTCAACGAGCTGTTGTCCGCGGAGGTGCCGATCCTCGCCGCCCCGTGCGTGAAGGCGTTGTTGCGGGCGCATCCGGCCTATGGCGAGAGCATCGCCAGGTTGAGCGCCGCCGGGGTGACGGTGCTGGACCCCGACGCGATCACCAGCCGCGGGCCGGACGGGCTGGCCGCGTTCGACTGGCCGCGCATCGCAGGCGAGCTGGAACGGCTCATTAGCTAGACGTCACGCTGTGCCGTCGCCGGTTTGCGGCTCGGTGTGTCCGCGTGCGCGGAGGCGGCGGCGCAGTTCGTTGATCAGTGCCAGGTCGTCGTAGTCGCTGAGTTGGCGCAGGGCGAGGGGTGCGCCTGCTTCCTCGGGGGTGAGGAAGCCGTTGGCGACGAGGACTTCGAGCAGCGGCTTGTCGAGGAAGGCGGCGAGGGTTCGGGCGGTGCTCGGGGTCATCGCTTTGCCGCGTTTCCAGTCGGTGAGGCGGCTGCGGTGCACGCCGAGCGCGCGGACGAGGTCCCCGTGGGTCGCCCGGCGCGCGGCCAGGTTGTCCTCGATGTACGCCCAGAGGGGCGGGGTGGTGTAAGGCTCGCTGGACAAGGGTCTTCCACCTGGTTCGGATCGGATCGACGTTGTGCTGGTCGGCACCGGGCACCGTCCTCTTCGCCCGGCTGATGACGGTGTCTGCTCGACGACAGGTGCGATGAGCGTTCCGTCGCGGCCACTGTGTCCGGTGCTGCGAGCAGCGCATAAGGGGGCAACTTTGTTGCGGGGGCATTTGCCCCTCACCCGAACGGGGTGGGTCCTCAGCCGACTCGCGCCCGATGAAACGCCAATGGGTGATCTCGCGGTGGGGCTGGCCCTGTGGTCCGTGGCGGACGGGGTCGGCACACGCTGGACGGCGGCGGGGGCCGTGTCAACCGCGGCGCGGGTCGGGTTCTGCTGCTTCCTCCCTTCGGTCGGGCAGAACCCGGCCCCGCGCTGAACGCGGTGTGACACGACCCCCGCCGCCATCCGGGGTGCGCGAGCCCCGCCCGCCACGGACCACAGAGCCCGGCGGCGGTCGGAGCGTGTCCAGGGACCGCCGGTGGAGAACGCGGTCCTTCGTCTGTCCGGAGGAGCTTGTCGTGGCTGCCATGACGTGGAAGAACACGCGGTTCGAGTTGTTGGATCCGCGGACGCTGTTGACCGACCGGAACTCGCGCACGATCGTCGACATCGAGCAGGACAACCCGGACCTGTACCGCAGTGTCCGGGAGCACGGGGTGAGCATCCCGGTGATCGCCAACCCGACGCCCGAGGGCGGGATCCGGGTCCGGGACGGGCACTCGCGCACGATCATCGCGCGCTCGATGGTGGAGAAGTTCCCGGTGATCCCGGTGTTGGTGACCGAGTCGGAAGACGTGGCCGAGTGGCAGGTGCTGCGCGACCACTGGTTGGCCAACGAGGTCCGCAGCGGCTACACCACCGCCGACCGGATCAAGCTGTTCGAGCAGCTGACCCTGTTCGGCCTGTCGACCGAGGACATCGCCACGCAGCTCAGCATCGTGCCCGAAGTGGTCGAGGCCGGGTTGAAGGCGCGGCGCAGCAAGGCGGTCACGGCCACGTTGTCCGAGTTGCCGCAACTGAGCCTGGAACAGGCCGCCGGGCTGGCCGACTTCGAGGACGAACCCGACGCCTACGACGAGCTGATGACGATCCTGTCGGCCGAGCCGGAGGCGTTCGACAACGAGCTGGCCGAGTGGCGACTGCGCCTCGAACTGCGTGAGGCATGCGAACAGTTGAGCCGGGAGTTGAAGGCCTCCGGTGTCGTGGTCGTCGGCGAGGTGCTGCCGGTCGGGGCACGGCGGCTGGACCGGCTGCACCGCAGCCGCGAGGACCGCACACCGCTGAACGACGACCCCGCCGCGCACTCCTCCTGCCCGGGGCACGCGGCGATCGTCACGTCGAACAACGTCGAGGGCGTCGCCACGCCGGTGTTCGTGTGCCGGGACTGGGAACAGCACGGCCACGTCGACAGCTGGAGCCCGACCGGCACCGGCCTGGTGAAGGAGGAATGGACGCCGGAGAAAAGCGCGGAACGCGCCCGGGTGGTGCGCAACAACAAGGCGTGGCGCGCCGCCGAGACGGTGCGGCGCAGGAAGCTGGCGGAGTTGTTGCAGCGCAAGACCCCGCCCCGGCTGGCCGCGCAGTTCCTCGCCCACAGCCTCACCACGGGCGGCCACGAGCTCCGGCGCGGCATGGAGACCCAGCACCGCTTCGCCCGCACGCTGCTGGGGTTGAAGGAACCCAAGCGCGACAAGCCCGACCCGCTGGTCGCCGGGTTGGGCAAGGCCAACGTCAACCAGGCCACCATGGTCAGCCTGGCCGTGGTGCTCGCGGCGTTCGAGGCCTCCACCAGCGTCGAGACGTGGCGTAACCCGACGCGGGAGCAGAAGCGATACTTCGCCGCGCTGGCCGATTGGGGCATCCGGCTGCACTGGGTCGAGCGGCTGGTCAACGACCCGAGCGCCGACGCCGACGTCGGCACCGACACCGAGCTGGACGCCGATATCGGGCCGGTCGAGGACTTGAAGCAGGCGAGCTGATCCAAAGAAAAGCCGACACGGGCTCGGGCCGCACAGGCCCGAGCCCGTTCCCGTGTACGGAAAGGACAACGACGATGTACCTCTCACCAGAAAGCACTCATCCGGGCAGGCGCAGCGCCTGGCACCAGGTCGGGACCCAGGTCACCGGGCACCGCAGCGCGATGAGCGCCTTGGAGGCCGCCGGATTGACCGGGTGGAGGATCCGCAAGCTCGCCCAGATCGGTGTGGAGGACACACCGGACGGGCCATTGCGCGTCGGCAACCCCGACCAGGTGATGCTCGTGCGCACCGACCCGGCGACCGGCGCCACCCGCTACCTCAGTTCGGTCGGAACCGGCTACGGGGTGCGGCAGAACGAGGACCAGGCCGCCCTGCTCGACGCCCTGGTCGCCGAGTCCGGCGCGGGCGGGTTCGCGCACGCCGGCGCGATCGACGAGGGGCGGCGCACCTTCGTGACGATGAAGCTGCCCGACACCGTGACCGTCGCCGGTGTGGACCCGGTGCAGCTGTACCTGGTGGTGTTCAACTCCCACGACGGCAGCGCCGCGTTCCGGGTCAGCCTGGTGCCCTTCCGGGTGGCGTGCGCCAACCAGCTCCCGATGGTGATCCGCGGCCAGGTCGCCTCGGTCGCCATCCGCCACACCCGCAACGCCACCCTCGACATCAACGACATCCGTGCGAAGCTGCGGCTGATGTACGACTACGCCGAAGCGTTCGAGGATCAGGCCAAGCGCATGATCGCCGCGGACCTGTCCACCGACGAGTTCCGCGACGTCGTCGAGATCGTGTGGCCGGTCAACGACGCCACCGCCTCGCCGCGGGCCCGGTTCAACGCCGACCGCCGCCGCGGCCAGCTGATGCGGCTGTGGACCGACGCCGGAACCCAGCACAACATCCGCGGCACCCGGTGGGCGGCGCTGCAGGCCGTCACCGAATACCTCGACCACTACGACCCCGCCCGAGACGACCACACCCGCGCGTTGCGCGTACTGGGCGGCAGCGGGGTCCTCAAACGCAAACAGGCGGCCTTCGACCTGCTCAGCGTCTAAACCGCCGTGCGTGCCGGGGCGGGCAAAAGCACTGACTGCGCATCCGCACCCACTCCCCGAACGCTACGCCGACTAGGAGGAACGCGAACGTCGGTTCCGGGAACGCGCCGGCAAAGACGTCGCGATCCTTCAGAAACGACGCGGCGGCGTCACGTCCCCGCTGGCCCTCTCCGCCTCCGCGAATGACACCAGCAACCGCATGACGCCAAGGGCGCCACCATGAGAAGGACACTCATACACCACTACCAACGCTGCAACGCCCATCCCGTACATCTGGTCCTACGGGATGGGCACCAACCCACTGCAGGCGCGTGCTCATCGACCCAGCCGCGACACCCTTTACCGCAGTCATACTCAACGTGCCCGACCCCACGCGGTGGACACGCTCGAACCCCACTGGTATTCGACCGCTGGGCTATCTAGCCCAAAAGTTCCTTGAGAGCCATTGATAGCCCAACGCCTTTGGCGTGTCGGATCCGCTTGCCCGGCTCCCGATTGCCCCAAATCTTGGTGCCACTCCGACTGTCGCTGTTGTCATACTGTCGATCCAGGTGGTCCAGGCGCAAGATGTCGGCCTCGGTCATTGGCGTCGCAGTGCAGTCCTGTTCCACTCTCGTTGTGCCGTCAGGCCAGCGCGTGAATTCTTCCCACTCCCAGACTTTCGACAAGGTCCCGTCTTCTTGAAGGACCCAGTAGTTCTGCTCGTGGTATTCGATCGCTTTCCCGGCTTCCTGGGATTCGATGTGATGATTGGTCCTCCGAAGAACCCAGTGCGGCCCGATCACGCGCTCGCTCACCTGAACCGTCCTTGTCACCTGCGCCACCTCGGTGCGGAGTCCAAGGAGTCCGGCACGTCGCGTCACGGTGTCAGGGACCGACTTCTGTTTTCTGCGAGTCCGCTCCGGGATCGGGGTGGAACGACATTCACGCGCAACTTTCTTGGCATACTGTATCAGCCGGTTGAGATCCAGTTCGGTTTTGTCGTAGCTGTCCCGCGCCCGCGCGGACCCGCGTGCATCGGCCATGTCGGACTGCGCCTACTTGCCGCTTGTCTTCGGCTGGTTGCTCGCGTTCACGCCCTGCTCGATGCCGTCCTTGCGCTTGTCCCGCTGCTGCTTCGATTCCATCTCGGCCTGCATGGCGTCCTGGACCTTCTCAACGATCGCTGGCGGGTCCGGGGGGAGTGAGATCGGCATGCCAACTCCTGGTTTTCGTGTGTCCTACAGTTCTTCGCGAACCGTTCAACCCGAACCATCGCCAGAGTGGTGGTGATCGTTACTGGGATAAGTCGTCGAGTCCGTCGGCAACTGTGCATCTCAGTCCCCGTGGCTCGCCACCTCCAAGTTGAACAGTTCTACGATCCTGCTCCGGTCCAGGCGCTGGACAAGGCGACCGTCGGGTTCACCGCCGCGTCAGCCGGCGCCACCAATCACATGCTCACCGACTCCGGATGCCGCGCGGACGAGGCGTCACACTCGCCTCCGCCCCGGCTGGCGTCGACTAACTCGGCCAGTTCGATAGCAAGATTACCGGTCAAGTAAGTGAAGGTGTGGATCATGTCGTTGAATCTATCGGAACTGTATGCATTGTTGTACGTCAAGCGCGCCGCCGAGCCGCTGGCTCCCGCCGTGCACGACTTCGTCGCCACGGTCGGTGTCGTCGAGGCCGCGGCCTCGATCCGGGCGGGCACGGCCCCGGCCGCCGTGGTCGCCGAGGTCAACCGGCCGGACGCCGACATCGGCCCCGACCTGGAGGCCCTGGACCGCGGCGGGGTACGGCTGCTCACCCCGGAGGACACCGAGTGGCCGCGGGAACGCTTCGCCGCGCTGGAGGAAGCCGGGTCGGTGCCACCGTTGGCGCTGTTCGTGCGCGGCGACGCCTCGCTCGCGGCGGTGACGTGCTCGGCGGTGACCATCGCCGGGTCCCGGGCGGCCACCGGCTATGGCTGCCATGTCGCCGGTGGGTTCGGGTTCGCGTTCGCCGGGGCCGGGGTGACGGTGGTAGGCGGAGGGTCCTACGGCATCGAGGGCACCGCCCACCGCGGCGCGCTCACCGCCAACAAGCCCACCGTGGTAGTGCTGGCCTGCGGCGTGAACCAGGCCTATCCGGCCGGGCACGCGGCGCTGCTGGAGAACGTGGTGAGGCACGGTGGGCTGCTGGTCAGCGAGTACCCGGTCGGGGCCGCGCCGGTGCGATACCGGTTCGCCGCGCGCACCCGTCTGTTGGCGGCGTTGGGCGGTGCGACGGTAGTCGTGGAAGCGGGCTGGCGCAGCGGCGCCCTCCACCTCGCCCGGACCGCTACATCGCTGGGGCGGCGGGTGTACGGCGTGCCCGGACCGATCACCTCGGCGGCCTCAGCGGGCGTGCACGAGCTGCTGCGCGACGGACACGCGAGGCTGGCCACCACCCACGCCGACGTCGAACTCGACTCCCTCCCGCCCGACCGGGAGGGGCCGTGACCGAAACCCCGCTCGTCGAGGCGGCGCTGGCCGCGTTGCGGCGGGGATGGCCGGTATTCCCGGCGCTTCCCGGGGCCAAGCGTCCCGCCGTGCCGGACTGGGAGCACCGGGCGTCCACCGACCCGCACCGGATCGCCCGGTGGTGGGCCGAGCACCCGCACACCAACCCGGCCATCGCGACCGGCCCGGCCGGTCTGGTCGTGCTGGACCTCGACGACGGTACCGGCCACGGTCACCCGGTCGCCGGGCACGGCAAACACACCCTGGCGCGAGCGGCGCGAGCGGCGGGGGAGCGGGTGCCGTGGCACACCTACACGGTCCGCACACCGAACAACGGCCTGCACCTGTACTTCACCGAGCCCGCCGGCACCCCGCTGCACAACACCCAGGGCAGGCTGGGCCCGCTAGTGGACACCCGCGCCCGTCACGGCTACGTCCTCGCCGCCGGCGCACGAATCGGCGAAGGCCGCTACGAACCGGTCCTCGACGTCCCCGTCGCACCCCTGCCGCGCTGGCTGGCCGACGCGCTGACCCCACCCGAACCTACCGACACCCCGGTCACCGTCCGGGACGGCGACCTCGGCTCCTACCTGCGCGCGGCACTGGCCGACGAAGCCCACCGCGTCCGCACCGCGCTGCCCGGAACACGCCGGTTCGCGTTGCTGCGCGCCGCCGCGCGGATGGGCCGACTCCCGGGCCTGGACGAGGCACTGATCATCCAGACGCTGCGCGCCGCGTCCGACCGGCACGTGGCCGACGGCGCCTACAGCGAGAAGGAACGCCAACGGGCCATCAGCGACGGCATCACCTGGGGCCGCCGCCACCCACGCCACATCACGCCCTGAGCCCTGTCCCGCCAGGGGCGCCCGCCGCGACCCGAGACCTACATCAGGGCGGTGTCCGGGGGCAACAAACCGCATTCGCCCCCGGACACCGCCCTGCTGTCCGCACGCCTCACCGCCGCAGCCACCCCCGGCCGCATCCCTCTCGACCAAGGAGAAGCCATGTCCACCGTCCGCACCGTCGTCCTGCACGGATTGACCGGCCACCTGCTCACCCTCACCGCCACGCGGGCCGACGGTCCACGCCCCACCCTCACCATCACCGGCAGAGCCCGCAGCGACGGCGGCGAGCTGCGCGACCGGGTCCGCGCCGCCCTGGCCACCTCGACCCCCAGACGCCGGGACTCCTGCGTCGAGGTCGCGCTCGATCCTCCGGAGTCCGAACCCGGGGCCGCCGCGGTGGCGGTCGCGGTGCTCGCCGCCACGTCCCGGGTGCCCGCGCGGCGGCTAGCCCGCACCGCGGTGCTCGGAGAACTCGAACACGACGGCACCCTCAGCACCACCCCGGGAATGCTGCCCGCGCTCCAATCGGCCCGCGCGCACGGCATCCGCCGGGTCATCGTGCCCGCCGCCGCGCTCACCCAAGCCGCGCTCGTCACCGGCATCGAAGCGCTCGGCGCACGCACCCTGGCCGAAGTCGCGGCCTGGCTCACCGGCGACGACACCGCCCTGCGGCACCCGGCGGCACCTGCCCCGCCCGTGTCCGACGACCTCCTCCCACCGACCCGCGCCCTGGCAGCCCCGCTGTCACGCGCGGTGGAGGTCGCCGCCGCGGGCGGGCACCACCTACTGGTCGAGTCGCTCGACAGCGCGGGCACCCTGCCTGCCGCGCGCTGGCTGCACCACCTGGTGCCCGACCTCACCCCGGACCAGCAGCTCGAACTCGCCGCCATCCGGTCACTGATCGGTTCGCGCGAGGACGCGGCCGTCCTGGTCAGCACGCCGCCCCTGGTCACCGTGCACCCCAGCGGCTCGACCGCGTCACTGATCGGCGGCGCCCTGCCTGGCGCGGTCAGCCGAGCCCACCGCGGCGTGCTCGTCGCCCCCGAACTCGACCAGTTCCCCGGCAGTCTGCTCGCACGACTCCGAGCCGTACTGCGCTACCGGGCGGTCCTACTCGTGCGCGGCGGGCACCCGCTGCGCTACCCGGCCGGCTGCCAACTGTTCGCCACGTGCACCCGCACACCGGGCACCCGCTCGACGCTCCCGCCCGAACTGCTGGACGCGCTGGACATCCGGCTCACCCCGGCCCCAGGCCACCCCGCGACCATCCGCAACCCGCGCACCGACGAAGCACACCAGGTCGAGCGCGCGCTGGCGCACGCCCGAGCCCGCGTCGCCACCGCCCGCACCCGCGCCGCCGACCGGTGGCGCGAAGCCACCCCGCCCGACTCCACCCGCGAGGTCACCAACGCCGCCGTCCCCGCCGACGCGCTGCACGAGCTGACCCTGCCCACGCGGGTCACCGCGCCGCTGCGCCGCGCCCGCGAAGCCGGGGCGCTGACCCGCCACGGGTTCGACACGGTCCTGCGGCTGGCGTGGACCGCCACCGACCTCGACGGCAACGACCGACCCGAACGCCACCACGTCGAACAGGCCCTCGCCCTGCGACAAGCCACACCCGACAGTCCACACAGGACCACCTGCTGATCGCGCACACCGCGTCCAGAAAGGCGATCTCCGATGACACACGACACGCACGGCGGCAACCAGCGACCCCGGCCCGACACGGTGCCGACGGTGACCGACCCCGGGAAGCTGATCGCCGCGATACCGCACCTGCTGGGGTTCTACCCCACCGACTCGATCGTCGTCATCGTGCTGCGCGACGGCCACGTGGACTGCACGCTGCGCACCGACTGCCCCGCCGACCCATCCCGCTACCGCGCCATCGCCACCCAACTCGCCCACCGCGAAGTCCGCTCGCCGCAAGGGGCACGCGCCGTCGTCGTCCTGGTCGGCACACCGGTGCACCACCACGACCTGGCCCACCACCTAGGGGAGGAGTTCACCACCGCCGGCATGCCCGTGCTGCTGTTCGGCGTCCCTCGCATCGCCCGCGGCGTCCCGTGGTTCGACTACGGCCACGCCGAACACACCGGTGTCCTCCCGGACCCCACCGTGTCCGAGCTGGCCGTGCGCGCCGTCGCGAAAGGCCTCGTCACCCAGCCCAGCCGCGACGCGCTGGTCACCCAGACCGCCCCGGACCCCGACCACGTGCTGACCCGACGCGCCGCCCTGCTCGACGCCGACCGAGACCGCCTCGACAACCAGTGGCTCACCGCCCGAACCGACCCGATCCGCCGCGCCATCGAACGGATCACCAACGGCGACGAGCGGTTCTCCGACACCGACATCACCGCCGCCTGCCACGCCCTGACCATGCCAGGAGTGCGCGACGCGTGCCTGTCCCTGCCCGGCGGTCCCCACGCCGAGGCGGCGGAAACGCTCTGGTTGATCCTCACCCGCACGTGCCCGCCACCGGAGAGTGCCGAGCCTGCCGCGCTGCTGGCGTTCAGCGCCTACAGCCGCGGCGACGGAGCCCTCGCAGCGGTCGCCCTCGACCGCGCCCTCACCGCCAACCCCCGACACAGCCTGGCCCGCCTGCTACGCCACGCCCTCGACCGCGGCATCCCGCCCCGGCAGATGCGGAAGCTGATCACACCCCCGGCGCTCTGACACCCCCAACACTCCACGGCCGCGCGCCGTTCACACGGCCCACCCATGCCCACAGCCGACCACGAAGAAGACCGATGACCTCCGACGACCGCACCCCGCCCCGCCCGGCCACCGGCCGCAATTTGGTGACCGGCTGAACCGGCGGTGCTGCCGGCCATGTACGCCTACATCCGAGGCGACGGGGCCCTGGCGATGATCGCGCTCGACCGCGCACTGGACGCCCGCCCCGACCACACGCTGGCCGGCCTGCTGCTGCGCGCGGTCAACCGCGGAATCCCGCCGACCGAACTCGCCGACATCGTGGACGCGTCCCGCGAATGGGCGCTCTGAAAACCCAGCACACGCACGAATCGAGCGCGGTGCCCGCCGCGCTCGCGTGTTCTACAGGGTGCTGGCGGTCAGGGCAAACAAACCGCGTTTGCCCCAACCACCACCACCCTGTCCGCACACCCCGCGCGGCGGGCACCACACCCGATCCGCGCCCCACAACCAGTGTCGGGGGCAGGGGAAAGCGGTCCACCGATTCTGCTTCCGACCTCGACCACACGTGTTGAGGCGACACCATGAACCAGCACGACACCACCGGCCCGCGCATCGACCAGGCACCCCAGGAACTATCCGACCCGGGCAGCCTCATCGCATCCATCCCGGCCATCATGGGCTACCACCCGACCGACGGCGTGGTGCTCTTCGCGCTCTATGAAGGCGCGATGCTGCTCACCACCCACTACCACCACAACGACCCCACCAACCGGGCCTTCGCCACCACCATCGCCGAAAGCGGCAAAAGCTTCTCCGGCGCAGCCATGGTCGCCTGCATCATCGGCGACACCGACGGCCCACCGCGCCACGACCTGCTCGCCGCCCACCTCACGGCCGCCTTCGCCCGCAACAACCAAGAACTCGACGTATTCGGCGTCCCCGACATCAGCACCGGACAACGCTGGTTCCAGTACGCCAACCCCGGCCGCGGCGGCGCACTACCTGACCCCGACGGCACACCCCTACCGCTGGTCGCGGCACGCAACCAGGTCGTCTACCCCGATTCGGGCTCACTGCTCGCCATGCTCGAACCCGACCCCGACGACGCACTCGCACGACGCAGCGCACTGCTGGACTCCATCGCCGGCCGAATGGCCCGACACCCCGACGAAGAACAGCCCGAACAGCTGTTCTGTCTGGTGCAACGCGAAGTCCAACGCGCCGCACACCGCCACGAACCCCTCACCGACCAGAAAACCGCGGACCTGGCCTACGCGCTGTCCAACCTCGACGTGCGCGACAGGTGCCTCACCTTCGCCCTGGGCGAGCACGCCGCCGCAGCCGAACGACTCTGGACCGACCTGGTCAAAACCTGCCCCGCACCCGAACGAGCCGAACCCGCCGTCCTGCTCGCCCTGTTCGCCTTCCTGCGCGGCAACGTCCTGCTCGCCGTCCTCGCACAACGCCACGCCGAGAACACCGTCCCCGGCCACCGCATGGCCACGCTGATCGGAATGGCACTGGACAGCGGAGCCCCCTCATCGATGATCCGCACCCTCGCCGAACGCGCACAACAGCGATACGGCGAAGCCACACCCCAACCCGACACCACCCAAGCCTGACCCCAGCCCGAGACACCACCACGAGATCCGAAAGCGAGCATCGACATGGCCGGCGACACCACCCTGACCATCATCGGACGCCTCACCGCCGACCCCGAACTGCGGTTCACGCAAGCCGGGACCGCCGTCAGCAACTTCACCATCGCGTCCAACCCCCGCACGTTCGACCGCACCACCGGCGAATGGCGCGACGCCGACCCCCTGTTCCTGCGCTGCACCTGCTGGAAGCAGCTCGCCGAGAACGCCGCCGCATCCCTGACCCGAGGGTCACACGTCATCGCCCACGGCCGACTCCGCCAACGAACGTTCGACAAGGACGGCACCCGGCACACCGTCACCGAACTCGACGTGGACGACATCGGCGCCGCCCTCCGCTTCGCCACCGTCACCATCACCAAAACCGACCGCGCCAACACCCCCGCGGCCACCCGCGAACCAGTGACGGTCGGCGCCGACGAACCGGACTTCTAACCCCAAGTCCCGCGCTTCCGACGAGGTGACGCGAACCCGGACCGGCCGCCCCACACCCGTACCCGTGGGGGCCGGGCCCCGTGTTCACCTCACGCCCGGGAACGCCCGGAGGGGCGGCGCAGTGTATGGGCCGGCACCGCCCTGTCAAATCACCGCCCGGAACGATTTCAACCCGCACAAAATCCGTGGGGCCCCGCACCCCACGGATTTTGCTGAAATCGTCCCGGGCGAAGCGCGTGATTTGACAGAACGACACCGGCCCGCGGACAGGGAACTGCGGGCAGGCCAAGGCCTGCCCTTGCGGTACGCGCCGCCCCGCCGGCCATTCCCTCGCAGGCCACACCATTCGCAACCACGGCAATCACCCCAACGTGAAGCCGCGAACCATTGAATCGGCCATTCCCCGTCGATACGATCGAATTGCAGGAAAACACCGGAAAGGCCAAGTCGGCACCGACGCTCAAACAATCGAGAAAGCGGAAAACAATGACCGAAACCGCCAGCTTCTCCCAATGCCTCACCGAGGTCACCACCGCCGTCCAACGCGGCGACATCACCCGCGCCAAGCGCTACGCCGCCCACCTGCTCGACCAGCTCGACGACACCACCCACCACATCGTCGCCACCTGCGTCAACACCATCGAGCGCTACCCCGAACGCGCCGACATCCACCTACGCGCCCGCTGGAAGTCCACCACCAACGACACCCACCGCGCCGTCATCGCCGCCTTCGGCACCGCCTACCTGCAACGCGACCCCCGCCCCACCACACCGGGCCAGCGCCCCAAACCCACCCCCGCACCCCGCGACCACCACACCGAGACCCGCCCCGAAGCCCGCCGCACCCCCACCGAAGAAGACCGCGCCCGCCTCCGCGCCCACGACCGCGCCGAAGCCCAAGCCGCCGCCTACGCCGACCGCGCCGGAGTAGACGACCAACCCCCACCGGCCGGCGTCTACGCCAGTGGCCTCGACTACGACCGCGCCGCCGTCCCCACCCTGCGCGGCACCCCCTGCGTCCGATGCTGGCTCGAACGCACCCCCGCCGACCACCGCACCCACAGCGACGACGGACTCTGCGGCGAATGCCGCGACAAAGGCCGCACCGGCATCCCCGAGCTCCCCGCCGACCACACCCGCGCCGACGCCGTCGAAGCCCGCTGCACCTTCCTCACCACCACCTACCCCAACGCCCGCGCCCTGCTGATCCGCTGGTGGAAGACCTACGCCACCCCCGCCGACCGCATCACCATCACCGACTGGGTCCACCGACACCCCCTCCCCGACACACCCACCCCCGCACCCCGCACCGACACCACCGCCGACACCGACCCGGGCGAGCAGTGCACCCGATGCGGCTACCCCCGCGCCGACAACGCCCCCGACACCCAGTGCGACCACTGCCGCGACGCCGACCACACCAACGCCACCGCCTGACCCGCCACACCCCCCGGTGGACCGCCCCGGTGGACCACCGGGGGTCCCCACACGCCGAGCCGGGACTGCCGCCCTCGCGCTCCCGCCCCGCCCACCCCCAGGGCCGCCCCAGGCGGCCGGACCACGGAGCCGCGCCCGCTCGTTCCTCACCGGGCCCGGCGCTGCCCCTCCCCGCCACACCGCCACCAGCGTGCACCGGCACCGCCGGCGAACACCGGCCCCTCAACCGCTCACCGTCCACTCCGGACAGCCCCATCCTCGAAGCCGTTGACGGACACGCCACCCGCCAACGCCTTCAACACCCGAACCCGCCCCACACTCACCCCCAACAACGACGCCACCGAACCAACCGACTCACCCAACCCGAGCAACTCGACCACCGGCACCGCCGACGCCACCTCATGCCGCCCACGAAGCTCCTCATGCTCATAGAACAGCTCAACCAGACGACCGATCCGGTTCTCCCGCTCCCGCAACACTTCCTGCCGCCGCCCACGCGCCGCACGCGCACGCTCCCGCGCCGCAACCCTCGCCGAAGTCGAACCCATAGCCCCGACACTAAAACCCCCCAACCACCCCCTCGTCCGAGACCGCCCCCACTTCACGGGTCCCACCCACCGGAAGCACACCCGACCCACCAAGATCAACCGGCACGCACACCCAAGAGACACCTCTGGCACTCCGCAGTGCGCGGACCCGTGAACCTCGCACAGCCGCAGCCACGAGCCACCGACACGAGCACCTAACGTCGGCGCATGATGGCGCTCAAGGTGCTGCACGCCGGCGACGGCTACCTGTACCTGATGCGCCAAGTCGCGGCCGGAGACACCCTCCGCCAGGGGCGCGACCCGCTGACCGCCTACTACCACCAGGAAGGCAACCCGCCGGGGGAGTGGATCGGCGCCGGCACCGCCGACCTCGGCATCCAGGGCGAGGTCCGCGAAGACCAGATGCAGGCCCTGTTCGGCGAGCGCCTGCACCCCGAAGCCAACACCCTCATCGCCGCAGCGCTCGCCCAAGGCAAGACCTTCACCAACGCCGCGGCCGAAGTCCGGCTGGGCCGCAAACTCGCCCAGTACGACAACACCGTCCCGCTACTGACCGAACTCCGCGCCGCCTACGACCGCTTCGCACACGACCACCAGCGGCGGCCGAGCATCCAAGAACGCCGCGACATCAAGGAAAACGTCGCCGCCGCCCTGCTCTCCCTCAAAGACCCCGACCGGACCTGGTCGGACACCGAAATCCGCACCTACGTCACCAACGAACTCGGCCGCGCCCGCCAACCCGTCTCCGGATTCGACCTGGTCTTCAGCCAGCCCACCAAGACCGCCGACGTCCTCTGGGCCCTGGGCGACCACCACGTCCGCACCGCGATCGAAGAGGCCCACCACGAGGCCGTCCGCACCGCCATCGCCTACCTGGAATCCGAGGCCGCGTTCTCCCGCACCGGCAAAGCGGGCATCGCCCAGATCGAAACCACCGGGCTGGTCGCCACCGCCTTCACCCACCGCGAATCACGCGCCGGCGACCCCAACCTGCACACCCACGTCGCCGTCGCCAACACCGTGCACTGCACCGACGGCCGCTGGCGCACCCTGGACTCCCGGCAACTCCACCACGTCGCCGTCTCCGCCTCCGAGGTCTACAACGCCGCCTGGGAACGCGGCGTCACCCGCCGCCTCGACGTCCGCTTCACCACCCGCCCCCGCGGCCCCGGCAAACGCCCCGTCCGCGACATCGCCGGCGTCCCGGAGGAATGGATCGCAGGGTTCTCCCAACGTCGCAGCCAGGTCGAGCACATTTACAACCAGCTCGTCGCCCAGTACGTCTGCACCCACGGCAGCAGCCCGCCCCGCACCGTCCAACTCAAGCTCGCCCAACAAGCTGCCGTCACCGACCGCCCCGACAAAGGCGCCCTCAAACCCCTCCACCAACTACTCGCCGAGTGGCGCGACCGCGCCCACCACATGCGCCCCGACCTCGACATCCAGACCGTCATCCACGACGCCGTCCACGCCACCCCCACCCAACCCACCCCGAACCAACCCGACCTCGACACCCTCGCCACCACGGTCATCGACGTCGTGTCGGAATACCGCGCCACCTGGACCGTCTACCACGTCCGCGCCGAAGCCGAACGCCAACTCCGCGGCGTCCGCTTCACCGACGAACACCATCACGACACCACCGTCGAAACCCTGACCCGACACGCCCTCACCCACCACTGCGTGCGCCTGGACCCCGACCCCGGGCCCACACCGCAACTGCTCACCCTCTCCACCGGCGAGTCGGTGTTCCAGCGCCACGGCCAACTCCGCTACACCAGCCACACCATCCTCGATGCCGAACAACGCCTGCTCGACGCAGCCCGCACATCACGCGGCCCAACCGTGCCCACCGGCACACTCAACGCCGTCCTGCGCCGCCTACAACGTCGACGATCCCACCGACACTCCACGCCCGTCCTCAACGCCGAACAGCGCGACCTCGTCCGCTCCTTCGTCTCCTCCGGCAAGGCGCTCGCGATCGCCATCGGCCCACCCGGCTCCGGCAAAAGCACCGCCATGAAAGCCGTCGCACACGCCTGGGCGACCACCGGCGGACGCGTCATCGGGCTCGCTCCCTCCGCCGCCGCGGCCAGCGTCCTGGGCGACGTCCTCGACGTCCCCGCCGACACCCTTCACCGCCTCGTCCACACCCACGACAACGGCCTGCCCGTCGACATCCGCCACGGCGACATGCTCCTGGTCGACGAGGCCGGAATGGCTGGGACCCGCATGCTCGACCGCGTCACCACCCTCGCCACCGAACGCGGTGCCGTGGTGCGACTCCTGGGCGACTACCGCCAACTCACCGCCGTCGAAGCAGGCGGCGCACTACGCCTGCTCCACCACGACATAGGCGGCACCCAACTCACCCAACTCCACCGCTTCAGCAACCCCGACGAAGCCAAAGCCATCCTGCAGATCCGCGTCGGCGACCACCGCGCCATCACCTGGTACACCAACAACGAACGACTCCACGGCGGCCCCCAGCCAGCAATCCTCGACCAACTCTTCACCGCCTGGCGCACCGACCGCGCAAACGGCCACACCAGCATCATGTCCGCCGACACCAACGACGTCGTCGCTGAACTCTCCGCCCGCGCCCAAACCGAACTCCGCGCCACCGGCGACGTCGAACCCACCGGCATCCTGCTCCGCGACGGCAACCTCGTCGGCCGAGGCGACACCATCGTCACTCGCCTCAACAAACGCACCCTGCGCCCACGCCTGCACGACCACGTGAAAAACGGCGACCTCTGGACCGTCCTACACCGCAACCTCGACGGCAGCCTCAAAGTCCGCCACCAGAAGCACCGCGGCACCATCACCCTGCCCGCCCACTACGTCAAACACCACGTAGAACTCGGCTACGCCGCCACCATCCACCGCACCCAAGGCCTCACCGTCGACATCAGCCGAGCCACCCTCTCACCCGGCGCCACCAGAGAACTAGCCACCGTCGCCCTCTCCCGAGGCACCAACCAAAACCACCTCTACCTCGACACCACCCAACTCCTCACCCCCGACGAACCCACCACCCTCCCCGGCGACCTCTACTACCGCCACCGCCAAACCCAAGCCACCCAAGGCGCCCTAGCCACCATCCTCAACCGCGAAGGCACCGAACCCTCCGCCACCGAAACCCTCCGAGAAGCCCAAGAAGCCCCACACCGCTTGGACACCCAGGTCCCGGAATACGAACACGCCCTCGCCGTCTACCACGGCATCGACCACAAAACCCAAGCCGAAAACTGGGTCACCGAAGCCATCCCCGACCTCGCCGACCACATCCTCTCCGACGAAGCCTGGCCAGCCCTACGCGCAGCCCTCCACGAAGCCCACGACACCGGCCACAACCCGGTCACCCTTCTCCGCCAATGCACCCACGAACGCGAACTCCACACCGCCGACAACATCACCCGCGTCCTACACCACCGCATCACCACCTACCTGGACGACAACCCAGCCCAAGACTTCGACAACGGCCTCATAGCCCTCGCTTCGCTACCGCCCTGGATCCCGAACCCACCCTCCGGCGACCAGCCCGAACGCGACCGGGAACACGCGGAACTACGCACCTGGCTGCACATCAAGGCCCAACACATCACCGACCGCATCAACCACCTGACGCAACAAGCACTGGACTCACATCCGAGATGGCGCGATTATCTTGGTCCACCGCCCGACACCGCCGTCGACCACGAACGGTGGAAACAACTAATCCGACACATCGCCGCGTACCGCGAGCGCTGGAACCTGCCCGACGCTCTTCCCGGCCTTCTGGGGCCAGAAGGAAGAGGAAAACAAGAACGCGCCCGTCGCTGGCTAAGCAACATGCTCGGTGCAGCTGCAGCCCAGCAAGGCGCGAACACCTACCTCGCGAATGCCAAGCCACCAACGCCAGACAGTGACAGTCCCAACCTGACCAAGATGCGAGCCCGAGCGATGCGGATCGTCAGCGGAACCAACGAACGAGCCAAGCAACAGCGCTTCTCGGCGACCGAGTCCATCGACGGCACAGGCGCCCGATTGCCCAAACCGCAACCGAAAAGGACTCTTTGAACCGGACACTCAGCCGCCCCGCGAAGCCCGCGCTCAGGCCATGCTGTCGCAGACTCGAGCCTCCTGATGGGCACATGCGGACGGTCCCGTCCGATCCGAGACGGGTTCGTTCCCCGCCGACCAATGATCGCGCGTAGCTCGCCACATGAAACTGATCACTCCGTCAAGACCGACGGAATCGTGAAGTTCGGGGAACATCCGTCGGCACCTCGGCGTCAGCCAGCCCATCGGACAGCCAGGCGTATCACTTGTCTCTGTTACTTCAGTGCTAACTGAATCGGCCCTCCGAGGGCGGAGAGGCACGTCGCTGCAGACAAAAGATCAAAGCACTGCGTCCCCTGATCGAGTGCATCGCCGGACCTGTTGCGGTGATACTCGACGAGAGCGATCGGTGTCCGTTCTAGCCTGCCGAACGTCCTGACAATCATGAGCGAGGGAGTGACGCGTGGCTGTTCCGATCGACCTTGACAAGCAGCTGGACAAGGCGTACGAGAACCTGACCGTACCGTAAATCCTGGACGCGCCGGTGGCTGCTCTCGCGGGCGTCAGTGAGGGCGATGCGGAGAAACTGGCAGCCGCCTTCAACATCAAGACGGTCCGCGACTTGGGAACGAACAAGTACTTCACTCTCGCCTCGGCCCTAGTGGATTTGGACAAGATCGCTCGCTAGCTGGCTGCTCGCGCGGATTCGCGCGCGGCCTAAATCGATCATCGTCGATGCTCGTGGGCAAGCACCTCCCGTAGGAAGGGCACGTGTTCACCGCTGACGGTGACCGCGACCAACACCGCTCGTGTAGGGAGTTCGGCTGGGTGCTAAATCTGTTCGGCACCCAGCCGGATGACTTGCGCGTTCGCGGTGCGCAGCAGGAAATGCCCCTTCCCGTCACCCGACAGCTAGCCCATCCCCTCGCGGGAAGACGCCACCTCGGACAAGTCTCGACGTCGTCAGCAGAACCACCCTGCTCGCTCGGGCAGACGCGGGCATGTGCGTGCCCAGCCAGTCGATTGCCGGACCACCTCCGCTCGCGCGCGAGGAAGTCGATCCAGACTGCCTTCGCCTCGGCGGAGCGGACCACCCCCGCTCACGTGGGGAAGACCGGCTTCACCGTGGGGTGCGCAACTCCATCGACCGGATCACCCCCGCTCGCGCGGGGAAGACGGCGGGTTCGACGTCGCCGACGGCCTCATGTAGGGAACACCCCCGCTCGCGCGGGGAAGACGGCCATGAGCCGGACCGCTACCCGTGCGGCCGGGGACCACCCCCGCTCGCGCGGGGAAGACGACATCGACCCACAGTCCTACTACCCGTTCCCGGGACCACCCCCGCTCGCGCGGGGAAGACGACATCGACCCACAGTCCTACTACCCGTTCCCGGGACCACCCCCGCTCGCGCGGGGAAGACTGCGGAAAGACGACCCCGCCAAAGGGTGACTTTGGAACACCCCCGCTCGCGCGGGGAAGACCGGTCGCGCCGTTGGCGCACAACGGCATGGTCAGGGCGATGGGGGTGTAGCAGCCCGGAACACCCCCGCTCGCGCGGGGAAGACATCCAGCGGTTCTTTGCGTCCCCGTACGGAGGGGGAACACCCCCGCTCGCGCGGGGAAGACGGGCACCCAGTCCAGCGGGATGTCCACGTCCCGGGAACACCCCCGCTCGCGCGGGGAAGACAGCTCCACAGTGATGTCCATCCCGCACCACGTGGGAACACCCCCGCTCGCGCGGGGAAGACTGGCGCGGCCAGATCATGGACAGCCGGCCGCAGGGAACACCCCCGCTCGCGCGGGGAAGACCGTACCTACCTATATCCGGTGGTTCGCTGGACGGGAACACCCCCGCTCGCGCGGGGAAGACGGACGCGCGGTGACGGGCGAGATGTACGCGCTGGGAACACCCCGCTCGCGCGGGGAAGACCGGCTCGTTGATCCACGACCCACCCACCACGTGGGAACACCCCCGCTCGCGCGGGGAAGACGACAAGCCGCAGGACTGGGTTCGCCTGAGCGAAGGAACACCCCCGCTCGCGCGGGGAAGACCGGATCACCTGGCCGACGTAGATCAGGTCCGGAGGAACACCCCCGCTCGCGCGAGGAAGACTGGGACACCCCTCTGACCTGCGCAAACACCTATGGAACACCCCCGCTCGCGCGGGGAAGACCACCGCCCCGATGGACACGGCCGCGTCCATGACGGAACACCCCCGCTCGCGCGGGGAAGACTAGATGCCGGTGATCTCGATGAACGGGCTGACCGGAACACCCCCGCTCGCGCGGGGAAGACTCACGGACGCTCCTCGGTCAGCGGCGGCCACTTCGGAACACCCCCGCTCGCGCGGGGAAGACGACCTGCCAGTCCCGCCAGCGGAGCCCGCGCTGGGAACACCCCCGCTCGCGCGGGGAAGACGACACCGCGACCCTGAAGCTTCTGCCCACCCTGGGAACACCCCCGCTCGCGCGGGGAAGACCTCGACTGGCTCGACGGCCACTGGCGGCACTACGGAACACCCCCGCTCGCGCGGGGAAGACCACCAGGGGGTTTTCCGGGGGCGGCCTCACGGTGGAACACCCCCGCTCGCGCGGGGAAGACGTCGGGCGTCGTGTTCACGACCACGCCCGGGAGGGAACACCCCCGCTCGCGCGGGGAAGACGCCTCGCAGTAGCACCGCCCCTGCTCGCCGATCGGAACACCCCCGCTCGCGCGGGGAAGACTGCGCCACGCGCACCGACGTGGCGACGTGGCCGGGAACACCCCCGCTCGCGCGGGGAAGACACTTCGTGACCAGGGAGTTTACGTGAGAGTTGGGCGTTTTTCATTCACTTTGGTGTCGCGCGCTCACTGAGGGCCGAGTGTGCCGTGCGCGCGTCTTTCCAGGTTTTTGGCGCGCAACGCGCTGTCTGCGGTCTGTAGCAGCTGAGACTGCTGTGGAGTGCAACCGAGACGGCGGGGGTGCCTGGTCATGGTGAAAGCACGATGTGGGTCATCGTTCCGCGGACAGGACGAAGGAGTGGTTGAAGCTGCCCTTCGGTCTAGCGAGCCGGATGCGTCAACGGTTCGGTCCCGGACCCCGGGCATTGACCCTCACCACTCCGAGAGCTCGCCGCTCGCGCCACCTGCCTGTCGGCCGTTTGGGGTAGCGGGCGCTACCCTTCGTCGGCGACCTGCGGCGTGGTCCAGGTCGTCGCGCTGGTCGTTCGGGGGTTAGTGGTGGAGGCTTCCAGACCCGAGGTGCGCGTTGTCCTGCCTGATGAGGTCGTTGCGTGTGTGGTCGCGATAACGGCAGCGGTGCGTGTGCTGGTTGAACGGGCACCTGTTGATCCTGACGCGTTGCTCACGGCGGAACAGTTGGGAAAGTTGCTCCAGCTCTCGCCGCGGACGCTGAAGGATCAGGCCGCCGCTGGCGTCTTGCCGCACCACCGGTTCGGCAAGCACTACCGGTTCTCCCGGAGCGACATCAGCGCGATCTTGCGGCTGTCCGAGCACATCGGTGCGCCGCAGCGCAGGCGCCTTCACGTCAGTTGACGGGGGGCGCGGTCATCGCGATGTCCAGTGAAGGGAGTCCGCGTGGCCTACGCGGAGAAGGAGAACGAGGGTCCCACTGGCTGGCGGGCCCGGTACAGGCGGCCCGACGGCACGTTGGGGAGCAAGTCCGGCTTCACCGGTTCGAGGGAGGCGGTCGCGTGGGGTCGTGATCAGGAAGCGTTGATCCGGCGCAACATGTGGATCGACCCGCGGGACGCGGAGACGCCGTTCGGCGAGTTCGCCGAGGAGTGGTTCGAGGCGGTGTCGCCGCGGTTGGAACCCACGACGTCCTCGAAATACCGGTCGCACCTGGACAACCAGTTGCTGCCGCAGTGGCAGGCGTGGCCGATGATCGGAATCTTTAACGGTTACGTGGAGATCGAAAAGTGGGTCTCCGAGCTGCACGAGGAGTACGCCGAGTCGTCGGTGGCGTCCTTCTTCGCGACGTTCTCGACCATCCTCAACGCCGGAGTCCGATCGCGGATCATCCCGGCGAACCCGTGTTACGGCGTGCGGGTCACAGCGGGTGCGTTCGAACCCGACCACCTGGTCGCCAGTCCCGTCCAGGCGTTGCGGGCGGCGATGCGGCTCTACCGGTCCGAGATGGGACTCGCCGGGTTCACGCTGTGCCTGCTCGACTTCTACACCGGTGGTCGGTGGGGCGAACTCGTCGGCCAGGAGCGACACGAGTACGACGAGATCAATCGCGCCATCGGCATCAGGCACCCGCTGAAGGAGATCAACGGTCGGCTGCTGAAAGCCGGGAGCGCGGTGACCGCCGAGGACGGCGGAACCGGCGTCGCCGTCGTGACTCAGATCACGCCGAAGCGTGCGAAGGGGAGGAAGGCGGGGCGGACGAAGACGCCGGCAGGGACGCGGTGGGTGCAGCTGCCGCCGAGTATCGCGGTGTTCTACGAGCAGTTGCTCGACAGCCATCGTCACTCGTTCGTGTTCCTCAGCCCGGAGTGCACCCTGCTGCGCCGGTCGAACTTCCGGCAGCGGTTCTGGCGGCCGGTCTGGGACGGCAGGAAGCCGGACGACCCGAGTGCCGATGATCACGTCCCGGCGATCATGCCGTGGTTCACCTTCCACGAGGGGCGCCACAGCCACGCCACCTGGATGGCGGAGGACGGCATCCCCGAGGTCGCCCGGCGAGCCAGGCTCGGCCACCGGATGAAGGGCATCGCCAGGGTCTACGACCATGTGACGAGCGTCATGGTCGCCCAGATCCTCCACGCGATGGAGGCGCGGTGGGCCGCCTCACTCCTGGCACTCCAACCGGGCGAACTCACCGAAATCATCGGATGGTTCCCGCACCTCGGGCCCTACGTCCGGCACCTGTGGGACGACGGAGCGGCGACGGTACACTCCGGATCCGCTCCATTGATCTTGCACTACACGCAAGAAGCCCGGCCTCAAGATCGAGGACCGGGCTTCTGACCTGCGTTGTTCTCTTGTGGACGATACTGGGATTGAACCAGTGACCCCTACCGTGTCAAGGTAGTGCTCTCCCGCTGAGCTAATCGTCCGAGGCGGAGACGGGAATCGAACCCGTGTACAGGGCTTTGCAGGCCCTTGCCTAAGCCACTCGGCCACTCCGCCAAGATTCCTGAAGGCTAGCACCAGGAAGACTGGCCTGAGCCCAAGGGGCCCTCTGCCGAGCGGATGACGAGACTCGAACTCGCGACCCTCACCTTGGCAAGGTGATGCGCTACCAACTGCGCTACATCCGCATGCCCCGTGATTTCCCGGACCTTTTACCCTTTTGGGGTCTTGCCGTTCCGGTCTCTCTCGGTGCAGGAGGAACTTTATTACATCCCCCCACGCGGGATCAAATCGGGGGGTGCCCAACGCCCCCGCGAGCCCGCTACCAGCACTTTTAGGTCAAGTCGTTCGAGATCAGGTGGGTCAGGGCCTCGTCCACGTCCACCCACAGGTGCTCGTTGCCGGGCACGACCACGTCGTAGGTGCGGTCCAGGAAGTCGGCGAGCTCCTGGGCGGACGCCTCGAACATGGCGTGGCCGGACGGGGAGCTGAGTTCGATCACCACGACCTCGGGGTCGTCGGCGGCCGGGCGGATCCGGACGTCGCCGTCACCCGCGTCCGCGATCAGGCCGTCCGCGAGGAGGTCGCGGGCGAACACCCACTCGACCCAGCCGGCGCGGCCGGTGCGGAACGCGGCCACCACCGCGTACGGATCTTTCGTGTCATATCGAAGCTCCACTTGCACCGGAACGGCAGGCGTCCTCGGTGCCAACAGGTCGAACACCGCTGTTGAGCGGAGCGTCACGTGGTCGTTGCGCATCGTCGTTACCCACTTCTCCCTTCCCGGTCAAGGAAACGACCGGATTCTCTAGTTGTGACGTGTATGTGGCGAGGAACGCTCGACATCGGGTGGTTTATCACCCATCCGGGCCAATGGGACTCCGGTGGGCGACCAAGTCGCTGCGTTGCGTGTCCGTGCCATCTGCGCCGCACCACATCTTGCTGGGTTTAACCTGAACCCGGTACCGGCTGTTGCGCGAATGTTGGACGTGAGGACAACTCTGGTGGCTGACTCACCCGCTCCGGCGCCCGGGCCGGGACCCGACGGGCGACCTCCCGACGCCGTGCTGGTCGAGCGGGTGACCGCGGGCGACCGGGCCGCGTTCGGGGAGCTCTACGACCGCTACGCCCGCCCGGCCTACTCGCTGGCGCGGCGCGTGTGCGTGGACCCGGAGCTGGCGGAGGACGTGGTCCAGGAGGCGTTCCTGGTCCTGTGGCGCAACCCGGCCGGCTACGACCCGTCGCGCGGTGGCTTCGGGACGTGGCTGATGACCGTCGTGCACCACCGGGCGGTGGACGCGGTGCGGCGCGAGGACACGCGGCGGCGGCGCAACGTGCCGTTGACCGACGAGGTGTCCGAGCACACGGTGCCGCCGACCGAGGGCGCGGACCACGCGGCGTTGACCGGTGTGGTCGGCGCGGAGGTGCGGGCGGCGCTGCAACGGCTGCCCGAGGACCAGCGGCAGGTGATCGCGTTGGCGTACCTGGGCGGCTACACGCAGATAGAGGTCGCGGCGCTGACCGGCATCCCGCTGGGAACGGTCAAGTCGCGCACGTTCGCGGCGATCCGCAGGTTGCGCACGTCACTGCGGTCGGCATGGGCCGGCGAGACCGGCGGCGAGACGACGGGAGCACATCGGTGACCGGGGAGCGGAGGGACGACTGGTGCCCTCAGGAGGAGCTCGCGGTCGGTTGGGCGATGCACTCGCTCGAACCGGAGGAGGAGGCGCGCCTGCGCGCCCACCTGCCCGGTTGCGCGCGGTGCCGGGAGACGGTCCGGGCCACCGAGGAGGTGACCGCCGCGCTGGGCGGTTCGGTGCGCCAGTACGACCCGCCGGCACGGCTGCGGGCACGACTGATGACCGCCGTCGAGCACACGCCGCAGGAACACGTCGCGCCCGTGGTGGCGCCACCCATCCCGTTGGACCGCAAGCGTTCCACCGCTCCGCGCCTGCTCGCCGCGGCGGCGGCCGTGGTGCTGGTGGCGGGACTGGTGTTCGGCGGGGTGCGGATCGCGCAACTCGGTGACCAGGTGGCCGCGCAGCAACAACGCGTGGCGCTGCTGGACGAGGCGCTGCGGATGGCCGCGGACCCGAGCACGAACCGGGCCGTCCTGCGCTCGGAGACCGGCGACAAGCTCGGTGTCCTGCTGTCCGGCGAGGACGACGCGATGGTGATCGAGACCACACTCGCGCCGAACAGCGCTTCGGACCAGGTCTACGTCGTGTGGGGCGCGAGCACGCCGGACCCGGTGCCGCTGGCGACGTTCGACGTCGAACCCGGTGGCGGCCTGGAGCGCCTCGCCTGGAACAGGGAAGCGCACAAGCACCAGCTGTTCGCGATCTCGCTGGAACCGGGCCGCACGGCCCCGGCGCGTCCGACGAACAAGCTCGGTTCCGGCCAAGTGGAGGCATCGTGAGCGATGATGGGCAGGTGACGACCGAGCAGGACGACAAGGCCGCCGACGGCCACCGCCACTGGTTCCGCCGCAACCCGGCGCTGAACCTGACCTACCGCATCGGCGTGGGCGTGGTCGGCGGCCTGGTGCTGGTGGCGGGCGTGCTGATGATCCCGTACCCGGGTCCGGGCTGGCTGGTCGTCTTCGCGGGCTTGGCGATCCTGGCGACGGAGTTCGAGTGGGCCGGCCGCGTGCTGCGCTTCGCGAAGCGGTACTACGACGCGTGGGTGGAGTGGCTCAAGCGCCAGAACCTGGTCGTCAAGGCGCTGGTGCTGGCCGCCACCGGCTTGGTCGTCGCGGTCACCTGCTGGGTGCTCGGGGCGTTCGCGCTGGTCGGGGGCTGGTTCGGCCTGGAGTGGCCGTGGTTGGCGAGCCCGATTTTTAAGTAGCGGGGTTGATGTTGTAAGGTATGGCCACACCGCGAGAGCGGGGCAGGAAAACCGAATAGGGGCGATTAGCTCAGCGGGAGAGCGCTTCGTTCACACCGAAGAGGTCACAGGTTCGATCCCTGTATCGCCCACACCGCAAAGATCCCCTCTGACCAGCACGGTCAGAGGGGATCTTGCTTTGTCCGGGCACGCTGAAGTGGCCGCGACCACACCGCCGTAGCAAAAGTGGTAGCAAATCGGGTGTTTCTAAGTCAGACGGACTCCTCGACGGGTGGCGGCAGGAACAGCCCGCCGATGTCTTCGGCGGCCTGCTGGTCGAGGTCCGGGATGTCCGCCGAGTAGGTGTCGAGGGTGAAGGCCACCGTGGCGTGGCCCAATCGGCTGCTCACGATCTTGGGGTGCACTCCAAAGCGGAGTGCGATCGTCGCGTAGCTGTGACGTAGGTCATGCAGCCGGATAGCTGGCAGTCCCGCCCGGTCGACCAGGCGGTTGAACTGCTCGGTGATGGTGTCCGGGTAGATCGGCCGGCCGTCCTCCCAGCAGAAGGCCAGCCCGTGGTCCTGGTAGCTGTCGCCCCAGTCGGCCTTCTCCGAGTCGAGCCGCTTGAGGTGCGCTCGGAGCGCCTGGACGGTGAACCTGTCCAGGGCCAGCGCCCGCCGACTCCGCGCGCTCTTACCGCTGCCGTCCCTCACCGCGCCCGCCGCTACCACGCGGGTCGACGTCATCCGGACGACCGCCGCGTCCAGGTCGAGCGCGGCGCGCTTGAGCCCGCACAGCTCAGAGCGTCGCATCCCGGTCGAGGCGTCCAGCACCCACAGCCCGAACAGCCGGTCGGTGCTGGCGACCTTGAGGAACCGCGCCATCTGCTCCGGGCTCCACGTGTTGTGTGAGCGGCGGGGCACCGTGGGCGGCTTCACGCCATCGGTCGGGTTGCTGCTGAGGTACTTCCAGCGGACCGCCGTGCTCATCGCCGAGCTGAGCATGATGTGCACGCTCTTGACGGTCTTGGCCGCGAGCCCCGGTTCCGGCTTGGACGGCACGCGCCCGACCTCGTACCGCCGGACCGCCTTGCGAGCTGCCGCGTAGGAGACGCCCACTTTGTCGGCGATGTCGCGCCGCCGGATCTCGCGTTTCGCGGTCAGGGCGTCCAGCCAGAGCTGGTACATCTCCCAGTTCGTGTTCCGCTTCCGGCGACCCTGCGTCAACAGATGCTCGTAGAGCGCCGCGACGACGGAGGGCAGGAAGTCCTGGATCGGCCGCTTGCCAACCCACGGCAGGACGTACGCGCGCGCCAAGGTCTCGTAGTTCGCCGCGGTGGTCGGCTCGGTCGAGGTGCGGACGTACGGGAACCACGCCTCGAAGAAGTCGGCCACGGTGGCGCGCGTCGGCTTCACGTAGGTCTCGGTGGCGATGGCGGCCTTGGCCTCGTCCATCGCCTCCCACGCCTCGTCTTCGGTCGCGTAGCCGCTCTTGGTGATTCGCTCCCGCTCGCCGGTAAGCGGGTGCTTCGGGCCTTGGAAGGCGTAGGCCCACTTGTGGCCGCGCTGGAACACGCTGCCGTTCGGCCGCTTCTTGCGCTTCTTGGTCACGCGGCCTCGACCTCCGGGACGTTCAGGGACTCGGTGAGCAGGGCGCGGACGACGTAGACGCGCCGGCCGTACCGCTTGGTGGGGAGCTGACCGGCGTTCGCGTAGCGGTAGGCGGACGCGCGGCTCAGGCCCAGGAACGTCGCTGCTTCGGGAATGGTCATCAGGGCGGGCTGGTGCTCGGTCACGGTGACTCCTCCGACCTGGGCACGCGGGCGCTGGACAGTTTGGACAGAATGGCCACATTGGGCCTCAACGGAGTGTTTGTACTGCTCAGCGCCCGTGTGCGTGATCTTGGAAGTGATGGACGGTTTTGGACAGAATCTGGACACAAAGCGGCGGTGGCGGGCGCGCGAGTTCGAGCGGGCGATTTCTGTCCGAGTTGCGTCCACTTCTGTCCTGATTCACCGCGTTCACGGAAACCGGCGCTGACCTGCGTAAACGACCTGCGCTCATCCGTTCTGGCCATTCTGTCCAAACTGGCCGGGGGTGGAGCGGTAGCGAGGGTGGACGTAGTAGACCGGGCTGGGCTTGCGGCCGGGGCCGCGCCGGTCGGGCGGCTGGGCCATCCGGATGTGGCCGTGGTCTTCGAGCACCGCCAGCGCGGGGTCTATGTCGGCGACCTCGCGGAAGTGCCCGCCACGGTTGGCGCGGTAGGCGTCGCGCCTGGTGAAGCTGGTCGGCTTGGTGCGCTCGATCCAGGTGAGCAGCGTCCGGGCCTCATCGACCTTCGGGTTGCCGCCCATGCGGTCGAACGCGGCCAGCGCGTGGGCAGCGGCGTAGTCGCCGAGCTTGCGGGCGCTGGCGAACGTCTCGGCGTCGATCGCGCCCGACCAGCCGACTTCGTGGTGCGCGAGGTGCAGCAGCGCCGCCAGGCGGGCGGTGAGTCCGGCCTGCTTGCCACCCCAGTCGCCCAGGTATGCCCAACTGCCGGTGATCGGGTGCAGCCGCGGCTCGATCTCGTCTTGCAGCTCGGCCATGAGGTCGTCCGCGTCCGGAGTGAACGGCAGAACGGCGGGGTCGGTCCAGTCGGCCAGCTCGCGCACCAACGCGCACAGCCGCGACTCGTAGACGTCCGCGACGTGAGGCGGCGCGGGCGTCGGCCGGGCCAGCCGGCTGCCGACCGTGTTGACCGGCAACGAGTACATGATCCGCGCAAGCAGACCGCTGCCCCTGAACAGCTCGTTGCGACCCAGGTTGTCCAAGATGATCGGCTGAATGGTCAGACCCAGCGTGATGGACGGCTCCTCAACGACCGTCGACTCCCGCCCCTGCCGGTCGACCAGGTGGAGGTCACCGGCGTGGCCCTTGAGGAAGATCTCCAGGTTGGGCGTTCCCGAGTACCGCCCGCCGATGGTGGCGAAGATGCCGCCTTCGGCGGACAGGATGGCGATGCGCCCGCCGTGGTCGGCGAGCAGCGAGCCGACCGCTTCGGGCGTGGCGTCGTCGGCGATGAGCCGCGGCACGATCGGCATCGCGGTCTTGTCGATGTCCATCGCGGCGTTCACAGCGGCTTCGAGCGCAGCGTCCCGCGAGGCTGCGTCGGCCGCGAGCACCGCCTTCTCGGCGCGCTCGGCAAGTTCGATCGCGGTCCGCCGGCTGATCCGTGCGGCCTCGATGTCCGCCTTGGCCTGTTGGACGAGTTCCTTCTCCACCAAGCGGATCGGCCGCGTCATCGCCTTGAACACGGCTGACTTCCGCGAGGCGGGCGGCAGCACTACGACGGTGTAGAGGTTGACGGGCTCGTCCCATCCGGGCCGGATCTGCACCCGGACGCGCCCACCGGCAGCGGTGGACAGGGCGACCAGCGCGAGGCACCCGGCAAGGTCGGGCGGTGTCTGGGTCGCTTCGGCAACGGCGGACACGTGGTCAGCCATCCAGGCAGGCAACGCGTCGACCGGGAACGGCGGCACGTCGCGCCCGCCGCCGAGCGGGACGGGCGGCTCCCAGTCGTCCCGCGCGACGTCCAGGGCGGTGTCTTGGGGCGCGTCCGGTACCGCACGCAGGACGCGCGCGGTACCGGACTGCGGGGTGGTGCTCATGCCGTTTGCCTCTCGGATTGCTCGTCGGCGTGGCAGTGCAGAGACGTTGCACTGTGGCGTCCGCATGACTGGGTCGTGCTCATGCCGCAGCGCTGAACAGGTTGTCGTCCGGCCAGCGCGCGAGGCGGGCCAGGTTCTTGTCCGGGCCGTAGGTGAGGAATGTGCCGTCTGCGGTGTCGACGCCGAAGACTTCCGCGAGCTTGCGCCGCCGAGCCGAATTGAGCCGTCCGAGGTGTACGGACTTCCAGGAGTCGGGCCGCCACTCCGGTTTCGCGGCGTGGGCAAGGCGTTGGGCGGCCCGGGATTCCTTCCACTCCGTCAGGCCGTGCCTGCAGATGGGACAGGTGTAGTTCTTCGTCGTCCGCATCCGTTCGAGCTGCGCGATCGTCGGTACCCATCGGCAGGGCACGCACTCCACACAGCCGCCGAGGAACAACACGTCGAACTCGCGCCAATACGGCGCGATCACGGCGGGAGTCAGACCGTTTTGAGCGACGACCGCGACCGGGACACCGAGCTCACGGACGCCGGAGAAGTAGGTCCGAGAGTGTTGCAGCGAGGTCACACCCATGTCGTTGCCGAGATCTGGGTTGAACAGGTCGGGTGCGACGGCGAACAAGCAGCGGTGTTCTCGTCCGGCCACGAGCTTTGTCAGCCAGGTGTGCCAGCGATCCGCGTTGATGGCACCCTTCGCCGAGAAGCAGCCGTTGTCTGCGGCGAACCACACAGGTTCGCCGTCGTCGCCGGTCAGCGGTTCTCGTCCCTCTGCCGGTGTGGTCATCTGGCCCAACTCCATGCGTGCGCCCGTGCCCGGGTGGTCTATCCAGCCGCGACGGAGGACCTCGCGCACCGCTTCCGAGCTGGGGTTGACGAGGTAACGCACGGCTCACCCCTCTGACTTGTGGTCGAGCGCAACGGAGCAAGGCCGGAAGGCCTCTGTTCGTGTGATCTTCACGCCGCTGCACCGCCCCGCCCGTGCTCTAGCCGACGCGGGCGGGTGCCGCCGAGGCGCAGGCCGGATGTGATGGTGGCGGTCACCTGGCGGGCGTTGCAGTCGCAGTCGCCGTGGACCATGTGCGTGGCGGCTTGCTCCAACATGGCCGTAGCGGTGAGGGAGTCCAGCTCGTTGCCCGCGACCAGTTGGCCAAGGCTGAGCGCGGCCTGGAAGAGGGTCTTGTTGTGACGGCCTGGTTGGGCCGCTGCGACCTTGTCGCACTCGCCGCGCACGATCGCGTCCAGGTAGCTGCCGGGCCGCGTAGGAGCGCTCTGCTTGGGCGCTGAGACGGCCGCTGACGGCTTGGAAACGAGTGCCTGGACCATCCAGGTGGGCAGGATCGTGGGCGGACGGTCGTCGGTGCGGGTGTAGGTGCCGGTCGGCAGGGTCGAGCCCGCGGCGACGACGTAGCCGCCGTGTGCGCGGGTGTCGATGAGCCAGCCGAGTCGGCCTGCGCTGTTGCGCAGCGGCGCACCGGTCGGTGCGCGGAAGTACAGGTGCGTGCCGCCGGACGGCGTGCGCACGGTGTGAGTGGCGGGGACGGTGTTGCGGGAGCGTTCGGCCAGCAGCGCCAGGACTTCGGCGCCCGTGGTCACTCCGAGCATGTTGAAGCCATCCGGTGCTGCCTGGTCGGGCTTGGCGACGTCCAGGTCCACCACCACGAGACCGGATGGGCCGGTGGCGATGCCGACGTTGTGATTCGGGTGGCTGGTCCAGAACGCCTCGACGCGGCGGGTGTCGGTGGTGGCCTTGGCCTGCCAGTCGGCGACTGCGGGGCGCTTGCCGAGCGGTACCAAGGGGAAGACGTGCCAGCCCTGTTCGGCAGCGTTCAGCGCTTCGGTCAGGCGGGCGCTGTCGGCTCGATCGGTCACGGCGGTTCTCCTCCTTCCGTTGTGGGTGGTGCCGTGGCGGGGCAGGGGAGTGGACACCTGCCTCGCCACGGGGTCAGGCGCTCTCGCGGTCGTCGTGGTCGCGCAGCCGGCCGGCGGTGGGCAGGCTGGTGAGTCGTCCGCCGCGCTTGGCCGCGTACATCGCTGCGTCGGCACCGGCGAGCAGCGCCGACAGCGACACACCGCGTGCCGGGAGGGTGTGCGCGCCGACGCTCGCGGCGATCGACAAGCGCACGCCGTTGACGGTGATCGGCATGGCGAGCGCGGCCCTGATGGCGTGGGCGCGACGCCCAGCCACGTAGCGTCCGCGCTCGCCGGACGGCACGCGTCCCAGCCACAGCGCGAACTCGTCACCGTGCAGCCGGATGGGCAACTCGCCGGGCAACCGCGCGTCGGCCAGACGGCTGGCCAGCGTGCGGAGCACGTGGTTGCCCGCCGCGTGGCCGTGCGTGTCGTTGACGGCCTTGAACTGGTCCACGTCGATCAGCAGCACACCGACCGCGCCGCCGCGTCGGGTCCGGGAGGCGTGCCGGGCCTGGATCTCCAGCGCGTCGCGGTTGCCCAGGCCGGTCAGCGCGTCCAGGTGCACGCGCTTGAACAGGTGCACGGCGACCGCGGCGGTGGCGGTCCAGCCGGTGGCGGTGGTGGCCACCAGGATGGTGCTGGTGGTACTCATCAGGGTGTCCTCTCGAACCGGTAGGTGAGGCGGGAAGGGGTTGCGGGGCGGCCGATTCGCCGGCAAGCAGTTGCCCGCCCCGCAACGTCCGTTTTCAGAACGGCGGCTCGTTGTTGCTCGGGGCGCTGTTCCAGGCGTCGTTGGTCGGGGTGCTGGTGCGGGTGGCCTTGGTGACCTTCGCGGTGGCCGACCGCAGCGACGCGCCGATCTCCGTGACGTCCAGCTCCATGACGGTGCGCTTCTCGCCCTGGTCGGTCTCGTAGGAGCGCTGGCGCAGCGTTCCGGTGACCAGCACGCGGGCACCCTTGCCCAGCGAGCCGGCCAGGTTCTCCGCCGGCTGCCGCCACAGCGTGCAGCGCAGGAACGTGGCGTCGCCGTCGATCCAACGGCCCTGCTGCTGGTCGTAGCGGCGGTCGTTGGCCGCGACGGTGAAGTTGGCGACCGCGATACCGGACTGGGTGAAGCGCAGCTCCGGGTCGGCGGTGAGGGTTCCGGCGACGGTGACTTCGGGAAGACCAGCCATGATCGTTCTCCTTTGTCGGGTCTGGTTCAGGCGCGGACGTGGTGCAGGGTCTTGGCGTCGATCAGCCGCTCGGCCACGTGCTCGATGCGGTCCCAGTGGCGCGCGACCAGGCGTTCGGCCTCGCGGTCGACGGCCCGGTACAGGGGGCGCTGGTTGCGGGGGATGCGCCTCAGGCACTCCTGGACGAGGCTGCGGTCCCACTGCGAGCTGGCGTCGATGTCGTGCGGCCAGGAGGCGGGCGGCACGTCGTGCCGGTCCAGCCACACGCGTTCGGCGTGCGCTCCGGCGAGCAGGGCGAGGGCTCCGGCGTGCTCGCCCTCGGGGTTGTCGCGGAACTCCATGTCCACCCAGCCCTGCCAGTGGGTGGCGTCCGCCGGCCAGATGCGTGCTTTGGGCACGCGTCCGCCGGTGGTCAATGCGATAACCGCGTGCGCGGCCTCGTGGTGGGCGACAACCGGCAGGCTCAGGTTCTCGATCCGCAGTGGGGTCTGAGTCGGGGCCACCGAGCCACCTCCTATCTCACTCTGAGTAGTCGGACTTGGGTGTGACGGGTCGAGTCAGCGCGAAGCTGACTTCAATCAGAACGGTGTTACGAAACAGTTTTCGCGCGCGCACGCACGCGCGCACGCGTTGGGTGGGAGTGCGGACGCCTGACGTCAGATGACGTCACGTGACGTCAGGCGCTCACCCCCTCACTACGCTGCGTTACGGGCGCGCGGGCGGTAGACGGTCGCCTTGCCGTCCGTGCCGACCTCCTCCAGCACCCCGTCACGCACCAGCGAGGCCAACTCGCCCGACAGCCACGGGCGCCCACGACCGAACGTCGCTTCGGCGTCCGGGAAGTCCCGCACCGTGAACTCCGTCCGCCCCTGCGCCACGATCCGGTCCACCAACGTCCGCAGGATCTGCCGCGCCTCCCGCCGCGTCGGACGCCCCTGCGGCAAGTCGATGCCCGGATCGGCCGGCAACTCCGCGTCAGGGTGGATGTCGACGTCCGGTTCGTGCTCCGCTGGCAGCGCCACCGGCCGGTCCTCGGTGTCCGAGAGCTGCCGGGAGTCCCAGTCGTCCAGCGACACCGGACCGCCCTCCGCCGCGCGGTTGATCGGCACGACCTCGCCTCCCTTCCCACCACCCCGCGTCGTCGGCAGTTCCAGCAGCTTGGCCGTGGACTCCTACAGCGGCGGCCGGACGTCGTCGTGGGCGGCGATGACCGCGGCTCGCTCGGTGTCGGTGCCGGTGAACGTGCGACCGGGCACCACCAGGCGCTCCTCGGGAACCCCGGGCACCTCGAGGTAGTTGCAGCCGACCCGCCGGTTCTTCCACCGGTCCGGCCGCGCACCGGCCTCGATCACCTGCTCGGACAAGGTGAACGCCGCGTCGGTGATGTCGTTGACGCCGAAGCACCACACGCCGTCGATCTGCGACCGCACGTCGGTGTTCATCTGCCGGAAGCTGGCCTTCTGCAACGACAACACCAGCGAGATGCCCGCCGAACGGCACTCCTGCGCGATCCGGGTCAGCGTCCCCGCGTCCTCCAGAACCCGCGTGGCCTCCTCGACCCACAGGATCAGGTAGGGCATCCCGTGCTTCTCGAACACCTCCGGGGTCCACTCGTCGTAGCCCCACCGCCCGAGCTGGGTGGCGCGGTCGGTGATGACGTCCGGCACGCGGGTCATGAAGTCCTCACACTGCCGGTGCCCGATCACGGTGTGCGCCTTGTCGCCCAGGAACGCAACGCTCTGCTCGCCCTTGGACGGGTCCAGCACGATCAGGTTCACGTCACGGCGGGTCAGGATCTCCGTCCAGCAGTTCTTCGCGCCGCCCGTCTTCCCCGCACCCTTCATACCCTGCACGATCAGCGTCATGGCCTGCCGCTGGCTGGCCTTGTCGCCGGGGAAGAAGATGCGCTGCGGCTCGTTGTCCTCGTACACCCCAGGCACCACGGCTTCGGCGATGCTTCCGCCCGGAGCGGACGGGCCGGGCCACGGCCGTGGGTGCCGCAGCACGTCCTCCGGCACGATCGTCATGGTGGCCTGCGACAGGTCGTCCGGGTCGCCGACGATCCGCACCGCGCCCTTGTGCAGCCGCAACACCTGCGCGATCTTGTCCGCAGCCGCCTGCACGTCCTCGACCGCGACCTGACCGGCCGGGAGCTGCAACGGCGCGGTCACCTTGTTCGGCGCGACCTGCACCTCACGCGTCCGGACACCGGCGAGCTTCACCTTCTCGAACAACCCGCCGACACCGCCGTTGTCGTCGCCACCGCGCAGCACGCGCCGGATGTTCCAGGACAACGCCACCCCAGCCCCGCCGTACAACCACAAGCCCAGCAACGGGTTCTCCCACGGCGCGGCGATCGCGCACGCCGTGATCCACCCCGATGCCACCGCCGTGGTCGCGGTCGCGTGCGCCCGGGTGATCGCCGAACGCGCCTTGCCGACCGTGTACGTCAACCCGGTCAAGCCCGCGCCCAGCAACGACAACCCAGGCGTCAACCACGGCAGGTACTCCGACTCAGCCATGAGCACGTGCGTCAGCGCACCCGCCGGCCACATCGCGCCCGTCACGGCCCACTGCGCGGCGAACGGCGCGACCCGGCTGCCCCAGTAGTTCCGCGGCACGTAGTAGCCCATCTCGCCACCGCCGGGCGCGAGGTCGCCGCTGCTGGTGTGCTTCTTGGCCATCTCGGTCACTCTCCTTCCTGCGGTTACCTCGCGGTCCCGACAGCGTCTTTAGCAGGTCAGTCGAACGTGAACTGGCGCTTGGGCTTGGGCGGCTGGTCGTTGACGAAGTGCTTGTGGAAGCTCATGTACGTGCGCCGCAGCGACGCCACCGCGACCTCCACCGCGTCGGCCGACCGGTGCAGGTGCCCCGCGACGAACTTCGCCCGCACCCGCGAGTCCAGCCCACCCGCCTGCGGGTTGGTCGAGGGCACGAACCGCAGCACCGCCTCCAGCTCCTCCGCCGCGATGTGCAGCTCGTTGTAGAGCGGGCGCAGCAGCCGCGCGCCGTTGTTGCAGTAGTCCCGGATCTGGCTGGTGGAGAAGAACTCCGGGTCGCCGAATGCCAACTGTCCACTCACGACTTGTCTCCTCGTCGTCTCGTGTGGCCGGGTTCCTGACCGACCGGGCGACGGCACCCACCACGCGGATGCCGCACCCTGACCGGTCAGGCCACCCGCTCCCGCTCGGCCAGCACCGCGTCATAGACCGCCTTGCGCCGCTTCCCACCGACCGACAGCCCCGCCTGGCGAAGCCCGTCGAGCAACCCGTCACGGGTCAGCCGGTCGCCCAGCTCGGCCGCGACTCGCCGCGCCACCGGCATCAGATCGGTGATGTCCACCCCGTCGACCACCACGGGCACCTGCTCTGTGTCCTCGGTCGCCACCCGGTCGTCACGACCGGCCAGCCGCAGCCACCCCAGCCGCCGCGTCCGTCCGCCGCTCCCGTCCGACTCGACGTTTCCGCTGGTTGGCCGCGACCCGGTCGCCGCGTGCGCTCGCTGCCGAGCGAAGTCCGGACCGAACAGCATCGCCGCCGCACCGACCACCTGTTCGGCCTCCCGGATGACCGACTCGGCCTCCTGCCGCCGCCGCTGGTCGGTGACCGCCAGCCGCTCGGCCACCACGCGACCGAAGCGCCGCCGTGCCCGCCACCCCAGCGCCTTGCGCTCGGTCGCCCTCTGCTCTGCAACCGCCAGCGCGTCAGCCGCGTCCGTCAGACCGTGCCGCAGCGCGGCCGACCACGCCCGGTACGTCCAGCATGGGTACCGCAACCACCGCGCAGCCCCGAACCGCGGGCGCCGGGACGGCAGCCGACCCGCGCTCGCCAGAGCCTGGCGCTGCATCCGCCGCTCCCGCGCCTCCCACACCGAGACACCCACTAGCGACAGCACACCAACGGTCGGGTCACCGGAGTGCGCCCAGTTCGAGGCGCCGGCGTAGCCGACCACGCCCCACATCAGCGCCCGCTCGACCCACGCGGAGTCGTCCCGCTCGACCCGCCGCCCGTCCGGCGTCGTCACGGTCACCGGCTGCCGCGCGAGGTGCGCCAGCCGACCGCACACCAGCCCGATGCACTCGATACCGGTGGCTGCCGCAGCGGCCAGCAGCGCCGGCCACCCCAAGCGGTCCCGGAACAGCCCGAACTGGCCCCACCACGCGCCCGCCATCGCCAGCACGACCGGCACCACGATGAGCTGATCCGCCAGCCGACCACGCACCCGAGCCACCCAGGCAGCCCGCCGCGCCCGCCGCTCGGCAGCCCGTGCCTCGCGCTGCGCCTTCCGCTCCCGATTGTCGGCGTCCTTCAGCTGGCGCAGCTTGCGCTGGTCCTCCAGCCGCGCCAGGCGCTCAGCCCGCTTGTGCTCGGTCCGCTCGCGCTCCAGCTCGATGTTCGCCCGCCGCACGTCCACGTCACGGGCAGCCGCAGCGTCGGCCCGCCGGATCTCCGCCTCGGTGCTCGCCGCGATCCGCACGGCCTTCCGGTCGGTGAGGCTCATCGCTCGTCACCCCGCTTCCGCGTCGGCCGCACCGTGACCGTGCCCCGCGCCAGCGAGGCGAACTTGCCGCGCACCATCACCTTCCACACCGCCAGCACCGCGACCACGTAGCCCGCAGCGCCCGCTACCACCACCGGCATCCACCCGACCGGCAACACCAGCCAGGCGACGAACACCGCGAGGCCAGGCCAGAACAGCAGCTTGACCAGCGACCACAGCAACGAGAACGGCAGCAACGCCAAGGAACGCACGCGCATCACGCACTCACCCCAGCCGCGTCCAGACCGGCCAATACCGGCTCCAAGCAGCGGTTTAACTCGCCGCACACCACCCGCACGGCCTGCTTCGCCACCGCAGTGACCGGCACCCCACGCACGAACTCCGGCGTCGGCAGCAACTCGACCGCGATCGGCACCCGCATCGCCAAGGTGGGCAGCAACGCCGGCCGGTCGTTGTCGTACGGGTCCGACCACAGCACGTCCCCGCCGAACATCTGCCGCTCCCGCTGCCAGCTCCGCCAACGGAAGTCGGCCTGCCGGGACACCTCGACCGGCAGCGCCGACACCAGCGTCACCTCGAACGCGAGGCGGTTGTCGTCGTCCCAGTACGGACGCACGTCGCGCACCCGCTTGTCGGTGAGCACATACCCGGGCGACATCACCGGCGGCAGCGCGGTCAGGATCGAGGCGATCGCGAAGCTCTGCCGGTCGTCCTGGTCGATGCCGTAGAAGTGGCCGCCCATCTGCAAGTACGCCTCTAACCGCGACCGCCCGTTGCTCGCGGCCTCCCGGTCCCCACGCTCGTCCACGCGGAACGCCTTCACGGAGCTGGCCATCACGCGGCCTCCTCGTCGAAGTCGGAGGACTGCTTGGTGGGGGAGGGGAAGGGCACGACGTCGGCCTGGTCGAACGCGGGGAAGAGCCGCGGCCGGATCTCCGCCTTCTCCTCGTGCGACATCGACAGCCACGACGTCGGCTCGGCCACGCTCGTCGGCACGCGGGACGGCAGCTCGTACTCGTCGGACTGCTCCTCGAACACGTCGACCTCGACGTCCAGCAGCTCCCGGAACTGCTCCCGCCTGGCGCGGGAGGCGAAGCGAACGATCTGCATCGGATCTCCAAGTGGCTTAAGTCAGCTCAAGTGACTTGAGACAGTAAGGCTGAGTGGTCACGAAGTCAACGGGTGGCTTAAGACAGCAGTAGGCTGGGGAAGTGAGCCAAGACACGGACAGCGGCGCTGACCAGCGAAGTCGAGTCGAGATCGCCGATCTCCTGCGCCGCCGCATCGACGCAGGCGACTACCCGGTCAACGAGCGCCTTCCCAGCTACCGCGAGCTGGCCAAGTCGCTGGGCGCAGCGCCGAACACGGTGGGGGAGGCGGTGCGGCTGCTCGCCGCGGAGGGTCGAGTCCGGATCAGGCGCAACGCCGGTGCCGTCGTGTGCGACCCGTCCGAGCGTCCGACAACGGTCGAGGAGCAGGTTCAGGAGGCGCGCGCCGGCCTCCTCGACGTCCAGGACCAGCTGCGCACGGTCCGCCAGGCGGTCGATGCCCTTGAGGATGCGGTGTCGGACCTCATCGGGCGCTTGCCGAAGAGCTGAGGTCGGAGACCGGGTGCACACTGCCATCGTCTCCTCCGTTTCGCGGTTCGCGGCTTGTTGATGAAATGGAATCGCGAAACGGAAAGCGCAAACAGGGAGATCGAGGGATACAGGAGGGAGACGGCGCGGGGGAGGGGATAAGGGAGGGATACGACTCTTGGCAGGGGGACTGAGAACGTGCAAGGTGCACTTGTAGATCGGCAAGGGGGTGAGGCGGGTGAACAGGCTACGTGACGAACGTGAAGGTCGAGGCTGGAGCCGTCCCCGCGCTGCCGACGAGCTTGAAGGAATCGCACACAAACGCGGAATTCCCGTGACCGCGTCCCGCGACAGCCTTATCCGCTATCTCCGCGAGTGGGAACACGGCCGCAATGTGCCGCAACAGCCCTACCGCGACCTACTCTCCGCGCTCTACGGGAAGTCCTTGGACGAGCTGGGCATCGCCACGTCCGCGCCTCAGGCCCGCTCAGACGTGGGCCTGATCTACGCGACGTCGCTGCTAGAAGCGGTCGATGCGGTAGCTCATCTCGCGCGGTTTGACGAACAGCGCCACCCCGGCGTGGTAGCCGGCCACTTCTCCGAGGAGGCCATCTACGCCGCGTGCCTCGACTGGCTGTTCGGGAGCGTCCGCAACGACCTGACGAACGGCGCCGGTCGCGTCGTCCACCGCGACGTGGAAGAGGTCGTAGCCACAACCACGATGTTCGACGGCCTAGACCGCACCTTTGGCGGCGAGCACAGTCGCGCCTTGGCGGTGAAGTACCTCCGCGAGGTCGTCGTCCCGCGGCTACACGGCACCTACGACGAAGCTGTCGGCCGCTCCCTCTTCCAGGCCGCCGCCGTGCTGTGCGAGGTTATCGGCTACATGGCGTATGACGATGACAAGCACTCCTTGGCCCAGCGCTACTTCGTCCAGTCGCTCCGCTTCGCCAAGGAGGCCGGCGACTCGGCGTACGGCGCGTACGTGCTCAACACCATGAGCCACCAGGCGTTCTACTTGGGCCACACCCGCGAGGCGCTGCGCCTGGCGCAAGTCGCCCGCCAGGGCTACACCGGCACCCACATGCCAGCTGTCCAAACCGAAGCCGCCATGCTCGAAGCCCGAGCCCACGCAGCTCTCCGCGACGCCACGTCGGCAACCCAGGCGCTCCAAGACGCCGAACGCTTCTTCTCCTTACACAGCCCAGACGACGCCCCGAACTGGGCCGCGCACTGGACCGATGTGGTGTTCGCCAGCTTCGCCGGCCACGGCTGGCTAGACCTGGGAAACCCAGCAGTAGCTCGCCCGCACCTGGTCGCAGCGGCGCAAAGCGCGGCCGGTCAACCGCGCCGGGTGGTCTTCAGCTCCGCGCAGTTGTCCCGCCTGGCCCTACTCGAAGGCGACATCGAGCAGGCCATCGCCCACGCCACCGCAGCCACGACCGCGGCTACAACCGTCAAGTCCAAGCGCTCCCAACAGGTAATCCGCGACCTACGAGCCGAGTTCACTCCCCACGCCAAGGATCGAACCGTTGAGCACTTCCTCCAGCAAACAGCCCTCGAACCCCCGAAGTGAGGCAACCTTGACCAGCGGCACTCCCCCGAAGAGCTGCCTCGATCCCGTCCAGCTTGAGGCAGACATCGCCTCGGAGGGATCGCCCGAAATCGAGTTCAATCCTGGCGTTGCTAGCCGCATTGCCGCGAAACCGGTGGCTGCCGGGGCGCTGATCCGGAATGAAGCGGGTGAAGTGTTGTTCGTCGTGCCCAATTACAAGCCAGTCCTGGATATCCCCGGCGGCATCGCTGATCCGAACGAGTCTCCACGGTCGGCATGCAAACGGGAAGTCGAGGAAGAATTGGATATTGAGTTGCGCGTTGGTCGACTACTCGTCGTCGACTGGGTACCACGAAACGGCGTGTGGCGGGACAGTCAACAGTTCATCTTCGACGGCGGTGTGCTAACAGATCACGACGCTAATCGGGTGTCGATTCGTGATGAAGAGATCAGTGGCGTGCGTTTTTTTTCGCTCGATGCGGCGGCTGATCACGTGCGTCCGTCACTACTCCGCAGGCTAGTGCTCGCCACCGATGCAGCGAGTTCAGGTCAGACGCTGTACGCCGAATTTGGGCGCTTGATGTAGCGCGCCTACGTGGCGGAGAACTTTGAAGTTCGCTTAGCTCGGTGTCCAAAGTGGGCACTGCCGGTCGGCTGTTGACGGCTGAACTCGGCGCGCCGGTGGCCTACACCTGGACCCTCACCGGACAGGACGTCGGAGAGCCAGGCTGAGTTCGGTGTGAGAGAGGGTTGACGGCACTTGCATCTAGCGCCATGCGTACCCGTTCGGCATGTTGCAAGGGTAAACCAGCAAGGGACTGGTACGTTGAAGTCCACTTGCGACCACTTGAAGTGGGTGTCGTCAGAGCTAACGGAAGCGAGGGCATCGATGGGCACTCCTCATAGCTACCCCGGGAAATTTAACCCTCTCTCTAGAGGGCCGGTGGACCACGATCTGCGTCGAGCCTACGAGCAGAGTCAGGTTCGAAGTGTAATTGATAGTTACCATGGTAGGCTGGACGCGTTTGCGGAAGGTGTCCAAAATGCCATCGACGCAGTCGAAAAACGCTGGTCGGACTGGTCACTCCCAGAGCAGGACGAGGATGAATTCGGCGATAACCGCCCACGTATTCGTATCATATTGAACTTCGACGAAAACGCTCTTGAGATCATCGACAATGGTACCGGCATAGAGCCGGACAAATTGGAGGACTTGCTCGAGCCGTTCGTCACCGATAAGCGGGCATTGTCGATGCGCGGTCATAAAGGAGTGGGTACGACATTTCTCGCGTATGGTCACCCCTATTTTGAGATTCACACCAAAACTGACTCCATGAGTGAAGCCGTCGGCTATGCAATTAGCGGTGGTCGTGCCTGGGCTACTGGTGATGCGTCAACGGGTGCGCCTGACTATATCCTAACGGAGAAAACCCATCCAAGTCTGACGCATTACCGTAGTGGAACTTTCATCAAGGTTGGACTCAATGACAAGACGAGCTTGCGGTCGCTCCAGCGAGTTCGGCATAACAGTGCCCTCATGTGGGCTCAAGTTCTAAGGTCTACAACTGCTGTGGGTAATGTTCGTATCGATCCCATGGATAGGGCGGCGTCGCCAGCTTGGATGCAGCATATTGAGATCTCGCTTGAGCATCCACTCGGGAAAGAATCTATCACCTTCTCGTTCCCGTTTCCGAGCTCGGCGACGTCCGGCATCGACGCTAAAGAGATGCGATGGCTCCAGCGGAACCCATCGGCGCGTCGCGAGTATGACTTGATTTATATCGAACGAAATCATGTCGCTCTAAGAGAGTTGCTTCGAGATGAACTTGCGGAATTGGAGAATTCCGACGAGGATGATGCCGCTGCAATCGTCGAAGCGTTCAATGATTACGAGGTATCCGTGTACGCCTCGCTCGCGTACAAAAACACATTCTATGACGAGCAGTTCAAACAACTGATCGGGAAGCCGAATGCTGAGCGTCTTACCCTGACGCCCGGCGTAGGTGGCGGGGTTATGGTTGCTTCTGTCGGAATGCCCATGGGGGCGCTACAGTCCCACCTTTCTCCGACCATGCAACCGCAAGAGCGCAGGCGCTACTTTCTGCTAGTCCACTTCAATGAGAAGTACTCCCCAGATATCGGCCGTAAGACGATTCCTCAGGCGGTTGAGCCTCTTGTTGATTGGCTCGAGCGTGAACTTCTAAAACTTCTACGCACTCAAGCGAAGCGACTTTCTCGTGATCGGGAGGCCGGGAGTCGCCCGGGTGGCGCATCTCTTATTACCGCGTCTCAGGAACTGAACGAGTTGATTAAGCGGATATCAGACCTCGAAACATTCGATGATGAGATGACTTTCGGAGATCTCGTGCTCCAACGGTCGCCTCATTGGGAACCGGAAGTGATGGCAGTGTTCACTTCCTTGCTAACCCTTGGCGTGCTGCCTGGCTACAAAATTAGAGCTATGCCGGGGGCTTCGAGTCGTTATGATGCTCTTATTGACTACCGTCTTACTGCTGGCGATCAGGACGGCCTTCCTGATCAGTTTAGGGTCACTGACCACGCACTCACCCATTCGGGCCTAAACCTGACAGGGCTCTGGCTTGAGTTCAAGCAAGACATTAACGCCTTTATCGAGGATCTGGACAAGGAAGATGGCGAGCCTTCAAAGAAGTATTTCAATCACGTCTCAGTGCTGGTGACCTGGTCCGTGAGGCCAATTTCGAGTGATCGCTATGGGATTGAAGCAGTTGATTCCACTAACAAGAAGGAGCGAACGTTCGTTGCGTCCACTCACTTCTTGCAGGCCGACGGAAATGATCACAAAGTGGAGGTGATCTGCCTCCAGCAGGTCATCTCGACGCTCTTCGGCGATGGTGAAAGTTGAGCTACCGGAGGTGAGTGTTTTTCTGTGAAATTGGCGAAGTATCGGACAGAGGCTAGAGTGGCTAATAGCCGTTCGTCGAAGCCGCGCTGCGACTGGTCGCCATAGGCGATTTACAACGCGGACGGATGGAGAATTTAGGTTCGATCAAAAATCGATCGATGCCCGGTGGGCGGAGTGAATGCCCACGGACCTCACCCCATATTCCAGCAGATGTCGAGGTTCTGAGGCCATCAACCCGCTCCATACAGCACGGTAGGACAGCAGCCAAGCTGGCCCGAACGAGGCAAGGTGACACGGACCCCCTGACTCGGCGGAGTCTGCTGTTGCCTCTCGTATCGGGAGTTCGAAGAAACCACAAGTCCGATCCCTGGATCGCCACACCGTCAGCCGCACAGAGATCCCCCCTCCGACCAGCACGGTCAGAGGGGGTCTTGCTATTCACGGCAGAGGGAATCGTTGATCTCTGATGGCGGGGTGTCCAAATGCCCGCTCTGTCGCAGTTTCAAACACATGACGACAAACTGGTCGGGTTGATTTCCCGCTGAGGAGGACTGCCGCAGCGAAGACCACAATGATAGGCTGACGTCGTCAATGGCCCCTATAGGGAGGCAATCTAATGACCACCAGTGATCTTACTGGAATTGCGCTCGCACTACTAGAAAATTGGCGCAACTTCTTGCTTGCTATTCGAGACGACGTAGAGGAGGAAGGCGAAGGACTGGCCAACTTCATAGATATAGTTGAAGATGGCTTGAGTGCTATTGATTTCGGCAGCCACGGAGACATCGAGCTTGCGAGTGTTTTACGACTCGTGGTAGAACTCAATGGCCTGATGGTAATTGGCTTAGAAGAACCGGAGCACCACATAGTACTGGATGCACACTCCGCAACCATGATGCGTCTCGCGAACCTGATGCGCACACGCGGATACCGCTACACCCTACCGCGCGTGAAACCACGGTAGCGCGCACTTCACGTTGGTCTAAAACAGCGTAAACTGTTCGGGGTCAATGCCATCTTCGCGGGCTGCATTTCGTTTCTCGATCGACCACACGACCTCACCGGCAGGGAGCCCATCTGGTGAGCCGAACCACCTTACGCGGTCGTCATTAATGCGGGCCATTACCTCTTTCCATGGAGCTTTTGGAAGGCGTGTTGCAAGCAATCGATCGAAGGCCCTGCGATCAATCAGGCGTACCACGAAATCCTTCCTAGCTGCAATGTCGACGGCCTCGCGAGCACGATAGGAAAAGTGGTCAGCTGTGGAGACCACAATACCTTTTTCGGAGCCACCAAGTACAAGTGTTCCAAGAAGGTTGCGGACCGTGCTCACGGGCTCAACAGAATCAGGATGCTCGCGACGTTTTACCTGGACCAGCCATGTAGACGTCTCCGACTCTACGAGTACAACATCTACGCCGCCGTCGTCGGGGCGGCCGACGTGCTTTACGTCAGCGTATGCCCCACTTGCCTCAAATACTTTCGCGACCAGCTTTTCAAGGTAACTAGGGTGCACCGAGTTATAGAGATATGGATGCCTGCGAAACCACTGAGCAATTTCCTCAAGAGTTCCGGCCGGGGCCACAGTGTCAAACTCTCGTGTTTTTGAGTTGACGATCGCCAGTCGATGCTTGTCGAACAGGTCCGCCCGGATGTCGTAGGTTTCCTGCCTTAATTCCACATGCTCCCAGTGCTGGCAATTTTCACAGTTGCTCAAGCTTGCCTGAGCTCGAAAGCTCGGCATCTCGTCCGGATGGTCTTCTAAACTAAATTCATGCTTCAGCATCTTGATTCGACAGAAGGGGCATTGGCCAGACCGCACCCCCAGTTCGGATAACTTTGCTGTCACTAGTGATTTTTTTCGGGTGAAACCTCTGAGCTGAGGAAACAGCCTGCGTGGCACTTTTGTGCCATTCAGTAATGCATCTTTGTCGAACGTTGCCTTCTCGTGAAGGGTCTCACCTCCCTCCGCGATCAACGTGTCAAAATATGGCGAGTAGGTCGATTGAAATTCGAATGGGCCGCCTGCTGACATCGCATCCTCCGTCGTAAGACCGTCCGGGGTCAATCCTAGCGCGTCTTGGGAAGTGCTGGCACTCCAGCTTGGGGTGTTTGCCAGTTTGCGCCCAGAGGACGTTGTACTCCGCTTAGTGAGTGGCGTGACGGGGAGCCCGGGTGCCTGTTCCTGCGTTTGCTTCTCTCCCGACGAGCCGTGGAAGCTTTGAACGGGAACTCGTTGCCCGCCAGGTCCTATCGCTGAACTTGGAGTACAACGTCCACAACCCATGCGGCCCGACGCTCAGGGCGCTCCTCGCACAGCGCAGGCCGGCGGCACGAGGGCACCCGATTGCTGCTTGACTCCCCGCCGTAGACACGTCAGCAGACCACGACATAGGGTCCTGATGGACCACGGCTCTTGAAGGTGACCTCAAGCGTCGGCCGAGAAACCGGGATGAACTTCGGCACTGCCGTCTGGTGGCTGAGGTGGTAGCCGACACAGAACTCGACCTGGTTCAACTCTGGTGTACCAGTGAGGTCGACCCCCTGCGTAGCCGCTGGTCAGGGTGATACCAGTGAGCTTTGGGCGAACAACTGGGACATGCACGGCACCGTTCACACCGAAGAGGTCACAGGTTCGATCCCTGTATCGCCCACAGTGTGTTTTACCTGGTCAATGGCCTGTAGACGATCATCGTCTGCAGGCCATTGGTCGTTCGTGGGAGCAGAACGGGAGCAACTGATCTTGACCACAGTTGCTGCTTCGAAGTGGTCACCACGTCGTGCTCCCATACTGCTCCCACCGGGCCTGCAGTCCTGCCTATGGGGTGCCAAAAGTCGGCCATGTGCTCTGGCCTGCGGTTAGGCTGCTGTGGGTTCGTACTCGTTGATCGGGCTGCCGAGGATTGGTTGGCGACGTGTCGACGTGCAGCTCGGCTCTGCGATCGGCCGGTCCGGTCGTGGGGGTGCGAGTTGCCGGGCTTGGTGCGGTCTGCGGTGGTTGTAGTGAGCCATGTAGTGCTGCAGCACTGATCTCAGGTGGTGTTCGTTGAGGATGAGTAGTCGGTCGGTGGCTTCGCGCCTGACGGTGCCGACGAATCGTTCGGCGTGGTAGTTGGCTCGTGGGCTCCGTGGTGGGATCTTGTTGACCTGGATGTCTGCGCCGGAGAAGACTGCGTTGAACGAGGCGGTGGATTGGCCGGCCCGGTCGCGGATGAGGAACCGGAAGTCGTCTGTCCGGTCGGCGAGATCCATGAGCAGGTTGCGGGCTTGTTGCGCGGTCCAAGGGCCGTCCGGATTCGCGGTGGTGTCGAGGATGTGCACGTGGCGGGTGGCGAGCTCCATCACGAAGAACACGTAGACCCGCTTGAGGGTGATGGCGCAGTCGACGTGGAGGAAGTCGCAGGCCAACGTGCTCGCGGCCTGGGCGCGGAGGAATCGTCGCCAGGAGGTGCCGGTGTCGCGCTGGGGCGCGGGCGGTACCCGCAGGCGCTTGAGCACGCGGCAGATGGTCGAGGCGGCTATCCGGTGGCCGAGCTTGAGCGGCTCTCCCTGGATCCTGCGGTAGCCCCAGCCGGTGTTCTCCCGGGCCATCCGCTCGATCAACGCCACGACGGCGTCGTCGACCGGTGGACGGCCGGTGCGGTGGGGCTAGGTCCACTTCTTCGCGACCAGGCGCCCGTGCCGGCGTAGGAGGGTGCCTGGTGTCTCCAACCGGTGTTGCAGTAATCAGCCGGGTAGGAGTCGCACCAACGCGGCGAGCACCGCGCGATCGGCCCAGTCCAACCGCGGGCGGGGATTGGTTCGGCGCAGCACGGCGACCTCGTGCCGCAGCACCGGCAACTCCACGTCCTTGGCCGCGGAGGACCGGCCGAGCAGAACCAGCCAGTCACCGAGTCGGGCGAAGATCAGGTACAGCAGTCGTAACGCCACACCCCACGATCATGCCCTGGTGGTCCAGCGTGCGCGATCGCCGCAGCTCAGCAGCTCAGTGCAGAGTTCTGGCACCCCACAGGTAGGAACAGGTGCTCGTGGTCAGTTCTCGGCCGGTAGCGCCTTGTCGGGGTCATCGAGGGGGAGGGTGATCGACAGGCCTGACGTCGAGGTTGCGGTCAGGGTGGATGCCTCGACGGTGAGTTCACCGAATGGGTTTGACTCGGACAGGTAGCAGACCCAGATCAGCGAGTGGTCCTCGTCCAGTCGGGCGAAGAAGCCCTCTGAGCCGTGTGAGCCCTCGCCGGCGCACGCGTAGCCGCCGGGAACGCGGATCTCGCTGGTGATATCGATCGAGGTCAGCCACTCGGGGTCTTCGGCCAACAGTTCGCCCAGGTCGAAGGGTTCGACGAGGCGCAGACCGCGCTCGTCGGCCTCGACGGCGTAGGAGCGGCCGTCGGCGAAGTAGAGGCCGTCCTCGATGGGCAGGCGGGCGGAGGACCAGAGGGTGGTGATGTCGCTCATCTGCGTCTCCTGCGCCGTCCTCCGCCGCAGCCCGGGGGCAGGGCGGTGGGTCGTTGGTCCAGGCCGGTGTTGGGGACCGGCTCGCCGTTGAGCCTGTTGCGCGGGTCGCGGAAGCGTTCCTGGAACTTCTCGGCCCACGTCTTGCCGGTGGTCGACTCGGGGTGCGGTGCGTTGGGGTCGACTCGCTGGACACCTACCGGCACGCCTGCCTCGCGTGCGGCGTCGAGGCGGCGGTTATCGTAGCTGACGAGCTGCCCGTCGATCTCTATCACGTGCACCGGCGAGCGGTTCCAGTCCCACTGGCCGTTGCGCATCGCTTCCGCGTAATCGTTCTGGGTGATGCTGCGCTGGGAGAAGTTGATGTCGTTGGGGTCGAGGAACTCGATGTCGCTGGTCTCGGTGAGGCCGAGCGCGTCGCTCCACCCGGTGGGGTTGTGCACGTACCCGTGCGGAGACGGCCCGCCGAACAGTCCCAGCGGATCGGGGCTGGCGTAGCGGGCGGCGAGCGGGTCGTAGTAGCGCAGGTAGTTGTAGTGCAGCCCGGTTTCGGCGTCGTAGTACTGGCCGGGGAACCGCAACGGCGTGTCCGCGGCGCCGACGCGGGCCGCGGGCAGACCCCACAGCGTCGACTCCTGCCGCCACACGGGCATCCCGCGTTCGTCGACCAGGTCCGTCGGCGTACCCACGATGTCGGTGACGATCGAGTAGAAGCGCTCGTCGACCCAATCCTGGCCGATGCGCGCACGTTCGGTCTGGGTGAGCGGCCGGAAGCTGTCCGGGGCGAACTCCCACGTCGTGGCATGACCGGCCGAGTGGGTTTGCTCGGCCAGGACCGAGCCGTCCCACGTGAAGTCGACGCGTTCGGCCACCGACCCGTCGGGGGCGAGGCGCAGCTTCGCGATCCGGCGTCGCAGCGGGTCGTACCGGTACGACCACCTCGTGCCGTCCGGTGTGGTGACCGCGACGAGGCGGTCGTCGGCGTCCCACTGGTAGTGCCAGGTGTCGGGCTTGCGGGACAGCCGCTTGCGCTGCCGCAGCACGACGCGGCCCTGCGCATCGTGTTCGTAACGCGCGTCGCCCGAAGTGCGCACCAGGGTGCCCGCGTGGGTGGTGTCGGATGTGGTGACGTTGCCGGCTGCGTCGTAGGCGTACCTCTCGCGCCATCCGGGTCCTTCGACACCGGTCACCCGTCCCAGGGGGTCGACGCGGTAGTTCCGCGACGGGCGGCGGTGACTTCGGCGGCGACGTTGGCCCAGGTCTCGCTGAAGGCGCGGATGACGGGTGGGTCGCCGGCGAACCAGTCCAGTGCTTCTTTGAGTGGTTGGACGTGTTCGATGAGCCAGGAGACGCCGTAGGAGGCGACGGTGCCGACGGGGTCGATGACCATGGAGAGGACTTCGAGGCCGACGCCGATGGCGCCCAGGCCTGCGGCGACCCAACTGCCGTCGGAGATGCCCTGGGCGAGGTCGCCTGCGGATTCGGCGATGCCGATGCCGGTGACGGCGGTGGTGTCGCTTTGCGGGGTGGCGACGAGGGGGTTGTTCACGTGGTCATCCCGTCGAAGCGGGCGGACTCGGCGGTCTCCTGGGCGTCGTAGGCGCGGGAGGTCTCGCGTAGCTTGGCGGCGTTGTCCGACACCGCCTCTGCGGCCTTGGTCAGCGCTTGCACGCCCATGTCCTCGAAGGGTTGGAGCAGCATGGCGAAGGGTTGGCAGACCACGCCGTAGGCGGAGTCGTTCATGGCCACGCTGCGTGCGGCGTCCGCGGCGGCGCGTAGCCGGTCGGCCAGGCCTTCCACGCGTCCGGCCAGCGCGGCGATCTCGCCGGTGGCGGCCTCGTAGCCGGTCATCGCGTCACCTCAGGTAGCTCTCGTCGGTGAAGTCCCCGTCGTCGCCGGGACGGCGACGCGGCGGGGTGAGCGGTGCCTCGGGCTCCGACTGGGGGAAGTTCCGCTCGGCGACCGCGACGATGTGCTGCCCCGAGGGGGTTGCGCCCACGGTGTCGCCGACGATGCGTGCCAGTTCGGCGGGGTAGGCGGCCTGGGCTTGGCGCATCGCCTCCATCACGGCCGCGGCGATCTGCTCGGGGCGCAACCGGCTCACCCCGTCGGTCATGGTCACGGCGCTGGGGATGCCGTTGGAGCCGACGGTCACGCTGACCGCGCCGCCCGCGGCGGACCGGGTGATGGAGATCCGGTCGACCTCCTGCCGCATCGCCTCGTAGCGGGCGGCTTTCTCCTCGGCTTTGCGCTCCCAGTCGTCCGCCAAACGCTGCGCGTTGGCCAACGGATCGGTCATCGGCTCCCCCTCCGGTGACAAGACGATCGAGCCACGCTACTGCGCCTGGGACGACCCGCCGGGCCGGTCCGTTCCCAAGATGACCGGTTCGGCCCAACCTGTCGACCTGGTTCAGCGCCTCCCACGATGCTCTGTACGGATGCGTGGTCGCCGCAATTAGCGGACACTCTCCGTAGTCGTGTTACTACACTCCCGTCTCGCGACGGGAGGTATTCCATGATCAACGAATTCGAAGAGTTGGTGTCCGAACTCAAGTCGCTGAGGCGCGGGCGGGGGCTGGACGCACCCGACCTGACGATCCGCACCGGGCGTCGACTCCGTGTCGTACTCCGCCTGGATGAGGCGTTGAGGCCTGATGAACTTCGCAAGGGCTTGGCGCGGAGACTGGAGGACGTAGCGGCCGCACTGCCCGACGGTCCGCGCCAAGCGGTGCTGATCGCCTACGGCTTGACGGAGAACAGCGCAGGCGCGCGGTTCTTCAAAAAACGCGTCGAGTTGCTGGCGACCCTCATCGAGCGCGACGCCAGGACGGCCAGCAGGCGGATCGACGAGGCGTTGACCATGCTCGCCGAGGTCGCCCTCGCCGGCTACCGGGAGCGGCCCGGTAGTGCCCTTGAGGACATCCCGCCGTGGCGGACCTCGATGCTGCGGACCGTCGTGGTGCTCGACCAAGGAGTGCCCGAGGTCTTCGAAACACGGCGGATCGTGACATCCGTCGAGGGCTTGGACGAGATCGAGTTGGCCGCATCCATCCCGGCTGTGTCGGATGGGCGAGGGTCGGCGGAGAACATGGGGTTCGACGTCTTGTACGGGGGGACGGTCCGTGCGCGCAGCCGAAGGTCTACCAGCCGGGTTGCCTACTCCCTCAAGCTTCCGCATGGCCTTCGGCGACATGCGGAGCACGAGTTGTTCTTGCGGTTCCGGTTCGCCGACGAGCGCGCGATGAGGCCCTTCTACGTGTGCACCCCCGAGTTCCCCTGTGAACGGTTCGAGTTGCGCGTCAAATTCCCCTCGGTGGCCACGACGGGTCATGTGTGGCGGATCGACGGTCTCCTGCCGTTCGAGGTGGAAGACGCGATGGCGCAGAGGAAGCCGGTCGCGGCGGACGCTGCCGCCGAGGTCCACTTCGTGTTCACGAACTTGGTCCCCAACCGATCGTATGGTGCGGCCTGGGCCTTGGCCTGGTGACCGTGCAGCGCCTGCGGGGTTGACCACCGCCGAGATGGTGGCCGGCGGACATGATCCTGCTCACCGCGACCGGATCAGCCACGGAGCGAGCCGGGTGTCCCACACTCACAGCAGCACAGGATTGCCCAAGGCGAGGTTGAGGGCCGCACGGGGGAGGCCGCGCGGCCCTCGACGCAGTGGTGACCCCGTGACCCCGAGGCGGTAGAACTCCAGACGCAGCCGCCGCACACCGGTGACGTCCAAGTCCAAGTCCTGTGGCATCCCCCGCGCCACGGTGACTTCCGGGAGCGGTCGGTTGTCGAGGTACACCTGGATGCGGCCGACCTGGAAGTTCTCGGTCGTGTCGTCCTCGACTCCGAGGATGGCGGTCAGCCGGCGGTGCACCCGGCCCAGATCCACTTCGAGGAAGCTCCGTCCCGGGAATGCGGCCGCTGTCCGGCGCAGCACGATGCTCTCGCTGTAGTGGATCCCGTCGATCCACGCCTCACCCGTGTGGACGTCGGCGCTCGTCGACAGCGCGGGCAGCCCCGCTAGCAGGATCTGGCGCTTTTCCCGCAGTTCGGCGACACCACCACGCCACGGGCCTTGGGCGGGCATCGGTACATCGCCGACACCGGTGATCGCTGCGATGAGGTCGGCTACCCCGGTCTCACTCAACTCGTCGACGTGGAACCTGGTGGTCGAGTAGGGGTTGAGGAAGGTAGGCACGTCGTCAACCGATCCGCCCTTCAGGACCACCGGCAGTATGCGTTCGGTCCAACCGGCGAGGTCCTCGGTCAGCAGGTCGAGGATGATCGATGCCTCGAACTTCGCCCCACGCCCCTCATGCGACGGCGAGCTGCTTTCCGTGCGTCGCCTGAGTTGTGGCGATGCGATGACCATGATGAAGTCGGCGGACCGCATGTGCTCGTTGGCCCACAGCGCCCAGTTGCGCCGCTTGTCGTCGTACCAGCGGTCGAGGTGGACGGCAAGACCCACGTCGACGCGCAGGAACTCGGCGAATTGCAGTACTTGCATCTTGTGCGGCGGTGAGTCGTGCGCATAGGAGATGAAGACGCGAGGTGCCCTCTGATCCGACATCGGTTCTCCATGTTCGGCAGGGAGTTCGGTGGCTCGGCTGAATTGTGGGCTCGACTGTGCTGTGCCGACGGCCCATGTCGTCAACATGTCGCACTTCTGTCCCGATGTCATCCAGTCGGGCGTCGAGACGTGTTCGCGATGTGTGGGCGGGGTCCACTGGGCCCTCTCGTTTCGACTGTTCGGCATATCGGAAGGCTTCGAACGGACCTGTGGCGTCCCTTCTTGTGCGGCCGATCTTGACCGGAAACTGTCTCCATATTGTCGGATTTCACCCGTGTTCGCGGTGAGCGTGGTCATCTACCATCGGTTTCCCGATGATCGAGCCCGAAGGAGCGATGGCGCGGGTGTACGAGTACGACGTGTTCATCAGCTACCGGCGGGAGGGTGTCCAACTGCCCGCCTGGTTGCGCACCCACTTCTACCCCCTGCTCGTCGAGTCACTGGACAACAGCACCGACCGCGAGGTGAAGATATTCTTCGACGAGCGGGTTCCCGGTGGCACCAGTTGGCCGATGGTGCTTCGCTCGGCGCTGTCGCGCGCGCGGATCCTGGTGGCGATCTGCTCTCCTAAGTACTTCACGGACGAGTGGTGCTTGGCCGAGTGGGAGACCATGGCCCAACGGGAGCGGATCTCCGGGATGGTTTCACCGGAGGTTCCGCTCGGGTTGATCTACCCGGTGATCTTTTGCGACTCCGAAACCTTTCCGGAGTTCGCCCACCAACGGCGGTTGCAGGATTTCCGGCCGTGGAACGTGTCCTTCCGGCAGTACGACACGACCATCGAGTACATCCGTTTCAGTCGCGAGGTCGAACGGGTTTCGGTGGAGCTCCTCCAGCACATCGAGAACGCGCCGGAGTGGCGAGCCGATTGGCCGGTGGAGACCCCCAAGCCCGATCCGCCGGGCGCCTCCCGCCTCCCGAGGTTCTGACGTGGCGCCGGGCACCGTTGTCACCTTCTACTCCTACAAAGGCGGTGTAGGTCGGAGTTTCACCTTGGCCAACATCGCGGTCCTGTTGGCCCGTTGGGGCCACCGCGTGCTGTGCGTGGACTGGGACCTCGAAGCGCCGGGTCTGCACGACTACTTCCGGCCGATGTTGGCGGGTCCTCCGACCGGAGGTGTCGTGGACCTGGTCGACGACTTCCTCGCCGGCCAGAACCCGACCACCGACCACGTCACCCGGCTGCACGGCGTCGGTGCACTTCACCTCCTCGCTGCCGGCCGCGACGACTCCGACTACGTCTCCCGGGTGCAGCGCCTGGACTGGGAGCGGCTCTACGACCAGAAATTCGGCACCTATCTGGAGAGGTGCCGCGAGCAGTGGATAGCCGATTACGACTACGTGCTCATCGACAGCCGTACGGGCATCTCCGACATCGGCAGCATCTGCACCGCCCACCTGCCGGACCGTCTCATCGTCTTGTTCACCGCGAACGACCAGAGTATCGGGGGTGCGGTCGACATCGCGCGGAGGGCCAACCGCGCTCGCGACCGGATGCCGTACGACCGCTCCCAACTGACCGTCCTGCCCCTGCTCTCGCGGTTCGACGCTCGCGAGGAGTACGCACGGGCCGACGAATGGCGCCGAACTTCGTTGGAAGCGACGAAGGAGCTCTACCGCAACTGGCTCGACCGCGAGGTCCCCGCGGAGCTGATGGCCCGTCACCTGACGCTGCCTTACGTCTCCTACTGGAGTTTCGGCGAGCAGTTGCCGGTGCGGGTCGAGACCAGTCCGACTGCCGACCAGGTCAGCTACTCCCTGGAAACGGTGGCGGCCGTGGTCGCGCACCACTTCGACCGGACGGATCTCCTGCGGGAGAACCGCGACGCCTACGTGGCCGCGGCTCGCGCCGAGAACCGCGACTTCGCCCTCGACCTGCGGGTGAGCAGCCCTCGGTCGATGCTCGGGTTCGCCGGCGAGTTGATCGACGAGCTGGACCGCTTGGGCGTGCGCGCGAAGCTGTCGCTGTCGGGTGAACGATCGCTGCTCACCGAGACGGAAGACGACGCGCGCCACCTGTGCCTCATCGTGGACCGCACGGTGAGCCGCTGGCAGACCGCCCAGGCGGAGCTGTTCCTCCACCGGACCCTCGGACAGGACCGGCGGGTCATCCCGCTGTTGACCGCCGACGCCGAGGTAGACTCCCTCCCCGGCTATGTGCGGAACCTGCGCTTCCTCCAAGTGGGGGCCGTGCGCAATCCGGTCGACGTGGCGCGTGATCTCGCCGTGCAACTCAAGGGCGTCGAGCCGCCCGAAGTCGCCCTGTTGATGGTTCTGTGGCGTGCCATACGCGCGGAGCTGAGCCCGGCGCGCTGGGAGTTGGTGGACGAGATCCTGCACGACCTGCGCAACGCCGTCGCCGACGGCGCCGGTGCACAGGCGCGAGAACTGGCCGCCGACCTGGCCACGGCCACGAAGGCGCGCTCGTCGACCGCGGACCGCCGTCTCGTCGGTCCCCCGCCGAGCACCGCCTCGCTGATCCAGCTCACGGTCAGCGAGGTCCAGAACGGGGTGCACGACCCGGACGACCCCTCCGAAGGTCCCGCCTCGGACCGGACCCGGCTCTGACCCCCACGACCACCGGCCGCGACCGCGCGGCTGGACACCACGGTCCGGAAGGACGTCGCATGACCGATCGTTTGGGGCACACGCAGACTGCCGCGATGCTGGCCTTGATGGTGCTCGGCCGGGCGGTGTCTAACAAGGAGTTGGAGGATCACGTCGGGTTCAGGCTCAGCGGCCAGGAACGGATCGAGCTAAACTCCCTGCAATTCGTCGACAGCCACAAGGAAGGCAGCCTCTTCGTCCACAAGCTCACCGCACGCGGACTAGAGTGGTGCGCTCAAGAGTTGCGAGCGAAAACCCCGCCACCGCCGGCAGCGCGGAGCAGGCTCGTCAGGCCGCTGTACGTACTGCTCGACACGCTCGGGCAGTACCTGCGGCACAACGGTCTCCACCTGACCGATGTGTTCGGCGCCCACGAGGGGGATCTGACCTCCGAAGAGATCCAGCACCGGATCATCACGGTCTACCGCGGGTTGGCGCGGGCACCGCGTGACTGGGTCGGCTTGGTCGAGCTGCGGCCCATGCTCGGCGACATCCCCGTGGCGGAGGTCGACGCCGTGCTGAAGGAGCTGAGCCGCACGGGGCAGGCCCACCTGGTGCCCGAGTCCAACCGCAAGGCGCTCACGCCCGCCGACCACGAGGCGGCCATCCGCATCGGCGGTGAGGACAACCACCTGATCTCGATCGAGGCTTCGTGATGGACCACTTGTCCGTGCTCGCGAACTTGCGCCTGGACTGGGCGGACACACCCGACCACGTGTGGCGGGAGTCGCCCTACCACGTCGACGGCATGCACGCGGACGCCATGGCCGCCGCGGAGGTCGGCATCCGCGACGCCGAGGCGAGTGAGGGGCCCAGCCCGATCGGCTTGGTGCTGCAAGGGCAAAAGGGGATCGGCAAGACGCACCTGCTCGGTCTGGTGCGTCAACGCGTGCACCGAGCCGGGGGCTACTTCTTCCTCAACGACATCACCGCGGGCGACGCGTTCTGGGAGAACACCGTCGAAGCCCTGCGCAGGGGTCTGTCCCGGCCGGACGTGTCGGGCGACGCGCAGTTGACGAGCTTCCTGCGGAGGGCCTGCGCGCGCGCCGGCACGGCTCCGGAGGTGACCCGCGCCATCACCACGGGGAAGGGCCTGACCAGGAAGCACCTCGACGCGTTCATCGTGGCGCTGCGCTCGATCGACCAGCAGTTGGTGATGGAATGCGGTGACACCGCACGAGCACTCGTGCTGTCCGCCAGCGCGAACCCGACGACCAGCTACATCGGCGACTACTACCTCGGTGGGTTTGACGAGTCGAGGGGCGGCGAACGGCGCAAGTGGGGTATTCGGTCCGCCCCCAAGTCTTCCCTCACCCGGGCGCGCGAGATCACCCGGCTGCTCGCCTCGACCGGACCGATCGTCATCGGCGTCGACCAACTCGACACCCTGATCGCCCGGTCCGTCCTGCAGACCAAGGACCTCGGGCGGGCGAGCGCTGACGACCTGCTCGTGGCGCAGATCGCCGACGGCCTGATGCGCCTGCGCGAGGTGACCCGTCGTACCGTCACGGTGTTGACGTGCTTGCCTGGTACCTGGGACCAGATCAAGCACAAGGCGTCGGACACGGTCCCCGACCGGTTCCGGGAGTCGTTGACCCTGGGGCGGATCACCGATCCGGAACTGGCACGAGCCTTCGTCGAGAAGCGGCTCGGCGTGGCGTACAAGGTGATGGGTTTCACGCCGCCGTACCCGACCTGGCCGGTCGCGCCGTCGGCATTCGGCCCGGGCTGGGAGGAGAACACCCCGCGCGGTCTGCTCAAGCGTATCGGCGCCCACATAGACCTGTGCGTGCGCACCGAACAGGTGCGCGAGTTGACTTCGTTCGACGAGCGCGAGTCCGTTCACCCCGGTACGCCGCGGCCCGCGCCGAAGGCGGACCGGTTCACCGAGTTCGACACCCGGTTCCAGGAGTTGCGTTCCCTGGCCGATCCCGCGGTCCTGCTCGACGTCGACAGCGAGGACCAGGTGATGCCGCACCTATTGTCCGCCGCGCTGCGCGGCTGGATCACCGAGGTCGGCGACGACAACATGGAATGGGCGTGCGAGAACCAGAACGACGGCGGTGAATTGCACGCTTGGCTCACCCGCACCCTCGACGAGGCCTCCGACCTGGAGGAGCACTGGGCGTTCCGGGTGATCTCGGTCAAGAACGCGAACTCCGCCCTCCACCGGTTCCGCAAGGCCAGGTCTGCGGCGGGACTGCGGCAGGGCGCCGAAAACCGCCACTTGATCGTCATCCGCAACGCCTCTTGGTCCAAAGGACCCAAGACCCAAGCCGAGTTGAAGGCGTTCGAGGCGGCGGGCGGCAAGCGGATCAAGCTCTCGGAGGCTGACGCGCGCACGTTCTGGGCACTCGACCGGATGTTCGTCAACGGTGGCGCAGAACTGCACGAGTGGCTGGTCGCGAGGCGTCCCGCCAGCCGGTCCCAGCTGCTGTCGGCGGTCCTGCCGGCCGCCGCGGCGGAGCCCCGTTCGGGTGGCACACACCCTCCGCCGGACGACAGCGCGATCACGCTCGGGGTCTCCACGGGCACCGGGGAGCCCGTCCGGGTACACCTCGAGGACCTCCGGAAGCACACCGCCGTGTTCGCCGGTTCCGGGTCGGGCAAGACCGTGCTGCTCAGGCGGATCGTGGAGGAGTGCGCGCTGCGCGGGGTGTCGGCGATCGTGCTGGACCCGAACAACGACCTGGCTCGGCTCGGGGATCCCTGGCCCACTCCGCCAGAGGGGTGGGGGCCCGACGACGCGCGGCTCGCGCAGGAGTACCTGACCGAAACCGATGTGGTCGTCTGGACACCGGGCCGCGCCAACGGCCGTCCGCTGTCGTTCCAGCCACTGCCCGACTTCGCGAGCGTCAGGGATGACGACGACGAATTCGGCACGGCCGTGGAGGTCGCCCTGGCGACGCTCGCTCCACAGCTGCGCCTCACCGGCAGCACCGCCAAGGCGAACATCGGCCTGGCGGTGCTGCGCCAAGCGGTGGTCCACTACGCCCGCAGCGAGGACCGGCGCCTACCTGGGCTCATCGCTCTGTTGGGTAATCTGCCTGACGGGGTCACCACTTTCAACGACGGTCGGCGCATCGCCGCGGACTTGGCCGAGGTGCTCAAGGCCGCGATGGTCAACGACCCGTTGCTGGGTGGTCGCGGAGATCCCGTCGACCCCGGCGTCCTGCTCACACCGAGTCGTGGCAAGCGCGCGCGGGTATCGGTCATCAGCTTCGTCGGTCTGCAATCGGACGCGCAGCGGCAGAACTTCGTCAACCAGCTCCAGATGGAGTTGTTCGCGTGGGCGAAGCGAAATCCCGCGGTGGATCGCCCTCTCGGCGGGCTTTACGTCATGGACGAGGCCCAGGGTTTCGCGGCGTCTGGAGTGTTCGGCGCCAGCACCCGCAGCACGATCGTGCTCGCCTCCCAGGCTCGCAAGTACGGCTTGGGTCTCCTGTTCGCGACGCAGGCTCCAAAGGGCTTGCACAACCAAGTCGTCGGAAACGCGATGACACAGTTCTTCGGTCGTCTCAACAGTCCGGCGCAGATCGCCGCGGCCGTTGACCTCGCGAGGGCGAAGGGCAGTTCGGTGGCCGACATCTCGCGGTTGGAGCGCGCCCAGTTCTACGTGTCGGGGGAGTCGTTCGGCTTTCGGAGGGTCAGGACTCCGCTGTGCCTGACCCACCACCCGGCTGGACCGCTGCAACTCGAGGAGGTGGTTCGCCGTGCCAGATCGGGCTGAAGCGTCGACCACGTCCGAACCAACGCGACGGGCCGCCGACGTCCGTAACGTCGGCGGCCCCATGCCGGTCAACTCCCGTGCGTCCCGATCACGGGTTCCAGTCGAGCCCGCGCGTCCCCTTCTCCCACGACCAGCGGGTTCACCGGCAGCTTCGACTCGTCGGCTTCCCGCCACAGCCGAACGGCCTCCGCAGGTGAGCCGCGGTGGGCGGCGGTGTTGCCCAAGCCGACGAGGGCACGCGTGTGCTCGTAGGGCGTGTTCGCCAGTTGCGCTCGGTGCGCCGCCTGCCGGTAGAGGTGGCCGGCCTCCTCCAGCCGCCCCGCGCGGAAACAGACCCACGCCAGGCAGTTGAGGCACATGACCACGTCCAGCGGCAACTGCGCGAGGCTGTGAGCTTCGCAGGCGAACTCGAGGGCGGTATCGTGGTCGTCGAGCGCGGCCGAGGCCAGTGCGAGCCCCCGCAGCGCGATCATCTCGTTGCGCGTCCTCCCCGACCTCCGGTACCCGTCCAGTGCGATGCCGAGGTCGCGCACGGTATCGCCCGGTGATCCCTGGTAGAGCCGAACCCAAGCGGCGCTGGACAACGCGTCGAGGGCGCCCGGCGAATTGCCGGCCGAGTTGTACGCCGTTTCGGCCGCGGTGTGGCAGTCGAGGGCTTCGGCCAAGGCACCTCGTTCCACGTGCGCCATCCCAAGGCTGTTGAGCACCATGCCACAGGCGTTGTCGTCGGACAGGAGGCGAGCGGTGCGCAGCGCGGCCTCATGTGTGGCCGTCCAGGGCTCGAAGAGCTTCTCCCTGAAGAAGAACGGCCGCAGCAGGATCGCGAGCTGCCAGCACGGCGGTTGTCCCTCCACCGAGCGGACGATGTCGGCCAACGTCGCCCAGGACGTTCTCAACCACGCCAATGCCTGGTCGGCGTTGGCGAACGGCAGCCTGACAGGCGGGGGAAGGCTGACATGAGGGCGGAACTTGTGCGGGTCGAGCAGTTGATCCGCTGCGGCGACGAGCCCCATGACGTGAGCCGCCAACCGGAGCCGGGCGGCTTCGCGGTCGGCTTCGGCGACCGCCGGGAGCGCTTCGTGCAGGGCGAAGTCGCGCACGAGGTCGTGCATGGTCACGTCACCCTGGAAGGACCTCGTCACGAGGTTGACGTCGTGGAGTTGGTCGAGTACTTGATCCACCCTGGCGGTACCCAGTCCGATGAGGGCCTCGGCTGCCTCGGTGGTGATCGGGCCGGACGGGTGGCACGCGAGCAGCGCCAACGCTTGGCCGTGCGCCGCCGGCAATTCCTCGAACGACACGCGGAGTGCGGCGGTGACATCGCGTTCGCCGTCGTTCAGCGCCGGTAAGACCGTCGACTCGCGCGAGAGCCGCTCCAGGTACCGTTCCGGCGTCCAGTTGCCGGTGGCACAACGCGCAGCCGCCACGCGCACGGTCAACGGGAGCATGCCGCACCGTTCCACGATCTCGTCGACAACCGCACTCGCTTCACCGTCGTCGACAAGGGTCCGGAAGAGTTCGGAGGCAGCGGCCCGCGACAGGGTTCCCAACCCCACGTGCAGCGCCTCGTCGAGGGCTGCCAACCGGTTCCGGCTCGTCACGACGAAGCGGCAATTCGCGCTCTCGACCAGCAACGGACGCGCTTGGGCCGCCGAGGCGACGTTGTCCAATAACACCAGCGCGCGACTTGCGCGCAGCAAGGCCCGAAGTGCGATCGTGCGGTCATCGGCTTCCGCAGGGATCTGCTCGGGCTGGACATCGAGTTGGCGCATGAGGCGGTACGCCGCTTCCCCAGGGGTCACCGGGTCGGAACCGGGTGTGTGGCCCCGCATGTCGACGTAGAGCGTGCGCAACGCGAATTGCGTCGTCACGGCACGCACAGCGGTGAGTGCGAGGGCGGTCTTCCCCACGCCCGCCAAGCCGCTGATCACGCATGGTCGTTGCGCCCGGTTCGCCAGGCTCAACGTCGATGCGACGACCGACAATTCACGCTCGCGTCCGACGAACACCATCGGGGGAGCGGGTATCCCGGACCCGTTCGCAGTGGCTGGAGCACCTTTCGCGGCCGAGGCGATCGCAAGTTCGACCAACTCGCCGTGCGCCTCCAGTACTTCGTCGCAGCGCCGTGCGATCGACGCGGTGATGCCTCGGTGCCCGGTTTCGATCTTGCTCAGATGACCTTTGCTGATGTTGATCGCCTTGGCCAACCGGGTCAACGTCATTTCGCGTGCCTCGCGCCGTCGGCGCAATTCTGTGCTGAATTCAGTCACGTTCTCCAGGTCCTCTTCGAGTGGGTGGGGAGCCGGCCTGCGGCATCCGCGCCGCAGGCCGGAGTTTCGTCATCGGCTCAACATCGACAGGAGGGTTCCGAGGGCAATGAGGATTTCGTGGGTGTGCACGGTCGTTTCCTTTCGGTTCAGCAGGAGCCGGCTCCGCGGACAATGTGGCTGATCGTTCGTCGGTGGCGGAGCCTTCGGGTGCAGCAATCATCGATGCGTGGCGGCTGCGCCGGAAGTGGTTTCCTGTCGACAAATCGTGTCCCTTTCAATAGGTGCCCTGATCTGCACTGTTTCCTGCGTGTGGAAACGGTGGAAACGCCACTCCCCGGCGGGCAGTGCTCGGCCGTAGCGAAGGTGGGCCTCAGAGGGCATGGTGGGCACTCCTCGTCCGGTCGATGGCCCGGGGCACCACAACCATGCCCGTGTGGCAGTGCCGATTGGTACGACAAGTCATTGCCAGTAGGTGGTCACCGGGACGCGACCGAGCGCCGCCGAGGCGGTCGAGCACATCACCGATCGGTGGCGAGGGTGCGAGCGGAGCACCTCAGCCCCGATCGGTGCTCTGTGTCTTCGAGTCGTCCGACACGATATCGGTGGGGGACTTGTCGGGGCGGAGGCCTCGCCAGGTGGGGTGGCGAAGGCGGCCTTCTGGGGTCCAGGTGCGGAATTGGACTTCGGCTACCAAGGTGGGGGTGGACCCAGTGGGCGTTTCGGGCGTAGTCGGTGGGGACTTCGGTGGTGAAGGGGGGTTGGCGGTGTAGGGGGTGTAGGCAACAGCCCTCGAACCCCCGAAGTGAGGCAGCCTTGACCAGCGGCACTCCCCGAAGAGCTGCTCCGACCCAGCCCAGCTTGAGGCAGACGTCGCCTTGGAAGGACCGCCCGACGCGAGTTCAACCCCGGCATCGCCAGCCGCATCGTCGCCAGCAGTTCTACGGGAAGACCGCCAAGGTTGCAGTCCGAACTACTGAACCCGAAGCGTTATGTGGGTTCGGTCGAAGAGCATGCTGAGCGTGCGGCGGCTATACGGCTTGCCACTGACTGTAAAGGCGATCATGAGCATCGCGTACGCCTGGAGCCTTGTTCGCGTGATCCCAAACGCCGCGTTCGTGAAGACATCACCGACCACTCCCACGCCCGCGTCGCGGAGACCATCACCGGGCAGCCACTCGTCGGTATGAAGCTAGCTGGCGACCGGACCTGGTTGGCAAGGACATGGGATGCCGAACAGAGGCACCTCCACGCGGAGAGTGTCCGCGTCGTCGGCCGTGGGTTCCGCGTCCATTGGAACGACGCCGTCCGACCTACCCCGGTCCCCACCAGGTCTCAGGTGCGGACTGTCTCGGCCTGGGGCGAGTCCGTCCAGCGGGACCTGGCGCGACTCAGAATTCTCGTTGTCGGCGGCGGCACCGTCGGGCTCGATGTCGCCATCCGCTTGGCGCAGGCCGGCATCCAGAACGTCGCCGTGATGGACTTCGACACCGTTGAGGAGGTCAACCTCGACCGCCTCATCATGGCGACCCGGCTTGACGCCCGTCTTTCCGCAGCAAGGCGCACGTGGCACAGCGAGCCCTGCACGAGGCCACGACCGCAAGCAGCCCCGAGATCGAGAGCTTCGACCTCAGCGTGTGCGAGCCCGACGGCGAGTGGACCGCGTTGGACTACGACATCATCTTCAGCCCGACCCGGCTGCGACGGCCTGGTGTTGCTGTGGAGCAACGACGACCTGGACTGGCGTCCGCTGGCCACCTTCCGCGCCACCGCCGCCGACGCCTTCCGAATCCACGACGGCGCCACCCTCGATGGCGAGCGGGCCTGGTCGGCACAGGCCGGTGCCGGGACAACGGCAGGACGCGAGAAACCCATCGCCCTGACCGGCCATTACCGGATGGCCTGGCGCGACTTCACCACGCTCGACCATGCCGTCGGCGGCCGCATGCGACTGCTCGCGGTGCAGGTTGAGAAGGTCGCGCAAGGCATGACGGCTCAGCATGGTTGACCTGCCTGGACGACGCTGCAGGTCTCCACGGCCCGTGCTCGGTGGATGATTGGCGTGAGCGCCTCTGACGGCGCAGGGGCGCTTCAGGAAGGCTAATCTTCGGTCTTGTCGGGTGAGGTGTTGTCCGGCGGTAGGTTGGTTAGGCTGGTGTGGCCCGGCGTCGGCCGTGGGAGGTCGAGGGCGAGCTGTGGGAGCTGATCGAGCCGCTGCTGCCGAAGGTCGAGCGGCGGTTCCGGTACCCGGCGACGGCATGCCCTTAGCGGTGGCGCTGACTGGTGCCAACCGCAATGACGTCACCCAACTGCTGCCACTGCTCGACGCCGTCCCACCCCTCCTCACACGGGCGGGACGGCCGCGCCGTAGGCCCGACCGGCTGTATGCCGACCGGGCCTACTGCCACGACCAGTACGCCGGCCACCGCAAGCGACACAGCCGGATCGAGCCGCACGGGCCCTCCTGCGGAGGTTCCCCATCGGGCATCGGACGGTGATTCGCTACCTTGAGGAGCACGTGGGAGCGGATTGTGGGAGCAAATTAGGAGCCATGGAACGCGTTCAACGGCGTTGAGTCGCATTGAACGGCTCCGTGCGCTCACGCCTTTCGTGCGATGATTTGTGTTTGCGCTGGTAGAGGTGTTGTTTGGCTTCATTCACACCGAAGAGGTCACAGGTTCGATCCCTGTATCGCCCACACCGCGAAGATCCCCTCTGGCCACCATGACCAGAGGGGATCTTGCTATTCACGGGCGCGTCGGGGTGGGGCGCGAGGGGGTTTGCGTTGTCATCTGGGTTTGTTGGGTGGGGTTGGGCGGTGGGGGGTGAGGGTGGGGAGTAGGCGGGGGACTTGGTGGGTGTAGGGCTTGTAGGCCGGGAAGTGTTTGGTCAGGTGGGTTTCTTCCCAGCGGGCCTTCGTGGTCAGTAGGGCGGTTAGGGCTAGTAGGGTGCCGGCTCGGAGCGGGCTGGGGGTGGTCAGGGTCCAGCCCAGGGCGGTGGCTAACAGGCCCGTGTACATCGGGTGGCGGACGTATCTGTACGGGCCGGTCGTGCGTAGCTTCGCGTGGGCGTTCGGGAGTGGGGACGGGGTCAGGCCTCGGCGGAGGGTTGCCGCCGTCGCGATCATCGTCAGTAGGCCCGCTGTGATCAGGAGGATGCCCGTCCAGCGGAGCAGGGGCGGGGGAGTCCACGCGGGCTGCGGGAAGGCCAGGACCAGTAGCAGGGCTAGTTGTAGGGCTACCAGGGTTGCGGCTATCGCTTTGTCCCGCGGCGTCCGTGAAGGGGGAGGGGAGGGCGTGTCGGGGGTCATGTCGGCGGACTGTACGTCTGGGGGTGTGGGGGTGGAAGTGCGGACGGTGGGGTCGGCGTGGGCCTAAGGTTTGTGTGTGGAGCCGGATGTTGCCTCGTTGAGGGCTGCTGTCGCCTTGTTCGGTGGGGACGGGCAGCCGGAGCGGTCGTGGGGTGTGTTGAGTGCCGCGACCGGCGGGGTGATCGACCTCGGGGTGGCGGCGCATCGTGATGCCGTGCATGTGTGGCTCAACGCCTGGGGGTGTCGCATCCGGGTGCCGCGTGCCGGCGAGCCGCGGGTGTTGGATGACGGGTTGGCCCGATGGTGGGAAGTCTGGCGGGACTCGCTGCCCGGGCCGGGGGTGCGGCTGGCGGACCTGACCGACGACGTCGTGGAACGGGTGGGTGACGCGTTCGCGGCGTTGTCCGCCACGGCGGCGGCGCGAAGCGGGCGTGGCGTTCGGACACTCGGGCCCACCGCGGCGTCGAAGTTGCTGTTCGCGTTGCGGCCCAACAGTCTGCCGCCGTGGGACAACCTGATCGCGCAACGGCTCCACGGCGGCCGCGACGGTGCGGCCTACCGCGCCCACCTCCGGGTGACGCGGGGCTGGGCGGCGCGCCTGCTGGCCGAGGCCGGTGTGTCCGAAAGCGAGCTGCTCGACGGGCTGGGGCGGCCCGGGCGGTCGCTGGCCAAAGTGCTCGACGAGTACTGCTACCTCGTGTTCACCCGCGGGTGGACGCCCCCGCGCACGCGGGCCACGGCCGACGACGTGCGGCGCGTCGCGCGTTCCCTGCCGCGCACCGAGGAGTACGTGGTGCGCGACCAGGTCCGGTTCCGCGTCGGCCGGCTGGTCTACCTGAACCTGTCCCCGGACGAGGAGACGATGGGCTTCGCGTTCCCGAAGGAGGAACGGGAAGCGCTCATCGCGTCCGCACCGCACCGGTTCCACGCTCCGTCGCGTTCGGACATGCGGTTCAACTGGGTGTGCGCGACGCTGGCGGAGTTGACTGTCGACGAACTCGAAGAGTTGGTTGTGGACGCTTGGCGCATGTGCGTGCCGAAGAGCGTCGCGCGCACCCTGTCCTGAGACTTTCGACGCGCTGTCGGGCCGTCGCGGCCTTCTTCGACCCGCTGCCGATCATTGTGATCATGCCGTCGGCGTGACGGTCGGTAATCTTTTTTGTTTGCTGAACGAAAGCGTTTCGCAATGCTTCCTGACGCCCTGTGCGCACGTTTGAAGAAGCTGGTCCGGCGGACGGGGCCGGTTATCCGTCGTGACTGGGCCAGATGGCTCGTTGACAGAGGTATCGCCCTCGACTACTTTTGATCAATGTTTGCGGAACGTTCGGTCCAATTCATTGAAATTGGCTGGGGTGCAGATGTCGGAAACCTCCCGTCCAGGTGGCGATAACGTTCGGCGCACGCCGTCCCGCGGCCTTCGCCGGCACTTGCGACCGTTGTCGGTCCCGAGTTCGGCCACCGCGCCCCGCCCCCGGCGGAACCGCACCGCACCCGGTTCGGTCCGCATCGTCGACGCCGTGGTGGGCGTCACGTAGCGCCATGTCAGGCCTGGTCAGGGCCTACTCCGTGGAACGTGTCAAGTGTGGGGGCCGAAGTTCCCCGCCGAAATCGAAAATGGTGGGACCGCCCGCGCGCGAGGTGGCTGGACGACGAGTTCGTCCCCCGCCCGACGGCCGGTGGACCCGGCTGCCTGATGGCTCCGCCGCCGCGTCGGCCCACCTTGTGGAGTCGTTCACGATGGGTTTTCTTCGCCGTCTGGGGGATCAGTCGTGCAATTCTCGGTTCTCGGATCCATTGAGATCCGTCATCAAGGCCAGGTTATCCGGCTCAGCGGGGCGATGCAGCAGACGCTGCTGGTCGCGTTGCTGATGTCCGGCGGCACGTTGTTGACCGTCGACGTGCTCATGGAAGAACTGTGGGGCACCACCCCGCCGGCCAAGGTCGCCAACGCGTTGCACGCGCAGGTGAGCCGCTTGCGGCGCAGCCTGGCCCGGCTGGAGGCCGACCAGTCCGAACCGCGGCTGACCACCAGCCCGTCGGGCTATGTGCTGCGCGTCGACCGGTCCGAATTGGACGCCTGCGTTTTCGTCGACACCATCGACGCGATCCGCGCCAGGGTGGACGCCGGGCTGGTCGCCGACCCGTCCGCCTGCGCCGCCGAGGTCCGCGCGTCGCTCGCGCAGTGGCGGGGACCGGTGTTCGGCGGCCTGACCGGCGGGCTGCTCTGCCAGACGGCCGCCGCGAAGTTCGCCGAGTCCCGGATCTCGGCGCTGAGCCTGCTCTACGAATTAGAGATCAGCAGCGGGCACAGCGCGAAGGTGCTGCCCGAGCTCACCGAGCTGTTCGCCCAGAACTCGTCCCAGGAGCAGCTCTGCCTCCTGCTCATGGTCGCGCTCTACCGCTCCGGCAGGCAGATCGACGCGCTGGACGTCTACCGCAAGTTCCGCCGCGTCCTCGCCGACAACCTCGGCATCGAACCCACGCCGGCCCTGCAGCGCTACGAGCGCGCGATCCTGGCGCACGACCCGATCCTCGTGGAGGACTTCCTCCGGGTGGCCCGCACCACCGACCACGCCCGACGCCGCCTGGACCTGGTCCAGCCCGCGATGCCCGCACGCGCGGCCGGCTGAACCCGCCGCACGCCGGAGACGTCCGCGCCACCCGCCGAACCGGTGGGTGGCGCGGACGTCCCCGCGTCACCCGATGCGCTCGGCGACCGCCGCCCTGATCACCTTCACCGAGCGGTCGACGTCGTCCTCGGTTGTCCGCCACGACACCACGGACACGCGCATCGCCGCCCGGCCGTACCAGACCGTGCCGCCGAACCAGCACTCGCCGCTGGCCTGCACGCGGGCGATCACGTCCCGGGTCACCGCGTCGTCGTCGCCGAACCGCACCATCACCTGGTTGAGCACCACGTCGTTGAGCAGCTCCACGCCCTCGATCTCGCCGAGCTGCTCGGCGAACCGGCGGGTCAGCGCGCAACAGCGGTCCACGAGCTCCGCGACGCCGGACTTGCCCAGCGTGCGCAGCGCCGCCCAGACCGGCAGGCTGCGCGCGCGGCGGGAGAAGTCCGGCACCCACTCGATCGCGTCGCGCTCGCCCGGCCGCTGGGCGGGCAGGTAGCCGGCGCGCTCGTTGAGCATCGCCGCCCGGTGCGCCTCCGGCCGGGTCACGAACACGATCCCGCAGTCATAAGGGACGTTGAGCCACTTGTGCGCGTCGCACGCCCACGAGTCGGCCCGCTCCACGCCCTCGACCAACGGGCGCAGCGACGGGCTCGCCGCCGCCCACAGCCCGAACGCGCCGTCCACGTGCACCCACGCCCCGTACCGGTGGGCCAGGTCGCAGATCTCGCCCACCGGGTCGATCGCGCCGGAGTTCACGTCGCCGATCTGCACGCACACGATCGGCGGCGACTTGCAGTCGGCCAGCACGCGCGCCAGCTCGTCCGGGCGCATCCGGCCCTTGTCGTCCACCGGCACGTTGCGCACCACGCCCGAGCCGAACCCGAGGTAGCGCAGGGCCAGGTCGATGGTCATGTGGTGCTGCGCGCCGGCGATCACCTCGATCTCCGGGGCTTCGCGCAGGCCGTGCTTCTCCACGTCCCAGCCGCGCTGCCCGAGCAGGTGGTTGCGGGCCGCGGCCAACGCGGTCAGGTGGGCCATCGTGCAGCCGGTCGGGAACCCCACGGACGTGCCCGCCGGCAGCCCGAACAGGTCCACCAGCCAGTCGCCGGCGACGTCCTCGGCGACCATGACGGCGGGGGAGAGGTTGTAGAGGCCGGCGGTCTGGTCCCACGCCGCGACCAGCCAGTCGGCCGCGATGGCGACCGGCAGCGTGCCGCCGGTGACGTAGCCGAAGTACCGCGGACCGGACGCCGACGGAATTCCGCCGCGCTCCACGGCCTCGCCCAACAACGCGATGGTGTCGTTCGCCGGCAGCGAGTTCTCCGGCATCGGGCCGCCGAGCAGTTCCACGAGTTCTTCGAGACCAGCCGTGGCGCCCACCGGCCGTTCCCGCAACCCGGTCAGGTAGTCCACTGCCTGCCGATAGGCGAGGTCGAGTGGCGCTCGTTCGATATTGGTCACGAACTACACGATAGGCAGTGGCGCTGACCGGGTCCTGACCATTGTCGAAAGCCTCGGCGGTAATTCCCCGGCGGAAACGCCAAGGCACTCGCTGCCGACAGCCGGGGCCATCGGACGCGAGCGCCGAGGAGTGTGGTGGGAACGGGTCACTCCAGTTGGGAGACGATCATCGTGCAGTCGGTGTGCGCCTTGGTCCAGTGGCCCTTGCCCTCGGTGTCCTCGACCAGCATCGTGTTGCCCGGGACGAACCGGCGCGATTCGCCGTCGCTCACCCGCGACTCCAGGTCGCCGCTGATCAGGGTCATGAGCTGGCGGCGCGGGGCGGGGTGGAAGTCGCCCACGTAACCGGCCGGGAGGAACAGGTAGACGGCCTGCTTCGCGGGCACGCCGGCGGAGACGTAGAACGGCGGCGCGGGCGGCGCGAAGTCCTGCGCGACCACCTCCAGCATCTCGTCCACGAAGTGCGACTCACCGGACTCGTCGTGGTACAGCCGCTGGACCGCAATCTTGCGTGACTCGTCGCTCAACTTCTTCTCCTTCGAATCGGACGCTCGCTCCCGAGCATCCCAGAAGGCGCTGATTCCACGCTGATGCGAGTCGCGCCGGCCCGGCTCAGCGCCAGATCAGGAACGCGTCAGAACCCCTGTCGTAAGGTGGTGACAGCGAAAGGGAACACGACGTAGCGGAAGCGAAGTCGGGAGAGGTACCCGAAGCGGCCGAACGGGGTCCGGGAAACCGGACGGGTTAACACCCACGCAGGTTCGAATCCTGCCCTCTCCGCCACCTTTCGCCCGGCAAGTCGGGAGAGGTACCCAAAGCGGCCCAATGGGGTCCGGGAAACCGGACGGGTTCACGCCCACGCAGGTTCGAATCCTGCCCTCTCCGCACACACGGCACGGGCGGCGCGGCCGGTCGTGCCCCATCCGATCCGGTCACAACTACAGAAACGGAGCCGCGGTGCCCAGCATCGATACTCCCGACGTGGCGGTCGACGACCCGGTCGACCACCGGGCGGTCGTCGACGAGGTGACCTCCTGGCTCACGCGTCCGGCGGACGAGGTGGACGCGAAGTTCGCGCCCGAACAGGCCCGCGTGGTGGCGGCGGTCGACCGGCTCAACGGCGACGCCGAGTCCGGGGACGACGACGCGTACTACCTGCAACAGCTGCTGCTCTCGCGCATCTACCAGACGATCATGCAGATCCCCGAGGCGCCCACGGCCGAGGGGTCGCGGGTGCTGCACGAGGTCACCCGGTCCCTTGAGGTCGCCACCATCGCCTCGGAGGACCGGTGGATCGAGCCGGGCTTCCTGGAGTCCGCGCCCACCGAGCCCCGGGAGTACCTGTCCTGGCTCAAGGGCATCGTGCGCGGCCACCGCGCGTTCAAGCACCCCTACTACACCGAGTTCATCAACGAGTCCGCCGGGCAGGACGACCTGCGGACCTACGTGATCCAGGAGTCCCTGGTCGACGGCCGGTTCGACGACTTCCTCGCCATGATGCAGGTCGGCACGTCCGGCCAGGCGAAGATGGAGATCGCGAACAACTTCTGGGACGAGATGGGCAACGGCGACCCGGCCGAGGTCCACACGCACCTGTTCAACAAGATCTACGAGGTGTTCGACGTCCGCGGCGACGAGGTCGAGCACCTGCTCACCGGCAGCGACCTGCTCTCGGGCAACCTCGCCGTGCTGCTGTGCCGCTACCGCAACTTCTACCCGGAGGCCGTGGGCTACCTCGGCATGACCGAGTGGCTGGTGCCGGACCGCTTCCTCAACGTCATCCGGGCGTGGGAGCGGCTGGGGCTGCCCGAGGTCGGCATCACCTACCACCGGTTGCACGTCACCATCGACTCCCAGCACGCCGCCGGCTGGTTCCACAACGTGGTGCTGCCGGCCGCGACGTCGGAGTACATGCGCCGCGGCATCGCCCGCGGCGCGCTGTGGCGGGTGAACTCCTCGGCCCGCCACCTCGACGAGCGCCTGTCCTACGCCCGCGTCACGGCCAGGGCCTGACGCGAGCACCCCCGTTCCACGGTCCGGCCCGCGGCAAGGGAACAGCCGCGGGCCGGACCCTTCGCGTCGTGCGGCGCCGGAGAGACGGGAAGAGCCACGAGCCGCGCGGCTCGTGGCCCTTCCCGGTTGCCTCAGCGCTTCGGCGTGGTGCGGATCAGCTCGACCGCCTCCGGCACGCCCATGTACGGCAGGCGCACCTCGGCCATGTCGTCGGTCCACTGCTCGGCCAGGTCGTAGCGCTCCCGCGGCGTGGTCTCCAGCAGCTTGCGGCCGGGGAACACCTCGTAGTCGCGCAGCAGGTCGGCGTGGGCGGCCATCCCCTCCTGGAACAGCTCCTCCCGGTGCAGCACGAACTCGTCCACGGGCAGTTCGTCCCACAGCGCCTTGCCGCGCCGCACCAGCTCGATCAGCCGCGGCCGGTACTCGGGGTGCTGGAGCAGGTGCTTGCGGACGATGTCGCTGCCCACCGCGAGGTGGCGGATCTCGTCGATCGACGCGCCGCGCGCGATCTCCGCGGCGGCCGGGTCCAGCAGCGTCCACTTGCGCTCGCTCAGCTCGGCGGCGGGCGCCAGGACGCCCTCGATGACGATGGTGAACACCGCCACCGCGCCGATGAAGTCGCCCTCGTCGCGCACCACCTGAGTGGCGAAGTCGGCGATGGGGTTGAGCACGCGCTCGGTGTAGTCCGCGCCCTGCTCCTCGATCAGCGGGTGCAGCTTGTCCTCGGGCACGCCGAGTTCGAGCAGGTGCCGCCGGAAGATCATCGCGTGCCGGGCCTCGTCGACCACCTGGGTGGTGAAGAACTCCAGCTCGGCGATCCCCGGCGCGGCGATGACGTAGTTCGACAGCACCCGCACCGCCCGCGCCTCGGCGATGGAGCGGTTGCCCAGTTCGAGCACCAGCGCCTCGCGCAGGGGACCGGGCTCGCGCATGTAGTCCGGCGTGGTGGTCGCGTGGCCGCGCTCGGCGCGACCGCGCAGGGTGCCCTGCGCCACGGCGGTCAGCCAGTACGCGAGGTCGCACTGCTCGGCCGACATCGTGAGCTCCTGGGCGCCGTCGAGCAGGTTGGGCGCGCGGTCCCAATCGGCCTCGACCGGTACGTCGATGGTCATGTCTTCCTTTCGCGGTGGTGGGTGCGGTGCGGGAGACCGCCCGCACGCGACACGGGCCGACGGGCGCAAACCCGTCGACCCGCGCTCGTCGTGCCGGCCCGGTGCGGGCGCGGTCGGGTGGATCAGTGGGCGGCCTGGGCCGGCACGGCGGTGACGTCGTCCTCCACCGGCGCGGGCACCCGGTCGGACTGCGACCGGCGCCGCATGAGGTCCACCAGTTGCTGGTAGCGGGGGCTGTCCTCCGGCTCGAACGGCAGGCCGAACGGCTTGAGGAAGTTGCCGAACACGCCGCGGTCGCCGAAGACGTGGAACGCGACGGCCAGCAGCGCCCACTCCGGGCCGAAGATCAGCATCCACAGGCCCACCACGACACCGCACGTGATGAAGCTGTGCATGGTGTTGTAGAGGACGTAGTAGAACTTGGGGATGCGGCCGTCCTTGCTGCGCCGGTACGCGATCGCGCCGGGGATGTAGCCGAACACGTCGATGTAGAGGAACAGGCCGATCGCCGCGATCCAGTTGATCTCGGTGAAGTGCACGATCATCAGCACGATCGTGATGGCGAACGCCACCAGGTACTCCGCCCGGTGCAGGGCGAAGGTGGTCGGCGACTCGTAGGGGTTCTTGATGTCCATGGTTGCGTCCTTCCACGACCTCGTGGTGGTCTGCGGTGATCAGGACAGGTGCAGCGGGCCGCCCGCGAAGTAGTCGGCCAGCTGCGCCGCGACGCTGCCGCGCGACGGCGGGTGGAACGCCAGCGCGTGCACCGCGGAAGCGAGGTAGGCGACCTCGGGCTGGCGGATGAACGCGATGCCGCCCAGCAGCTCCACGGCCTGCGCCACGGTGCCGGCGAGCAGGTCCTGCGACGCGTACCGGGCCACCAGCACCTTCGCCACGGCCTCGTCGTCGGTCACGCCGTCCTCCAGGGCGCGCGCCGCGCCCTCGACCAGGTCGACGGCCGCCTCCATGCGCACCGCGAGCGCGCCGCGGTCGCTGTCGCTGCCGCGCTTGCGCGCCAGCACGGTGTCCACCAGCGAGGAGGCCGCGCCGACGTAGGCCGCCGACGTGAGCAGCTCGAACCAGGTGAACCCGGCCCGCTGGAGGTCGTCCAGGCTCTGCTGGTCCTCCAGCGTGCTGCGGATGACCAGGTCGCGCGGCACGTGCACGTCGGTCATCCGGACCTCGTGGCTCTGCGCGGCGGCCAGGATCGGCGTGGTCCAGAACGGGGTGACGTCGATGCCGGGCGAGTCGGCCCGGATCAGCAGCAGCGCCAGGCCCGACCAGCCGTCGGAGTCGGTGAGGTTCACGCTCGCGGTGAGCACGTCCATCGACTGCGACAGGCTGCACGGCTTCTTCGAGCCGTTGACCCGGTAGCCGTCCTCCACCGGCTCCGCGACGACGGCCGGGGCCAGGATGTTCTGGTCGGTGCGGCCCTCGGCCCAGCCCGACGCCAGCAGCAGCCGGTCGCCGGCCACCGAGGACAGCAGCGCGAACTGCGTCGCGGTGAGCCGTTCCGCGGTCTGCGCGAGGCTGAACAGCATCGCCACGGTGAAGTGGTGCATGACCGTGGCGACGCCGAGGGACGGGGACGCCGACGCCAAGCCGCGCTGCACCCTGGTCGCCTCCAGCGGTCCGGCCGCCATGCCGCCGAACTGCGCGGGCACCAGCAGGCCGGGTCCGGAGTGTTTCCGGTACATCTCGACCACCGGGCTGTCGGCGGCCTCCCGCTCTGTCATCGGCAGGCTCTCCAGAGTGCCGAGCAGTCCGGGGTGGAAGCGTTCGCAAGCCTCCCGAGCGGTTTCCAGAGAACGCATTGCCGTGCCTTTCACGCGAGAGGGCCGAATAGGCGACGCAATGGTGCGCCGAGGCGCCGCACGTCTTTGCCGACCCAGCCTGGCAGCCCCGCGCTGACCCGACCCTGACACCGTTCTGACCTGCTTCGACCCGGCGGGCGACCGGGCTTGCTGACGGCGTGCTGACCGCGCGCGGCCGGGCCTTGCGGCCGGTGCGGAAACCGTGCGATAAACGAGGAGGAGCCGACGACCGCCGCGGGCGAGTTGGGATGCCGTCATGACAGATCTGTCAGTGGAATCGGACGTGGTGGACACCATTCGGCGGTACGCCGGATCGGGCAATCCCAGCGCCTATTTCGCGTTCAACACCGGCAACGAGCACTTCCGGTCGCCCGGGGTGCCCGGCCTGATCGTCTACCGGGCGGTCGGCCGGTACCTGGTGCAGTTCGGCGGGCCGTTCGCGCCGCCGGAGGCCGCGCGCGAGCTGCTGCGCGGGTTCGTCGCGCTGGCCGCCGAGCAGGGCCGGGAGATCGTCGCCGTGCAGCTGCAGGGCGCGGACGCGGGCCCGTACCTGGCGGAGGGTTTCACCATCAACCAGATGGGCGCCTCCTACGCGGTGGACCTGGACACCTTCTCGTTGGCGGGCACGAAGTTCATGCGCCTGCGCAACAAGATCTCCCGCGCGATCCGCACGGGTCTGGAGGTCCGCGAGGCCCCGTACGAGCAGTGGGCGGACCAGGTGCGGGCGCTGGACGAGGCGTGGCTGGGCACCAAGGGGCCGGACGTCAAGCCGCTGGAGTTCCTGGTCGGCCAGACCGGCGGGCCCTACCAGCACCTGCGCCGGCTGTTCGTCGCCGAGCGCGCGGGCGACCTCATCGGGTACGTGTCCTACGCGCCGGTGTACGGCCCGCAGCCGGGGTGGATGCACGACCTGAGCCGCCGCCAGCCCGACTCGCCGCCGGGCGTGATGGAGGCGATCAACAAGGCCGCCCTGGACACCTTCCGCGAGGAGGGCGTGAAGTGGCTGCACTTCGGGTTCACCCCGTTCACGTCCCTGGACGCGCCGAAGTTCCCCGGTTACAGCAAGGCCTTCCACTGGTTCATCAACCACCTGTGGGAGCACGGCGAGCACATCTACCCGGCGCGGACCCAGTTGGCCTACAAGGAGAAGTGGGCGCCGAGCCTCGTGCTGCCCGAGTACCTGGCGTTCCAGCACGGGGCGAGCCTGCCCGCGCTGGTGCACGTCTTCCGGGCGTGCAACGCCATCTGACGCCGTCCGACCGCGCCACCGAAGGGGTGCCGATGCTGGAGCAGCGGATCGCCGAACAAGGCCTGCGCGTGGTGGAGTTGTTCACCGCGTGCGGGTCCGCGCCGGACGACCTGGACGTCGCCCGCGCCGCCGACGAGGCGTTGGCGCGCTTGGAAGTCCTGCTCACCGAAGCCGAAGACGAGACCGGGACCGGGACCGGGGCTCAGGCCGACGCCGGGACCGACGCCGACGGGTCGTAGGGGCCGTCGCCGCAGCGGCGGCCCCGACCCGGAACGCCCGACCGGACCGGCCCCCCAGGGTCGCCGGTCCGGTCGCACCGCCCGCCGGCCGCGCCGGCGGGCGCTTCAGTCGTCCTCGCCCAGCGTCGGGTCGCAGCGGTAGCCCATGATCAGCACGTCCCGGACCGCCGGGGTGCTGTCGTCCACCACGGTGATCGGCGTGACCGCGTGCAGGATCATCTCATCGGCCCAGAACATCGTGTCCATCGTATTCTGGAGCTGGAATTCGGTGACCAGCTCCTTGTCCTTCGTGTAGACCTGCGAGAAACCGCCGGCCGCGTTCGTGCGGGACATCAGGTGGATGGCGCCGAAGTGCACCTCGTCGCGGTGCGGGCCCTCCGGCGTCGGCTCGCCGAGTTCCTCGGCCCGGCCGATGATGCGGAACTGGTGGCACTGCACGTCCCACGGCTGGTGCAATTGTTCCGGCCGCACCGGGAAGTGCGCGAAGTTCCACCGGATCAACGCCTGCAACAACGGGTTCTGCACGCTGGACGCGGTCAGCGGCGCGACCGACCGGTCGATGCCGCCGCCGTAGTCGTTCACGTCGGCCGATTGGAAGTAGGGCCGGTGCGGGCGCAACCGGACCGAGTCGGTGGCCGGCACGTAGCGGAAGCGGTCGTAGCGCCGCTCGCGGAATCGCGCGCCGTTCTTCAGGTACTGGTCCAGTTCCAGGTTCTCCCACTCCTTGGCCAGGTCGGCCTCGAAGCGGCGCAGTTCCGGGTCGATCGTCAACTCGGCCTCGCGCACCAGGGCGTAACCCCTGGTCCGCAGCTCTTCGCGGGCGTCGGGCACCGCTCTCCTCCTCCATCCGCCGGCTGGTCCACCCCGACGATCCCAAATCGCGCCTGACAGCGAACTGACACGTTCGCGGTGTCAGCGCTTAGTCAGCTCCGGGTCACGTCGCGGTGATTTACTCGAAGCGCCAGCCGAAGGGGGCGGATGCGATGACCGCGGTGCTCGAAAAATTGCAGTCGCTGTCCAGGGCGGAACGGCTCGCCGAACTCGAAACGCTGATCGTGGCGGAGTTCAAGGCGGCGTTGCTGATGGACGAGGACGACGAACTGCCGTTGACCGACAGCTTTTTCGACCTGGGGCTGACGTCGTTGGGCCTGATGGACGTCCGCCAACGCCTGGAGGAACTCCTCGGCCGCGGCATCGGCAGCACGATGCTGTTCAACAGTCCCACCGTGGAGCTGTTGCTGGACTACTTGACCACCGACGTGCTCACCGAGTTGTTCCCGGCGCGTCGACAGTGACCGGACAGGAGACGCCGGCCATGCCGGACGAGGATGTCGCGACGATCCGGGCGGAGTTGCTGGCCGCCTACGAAACCATCCAGCAGCAGCAGCGCAGCCTGGAGAAGATCGTCCTGGAACGGCTCGAACCGATCGCCGTCGTCGGCACCGGGCTGCGCTTCCCCGGTGGCAACGACACCCTCGACGGGTTCGAGGAGTTCCTGCGCGCGGGCGGGTCGGGCATCCGCCCGCTGCCGCGCGAGCGCTGGGACGTCGCCGACCGGGACGTCGAGGGGCTCATCGGCACGGTCGCGGGCGGCTTCCTCGACCGCGTCGACGAGTTCGACGCGCAGTTCTTCAACATCCCGCCCAAGACCGCGCCGTTCGTGGACCCGCAGCAGCGGCTGTTGCTGGAGACCGCGTGGGAGGCGTTGGAGAACGCCAACATCGACCCCACGGCGCTGCGCCACGGCAACGGCGCGGTGTACGTCGGCGCGTCGCCGCTGGACTTCGCGCTCGGCCTGGGCACCCTCGGGGTGGACCAGCTCGACGGCGCGATGGCCACCGGCTCCGGCGCCTACTCCCTGTCGGGGCGGCTGTCCTACTTCCTCGGCTGGCGCGGCCCCAGCCTGACCGCGGACACCGCGTGCGCGTCGTCGCTGACGGCGTTGCACCTGGCCGTGGAGGGCCTGCGCCGCCACGAGAGCGACATCGCGCTGTGCGGCGCGGTCAACGCGCTGCACGACCCGCGCTCGTTCATCATCCTGTCCAAGGGCCGGATGCTCTCGCCCGACGGCCGCTGCAAGGCCTTCGACGACGCCGCCGACGGCTACGCCCGCGCCGAGGGCTGCGGCGTGCTGGTGCTCAAGCGGCTGTCCGACGCGTGGCAGGACGGCGACACGGTGCTCGCCATCGTGCGCGGCACCGCCATCGGCCAGGACGGCGAGAGCGCGGGCCTGACCGCGCCCAACGGCGTGGCCCAGGAAGCGGTCATGCGCACGGCGCTGGCCAACAGCCGCCTGGAGCCGGCCGACATCCAGTACGTCGAGGCGCACGGCACCGGCACGCCGCTGGGCGACCCGATCGAGATGAGCTCGATCCACGGCGTGTTCGGCGGGACCCGGTCGCACGACGACCGGCTGACCGTCGGCTCGCTCAAGTCCAACATCGGCCACATGGAGCCGGCCGCGGGCGTCGGCGCGGTCATGAAGGTCATCCTGCAACTGCGGGCCGGCGTGTTCTTCCCGAGCCTGATCGACGCGCCGTCGGGCCGCATCCCGTGGCACGACTACTCGGTGACCGTGCCGACGGAGGTCCGGCCGTGGGACGCGCCGGTCCGCCGCGCCACCGTCAACGGGTTCGGCGTCACCGGGGCGATCGGCGTCGCGGTGCTGGAGGAGGCCCCGCAGCCGCCCGCGCCGGAGGCGCCGCCGCGCGAGCTGCCGCGCGACACCGGGCACGTGTTCACCCTGTCGGCCAAGAGCGAGACGGCGCTGCGCCGCCAGATCGAGCGGTACCGGGAGTTCGTCGTCGCGCACCCGGACCTCGACCTGGCCGACTTCTGCTTCACCGCCAACGCCGGCCGCGCCCACTTCCGGCACCGCGTCGCGGGCGAGGTGCGCTCGCACGCCGAGCTGACCGCGTTGCTGGACCGCGCGGCGGCCGTCCCGGGCGTGCGCCCGCGCGAGTCGTTCCGCCGGACCGCGTTCCTGTTCACCGGGTCCGGGTCGCAGCACGTCGGCATGGGCGAGGTGCTCTACGAGCGGTACCCGGCGTTCCGGGCGCGGGTCGACGAGTGCGACGCGCTGTTCCGGCCGCACCTGGGCCGGTCGATCGCCGAGCTGATGTTCGGCCGCGCGCCCGACGCCGGCGACGTGATCGCGGAGACCCGGTTCGCCCACGCCGCCCTGTTCACGCTGGAGTACTCGCTGGCGGCGCTGTGGCGGTCGTGGCGGGTCGAGCCCGCGGTGCTCATCGGGCACAGCGTCGGCGAGGTCGTCGCGGCGACGGTCGCGGGCGTGTTCTCCCTGGCCGACGGCGTGGCGTTCCTGGCCACCCGGGCCCGGCTGATCGAGTCGGTGGCCAACGCGGGCGGGATGGCCGCGGTCACCGCGCCCGTCGAGGAGGTCGCCCCGCTGCTGCGGCGGTGGCCCGACCTCGCGGTCGCCGCGGTCAACGCGCCCCGCCAGTGCGTGGTCTCCGGCGGCGCGGACTCGCTCGCCGCCGCGGTCGAGGCGCTGCGCGAGCGGGGCACCGCGGTCAAGCCGCTGCGGGTGTCCAGCGCGTTCCACTCCCCGCTGGTGGCGGCGGCCTCCGACGAGCTGCGGGAGTTCCTGGCGGGCGTGGAGTTCCACGAGCCGGAGCTGACCGTCGTCTCCAACGCGACCGGCGCGCCCGCGGCGGTCGACGAGATCACCACGCCCGAGTACTGGGTCCGGCACGTCAACGACACCGTGCACTTCGCGGCGGGCGTCGCCGCCATCGCCGAGCGCGGCCGGCACGTGATGCTGGAGATCGGGCCGGCCGGGGTGCTGACCGCGCTGGCGCGCCAGTGCGTGCCGGAGGACGACCACCGGTGGCTGGCCTCGCTCAGCCCCCGCGACACCGACGCGCGGACCATCCGCGAGACGTTGGCCCAGCTCTACGTGGCCGGGGTGGACGTGGCGTGGGCGGCGGTGCACGAGGGCCGGCAGCGGCGGCGGGTCGCGCTGCCGACCTACGCCTTCGACCGCCGCCGCTACGGGCTGCCCCGGCGCTCGGCGGAGGCCTTCGCGACCGGGCACCCGCTGCTCGGCTCGGCCGTGCCGACCGGGGCGCCGGCGCGGGAGTTCACGAGCCGGATCAGCGCGGCCCGGCCCGCGTACCTGGGCGACCACCGGGTGGGCGGCAAGCCCTTCCTGCCGGCCGCCGCGCACGTCGAGGTCCTGCTCGCGCTGGCCGACGAGCTGCACGGCGACACCGGCCGCCCGGTCGAGGACCTCCGCTTCCACGAGGCCGTGTTCCTGGACGAGCGCCCCACCGGCCTGCGCACCAGGGCGACGCCCCGCGCGGACGGCACGTGGCGGGTCGATGTGCACAGCCAGGACGACTCCGGTGAACGCCGGTGCGCCTCGGCGGTGCTGGGCGCGCCGGACGCGCCCGCCCTGACCGACACCGGCCGGGAACTGCTGCGCCGCCTGGACGAGCTGGGCGCGCCGGACCAGGTGCTGAGCGCGGAGGACGTGCGCGCCGCCTACCTGCGGGCCGGTCTGGACTACGGCCCTGAGTTCACCCGGGCGCGGGAGGTGCGGCGGCACGGCGCGGACCTCGCGGTGTGCGAGCTGTCCGGCGAGGGCCTGTCCACCGCCGAACACCTGCCGCCGCCGCTGGTGGACGGGGTGACGCACGGCCTCGCGGCGTTCGCCGACGACGGCGAGAACTACGTGGCCACCGGGATCAGGCGGGTGCGCGTGTTCAAGAAGCCGCGGGCGCGGCTGCTGCGCGCGGTGCTGCGGTTCACCAGGCCCGAGCGCGGCCCGGCGTTCACGCTCGACGCCGTCCTGCTGGAGGACGGGACGCCGGTGCTGGAGCTGTCCGGCATGGCCTTCGTGCGCCTGTCCCGCGCGCCGTCCGAACCGGCCGCCGCCACCCGCGACGGCAACGGCGGCAACGGAAACGGAGACGGCCGCACCGGCAACAGCACCGGCCGCGGCACCGGCAACAGCACCGGCACCGGCACCGGCAACAGCACCGGCACCGGCACCCACGAGGTGGCGGGCGCGCCCGTCGCCGACGTCATCCGCCGCACCCTGGCGGACCTGCTGTCCATGGACGAGGCGGACGGGGTCGACGGCGACACCACCTTCCTCGAACTCGGGGTGGACTCCCTGGTGGTCGTGGACCTCAAGGACCGCCTCCAGTCCCGGCTCGGCCTGACGCTGCCGCTGTCCGCGGTGCTCGAACGGCCGACGGTCGACCAGCTCGCCACTTTCCTCGACCGCCAACTCGCGGGTGACCCGGTCGGGTCCCGCACCGGAGGTGATGATGACCGGGGTTGAGATCACCGGCCTTGACGAGCACGTCCACGCCCCGCTGGAGGAGGAGCAGACGCTGACCGCGCGGTCCGCGCTGCACGCCGCGCTGCGGCCGGACGCCGTGGCGGTGGTCTGCGAGGACCGCTCGCTGACGTTCGGGCGGCTGCACGCCGAGAGCAACCGCACCGCCCACGCCCTGCTGGCCGAGGGCCTGGCGCCCGGCACGCGGGTCGGTTACCTGGGCATGGAGTCCGAGCACTACTTCGACATCGCCCTGGGCTGCGCGAAGAGCGGCACCGTGCTCGTGCCGATCAACTGGCGGCTCACGCCCCGCGAGATCGACCACGTGCTGCGCGACTCGGGCGCGGAGCTGCTGTTCGTGGAGAACGCCTTCCGCGACGTCGTGGACCGGCTGCGGCCCACGCTGCCCGCCCTGCGCACGGTGGTCGCGCTGGACAGCCCGACGCACGTCGCGGGCGGCCTGCTGGAGTGGAAGGCCGGTCGGCCCGACACCGACCTCACGCCGGGCACCGGCCGCGACGACGCGGTCGCCCAGCTCTACACCAGCGGCACGACCGGTCTGCCCAAGGGCGTCGTGCTGGCGCACCGGACGTTCTTCACGTTCATCGCGGACATGCGGCGGCACGGCGTCGACTGGATCGACTGGCAGCCGACCGACCGGGGGCTGAGCTGCTTCCCGGCGCTGCACACCGCGGGCTTCGGCTGGTTCTTCCACTCGTTCAACGTCGGCGCGACGACGGTGATCATGCGCCGGTTCATCGCCGACGAGGCCGCGCGGATCATCGAGCGCGAACGGATCACCATGCTGTGGGCGGCTCCCGCGATGATGCGCATGATGATCACCGAGCGGGGCGTGACCAGCAAGACGTTCGCCTCGCTGCGCAAGGTGGTCTACAGCGGCTCGCCGATCGACCGGGAACTCCTGCTGACCTGCATGGAGGTCATGGGCTGCGAGCTGGTGCAGGGCTACTCGTCGGCCGAGGCGGGCAGCTTCGTGACCGTCCTGCCGCCCGCGGCGCACACCCCGGACAGCGGGGTGCTCGGCTCGGCCGGCCTGGTGTGCCCCGGCAACGAGGTGCGCATCGTGGACGACGAGGGCGCGCCGCTGCCGGCCGGGCGGCTGGGCCGGGTCCTGGTGCGCGCCCCGGGCCGCTTCCTCGGGTACTGGCGGCTGCCCGAGGCCACCGCCGACGCGCTGGTGGGGGACTGGCTGCGGATGGGCGACCTCGGCTACCTGGACGAGGACGGCCACCTGTTCCTGGTCGACCGGGTCAACGACACGATCATCGTGGCGGGGCAGAACATCTACCCGGCCGAGGTGGAGGCCGTGCTGCGCGACCACCCGGACGTCGTGGAGGTCGCCGTGTTCGGCGTGCCCGACCCGCACTGGGGCGAGGCCGTGCGCGCCGCCGTGGTGTTCCGCCCGGACGCCGCCGTGCCGCCCCGCGAGCTGGTCCGCTTCCTGCGCGGCAAGCTCGCCGACTTCAAGATCCCCACCGGGTTCGTGCCCGTGGACGCCCTGCCGCGCAACCCCACCGGCAAGCTCCTGCGCCGGGTCCTGCGCGAGCAGTACGGGACACCGCAGACCACCGGCCGCACCGACTCCCCGCGGAGGACACCGTGACCCTCGACCCCGAAGAGTTCGCCGACCGGTACGTGGCGCTGTGGAACGAGACCGACCCGGACCGCCGCCGCAAGGGCGTGCTGGAGCTGTACGCGCCGGACGCCACCTACGTGTTCTACCGCAAGGACCCGGTGGTCGGGCACGAGGCGATCATCGACCAACTGGCGTACACGCACGAGATCTACGACCCGATGGGGTACGTCTTCCGCTCGGCGCACAACGCGGTCGGCCACCACAACCTGGTCCGGTTGAACTGGATGATGGTGCTGGCCGCGACCGGCGAGACCGAGATGCGCGGCGAGGACCTGCTGGTGCTCGACGACGACGGGCGGATCCTGTCGGACTACCAGTTCCACGACGAGCTGCCCAAGTCGTTCGTCTACAACGACGGCTACGAGACCGACGGCGTCGCCACCCGGCCCGCCCGGCCCGAGCGGGTCATCCCGTGGCCGCACCAGTTGGAGGCGTCGCCGGGCGGAGCCGCCGGGTGACCGCCCGCCGGTGAGGTGACGCGTGTCCGCGAGGTCGGGGCTTCGGCTCCGGCCTCGCGGTCGTCGGTGGGCCAGCGGCCGTGGTGGGCCGGCGGTGGGGCGGCTGGGCGCGGGTGGGCCGGCTGGGCGGCGGTGGGCCGGCGCGCGGCGCTGGCCGGCGGTGCGGCCGGCTGGGCGGCGGTGAGCCGGCGTGCGGCCCGCTGCGCGGCGTTGGGCCGGCGGTGCGATCGGCCCGGCGGCCGTGGGCCGGCCGCGCGGCTGTGGTGGCCGGGGGGCGGCGGTGCGGCCGGCGGCTCGCCCCTCGCCGAGCCCGAGCGGCTCAGTGCGGGTCCGAGTTCGCGCGGGTCAGTGTGTGGCGGCGCCGGCGGTCGCCGGGCACGCCTGGCGGATGATCGCCGCCGCGGTCGGGACCGCGTGTTCGGCCGGGCCCTTGCCGGCGAACGCCGTCCCGTTGACCAGGAGGCCGCCGATGATGAGCAGGAGCGTGTCCGCCAGGCCCTCGGGGTCCTCGGCCCCGGCCTCGCGGCCGTAGTGGGCGAACAGCGCGCGCACGCGTTCCAGGTGCGCCACGGCCGCCCGCCGCCCCGGGTGGTCCTCGTCGCGGAACTCGGCGATCGTGTTGTAGAAGACGCACCCGTAGAAGTCGTCGGCCAGGACGCTGTCGTGGATGAACTCCACCAGCGCCAGCATCTGCCGGGCCGGGTCGCCCTCGTACGGCCGCGTCGCCGCGTCGGCGTACTCGCCCCAGGCCGCGTCGGTCTCCTTCAGCCACTCCGCGACCAGGTAGTCCTTGCTGCTGAACTCGCGGTAGACCAGGCTCTTGCCCAGGCCGGTCTCGTCCACGAGCCGCTGCATGCCGACCGAGCGGACGCCGTGCCGGCCGAACAGCCGCGCGGCGACGGCCAGGATCCGCTGCTTGGTGTCGGGGGCTTGCCGGCGCGCCATGTGTGCTCCTCGGATCCGGCTACACACCAATCCCTGATGAGATCCAGATTAACACCGCCGGCAGGGCTGTGGACCGATCGGTCTGCGATCCCGCCCACACGTGCGACGGCCGGGCCGCGAAGGGGTGGGAAACCCCCTCGCGGCCCGGCCGCGGCGAACCGGCTCAGCCCTTGACGTAGCCCATGCCCTCGACGATCAACCCGTCGCGCAGGCGCATGAGGTTGACGCCGCGCACGTGGTCGTTCGGGCCGGGACCCCAGGTGAGCTTCCACCGGATGATGCCCCGGTCACCGGAGGCCCACACCTCTTCGGGCTCGAAGTTGTTGTTGGCGTCCGCCGCGATCGCCGACCAGAACTCCCGGCACGCGGCCAGTCCCTCGTGCCGCGAGCCGTCCGGCGCCGGTCCCGAGTTCTCCAGGACGCAGTCCTCGGCGAGCAGTCCCTCCAGCAGGCTCGGGTCGTGCTTCTGGAACGCCGCGTTGAACTGGTTCAGCACCTGCAAGGTCTTGTCGTCGGACATCGGTGTTTCGTACCTCCCTGTCGGCGGTCTGCTACGTGCAGTAAAGCCACATACGGCCGCCGATGCCACGTCCATCGGCGGCCGTATCAGTGCCGTGTCAGAGTTCCGCCGTTCAGCGCAACTGCTCCTCGGGCGCGCGCGCCACCCAATCGGTGAACGACTCGGACTCGTCCACGCGGCCGTCGAGGTAGCGCAGGCTCAGCCGCTCGACGTAGGCGGGCAGCTCGGCCGCGGTGGTCTTCAGGCCCCGCAGCTTGCGGCCGAACCCGCCGCCCTGGCTCTCCGCCATGCCCAGGCCGCCGCCCAGGTGCACCTGGAAGCCCTCGACCTGCGCGCCGTCGGCGTCGGTGACCAGCATGCCCTTCAGGCCGATGTCGGCGACCTGGGCGCGGGCGCACGAGTTGGGGCAGCCGTTGAGGTTCACGCTCAACGCCACCGGCCGGTCGGCCAGCCGCTCCTCCAGCTCCGCCACCAGGGTCGCGGCCCGGTTCTTGGTGTCCACCACGGCGAGCTTGCAGAACTCGATCCCGGTGCACGCCATCGTGTTGCGCCGCCACGGCGACGGCTCGGCCTCCAGGCCGATCGCCCGCAGGTTGCGCACCAGCGGCTCGGGGTCGGCTACGTCGAGGACCAGCAGCTTCTGGTACGCGGTGAGCCGGACGCGCCCGGACCCGTGGGCTTGCGCGATGTCGGCGAGCTGGGTCAGCTGCTTGCCCGACACCCGCCCGACCACCGGCGCGACGCCGACGTAGTGCCGGCCGTCCCGTTGCCGGTGCACGCCGATGTGGTCGATCGGCGTCGCGGGCAGCGCGGGCGGCGGGCCGTCCAGCAGCGGGCGGCCGAGGAACTCCTCCTCCAGCACCGCCCGGAACCGCTCCACGCCCCAGTCCGCGACCAGGAACTTCAGCCGCGCCCGGTGCCGCAGCCGCCGGTAGCCGTAGTCGCGGAACAACCGGGTGATCGCCACCCACACGTCGGGCACCTCGGCGAGCGGCACCCACGCGCCCAGCCGCTGGGCCAGCATCGGCGCGGTGGACAGGCCGCCGCCCACCCACACGTCGAAGCCCGGCCCGTGCTCGGGGTGCACCGCGCCGAGGAACGCCACGTCGTTGGCCTCGTAGGGCACGTCGGCCAGCCACGACACGGTCGACTTGAACTTGCGCGGCAGGTTGGACAGCGACAGGTCGCCCACGAAGCGGTCGACGATCTCCCGGATGGCGGGGGTCGCGTCCACGACCTCGTCCGCCGACACCCCGGCGACCGGGCTGCCCAGCACCACGCGCGGGCAGTCGCCGCACGCCTCGGTGGTGGACAGGCCGACCGCCTCCAGCCGCCGCCAGATCTCCGGCACGTCCTCGATGCGCACCCAGTGCAGCTGGATGTTCTGCCGGTCGGTGACGTCCGCGGTGTCGCGGGCGTAGCGGGTGGAGATGTCCGCGATGGCGCGCAACTGGGCCAGGTCGAGCTGACCGCCGTCGCTGCGCACCCGCATCATGAAGTACTCGTCGTCCAGCTCCTCCGGCGCCAGCACGGCGGTGCGACCGCCGTCGATCCCCGGCTTGCGCTGGGTGTAGAGGCCCCACCAGCGGAACCGGCCGCGCAGGTCGTCGGGGTGGATGGCCGCGAAGCCCTCCCGCGCGTAGACCCGCTCGATCCGGTCGCGCACGAGCAGCGGGTTCTCCTCCGCCTTGAACTTCTCGTTGGGGTTGAGCGCGTCTCGCTGTCCCAGCGCCCATTGGCCCTGCGACTTGGTGGGTGTCGACGTGTCGGTCATCGTGGGGGTGGCCCCTCTCACCTCTCGGGCAGCGGCCCGGTCACCGGGATGATCAGACCGCCGGGCAGCCAGTCGGGGGTCGAACCGTGGTCGTGCGCGGTCACGCCGCCCATGCCGGGCATGTAGGGCGCGGCGGCGACCGCGTAGAGGCGCACCGGGTCGGCCGCGACCGACCGGCCGCGCGCCTGGTGCCAGGCCAGGTAGCCGGCCGCGCTCGGCGCCTCGCCCGGCACCCGGGCGGCCAGCGCGGCGAGGTAGTCGCCGGCGGCCGGGTCGCGCGGCGGGTAGCGCAACGGGATCTGCTGGCCGCTGGCCCGCCGCAGCAACGCGGAGGAGAGCAGCCACGGCGCGAGGTAGGTGCTCTGCGCCACGACCGCGCCGGTGTCCACGTCGCGCACGACGGCCTCCGCGCCCGCCCACCCGGCGACGACGACCAGCGGTCGGTTCGTGCCGTCCGGCGCGGTCACGGTGAGCCCGGCGCGCTGCGCCGCCGACCGCACCTCGCCGGCCGCCGCGACACCGCGCGGCGACTCGTCGGACACCAAAGCGAGGCTGCGTTCACCGCGCCCCGCGAGGAAGTCCACCGTGGTGCGCAACGCCTCGGCGTCCGCTTCCGACAGACCGTCGGACGGGCAGGCGTCCGCGGCGTCACCGTTGGCCAGCAACGCGCCCACGACGGCGCTGGCGCACTCGGGACCGTCCGGACCGCGCAGCGCCGCCCGCGCGGGAGCGGCGTCGGAACCGGTGTCCACGTCCAGCGCGCCGGTCGCCCCGCCCGCGGACACCCACAGCTTGCTCGGGCCCGCCGGCAGGTCCACGGCCACCCACGTGTGCGCGCTGCCCGGACGCCGCTCGCCCGCGGTGAGGCGGTCGCGGTCGGTGCCCGCGCCCGCGTCCGCCGCGCCGACCGCGACCAGGTTGAACCCCGGCCGGTTCGGCACCACCAGCACCGGCACCTGCTTCCCGGCCAGCGCGAGCGCGCCGAGCCGGGGCGTGCCCGCGTCGGGGAACAGCCCGGAGTCCTCGGCCCGGGTGACGCTGACCAGCAGGGCGCCGGTCGCCACCGCCAGCGAGGCCGCCAGCGCGGCGACGAACCGCCCGCGGGGCAGCTCCCGGCCGAGCAGGACGACGCCCGCGGCGGCGACGGCCGCGAGACCGGCGACGATCATCGCGACGACCGCCGCCTTGTCCGCGGCCACCGCCGGCCGGTCCAGGTGCCCGTGCTGAGCGATCAGCACGGACACCTGGTTGGAGACCGATCCACTCACTTGAGCTTCCCGTCGCTGACCGCGAACAGGACGCCGTGCGGCTGGCTGTCGCCGTAGTCGCCGTGCGGCCACGACGGGCGGTTGAAGCTGACGCAGGGCCGGCCGGTCCGCTCGTCGCGGAACTTCTTGTCCAGCTCCACCTTGCCCGCGCGGTTCATGTCGAACATGCAGACCCGGTGGTCGCCGCCGCCGCCGAAGGAGCCGGCGACGAAGTAGTTGGACACCGCGAAGCGCTTGACGTGCTCGGTCTCCCGGTACATGCCCCGGTGGTCGCGCTCGAAGTTGTCCATCGCGCCCCAGTGCGGGCCGCCGTCGCTGGTGTCGCGGATCGGCACCACCGCGGTCAGCTCGGGGCAGTCGCGCTCGGAGCCGCCCGCGTAGACCTCGCGCAGCTCGTCCACGCTGCACCGGACCCGGTCGCCCGAGTCGAGCAGCTTGCGGATGTCCAGCACGTAGATCATGCCGGTGGTCTTGTCCAACGGCTCGCCGTACGGGATGGACTGGCCCATGACCGCGTGGAACAGGAAGCGGTCGTCCGGGCTGACCGCGAGCCAGCTGGAGTTGTCGCCGCCACCGGTGACCGAACCGTCCGGGTGGAACCGCTTGTAGGCGGTCGTGTCGTCGAACACCTCACGCCACTGCGGCGCGGGCGCGGTGATGTCGGGCGTGTAGAAGACCGCGCCACCGGCCATGGAGGACACGAAAGCGCCCTTGTGGCCGGGCTTGTTGGTCATCGCGACTTCCATGACCACGCGCGACTCCTTGAAGAACGCCTTCTCCTCAAGGACCGAGCGCGGGCCGTCGGCGACCTTCGACACCGACTTCAGCGTCGGGTTGGTGCGGTTGGTGATGTCGAAGACGCGCACGGTCTGCCGGGCCAGCTCCTCGCGCAGCGGCGAGTCCGGCGTCATGAAGTTGCGCGCCTCGGCGAAGTCGCTGGCCACCAGCACGTTGAGGTCCTCGCGGACCGCGATGCCGTGCGGGTTGGCGCAGCTTGACTGCGGCAGGGCCGGCACGTTGCCGCACTGCGCCGGGTCCTCGCCCTCCTTGGTCGCCGCCGGGATCTCGGCCAGCGTGCGGCCGTCCTTGCCGATCAGCACGATGTCGCCGGGCGACCCGGCCGCGCCGTTGCCGATCCGGACCTCGCCGTTGGTGTAGGTGCACGGGCCGGCGACGTTCGGGCCGCCCATGTAGGTCGCGTACGCGGTGCCGTCGCGCAGCGTCTGGTACGCGTCCGGCAGGGTGCCGCACGGCGTGTCCATCGGCGTGTTCACGCCGACCAGGCGCAGCGCGGGCAACGCCTTGGAGTCGAAGACGAACGTGGTGTCGGAGATGATGCCGCCGGCGTAGATGTGGTCGCCCTTGTGCCACACGTACTGCATGTGGTGGGGCTCGTTGCCCATGCCGGGGCCGACGGTGACGGTGTTGACGACCTTGCCGTAGGTGCGCGAGCTCGGCGTGGCGTCGATGACCGCCAGGAAGTCCGGCGCCGGCTGCTTCGCGGGACCGGACCAGGCGAGCAGCCACTGCCGGCCCTCGCCCCGGGACGCCGGGAGCAGGTGGTTGGTGGCGGTGTAGGTGGTCCCGTCGGAACCCTTGAAGCTGGTCGTCCACTGGACCGCTTCGCTGCCGGCCGCATTGGCGCCGGTGAGCAGCGCAGCGGCCGTCACAATCACTGAAACAAGCCCCAGCGCCCTTGCTGCCGGGCTTTGTCGGAAATTGAGGAGCCTCACACTTGTACCCGCTCTTTCGGGAGACGGACGGTGATCCCGCGGTGCCTGGGCATGCGCATTAGCACACCTCCCGCGGTACTGTCGCAGACACTCGCTGACGTGCTGCTGATACGCGCGGGGTGCGGTCTCGCGCAATGCGGATCAGCGCGCTGTCAGCACCGCGTCCGCGCCTGCTGCTAATGTCGCTGACACCGGGCGCCTTTGTTCGAAATACGTTCCCCGAACCACCGCCGCAACGCGGAGTTCGGCTGTGGAAGGTGGTTTGCGAACAATGACTCGCAGCAACACCCCCGAACTCGCCGAGCTGGCCGCGCGGGCGGATCGGCGGTTGGCGGAGGCCTCGGCCGAGGAGGTCCTGGAGTGGGCCGCGACCACGTTCGGCGAGCGGCTGTGCGTCGCCTCGTCGATGGCGGACACGGTCCTGGTGCACCTGGCGTCCCGGGTCGCGCCCGGGATCACCGTGCTGTTCCTGGACACCGGCTACCACTTCGCCGAGACCATCGGCACCCGCGACGCCGTCGCGGAGTTCATGGACGTGACGGTGGTCAACCTGGTGCCCCGCCAGAGCGTCGCGGAGCAGGACGCGGAACACGGGCCGAGGCTGCACGACCGCGACCCCGACCTGTGCTGCGCCCTGCGCAAGGTGGCGCCGCTGGACGAAGGCCTCGCGGGCTACGACGCGTGGGTCACCGGTGTGCGCCGCGAGGACTCGCCGACCCGGGCCGACACGCCCGTGGTCGGCTGGGACGCCAAGCGGGACATGGTGAAGGTCTCGCCCCTGGCCCGGTGGACGCAGTCCGATGTGGACTCCTACGCCGCCGAGCACGGCGTGCTGCTCAACCCGTTGCTGTCGGCCGGTTACCCCACCGTCGGCTGCGCGCCCTGCACCCGTCCGGTGCGGCCGGGGGAGCACGCCCGCGCGGGCCGGTGGGCGGGCCTGGGCAAGACGGAGTGCGGCCTGCACACCTGACCCGACGACGACAGCTCCACGGCCGACCGCCCCCTCCGGCCGGCCGACCACCCCTACCACCACAGAGGACACACGCCTGTGACGACGGCCGCAGCGGTGAGCGAGTGGACTGACGACCCCTACGCCCTGACCCACCTCGACGCCCTCGAATCCGAGGCGGTCTACATCTTCCGCGAGGTGGCGGGCGAGTTCGAGCGGCCGGTGCTGCTGTTCTCCGGCGGCAAGGACTCCGTGCTGATGCTGCGCCTGGCGCTCAAGGCGTTCGCGCCGGCGCCGCCGCCGCTGGCGCTGATGCACGTGGACACCGGGCACAACTTCCCCGAGGTGCTGGACTACCGCGACCGCGTGGTGGCCGAGTGCGGCCTCAAGCTGCACGTCGTCTCCGTGCAGGACTACATCGACCGCGGCCTGCTGCACGAGCGGCCCGACGGCACCCGCAACCCCCTGCAGACGCTGCCCCTCAACGACGCCATCCGCGAGCACCGCTTCGACGCGGTGTTCGGCGGCGGCCGGCGCGACGAGGAGAAGGCGCGCGCCAAGGAACGGGTGTTCTCACTGCGCGACGAGTTCTCCCAGTGGGACCCGCGGCGGCAGCGCCCGGAGCTGTGGCAGCTCTACAACGGCCGGCACGCGCCGGGTGAGCACGTCCGGGTGTTCCCGCTGTCGAACTGGACCGAGCTGGACGTCTGGCAGTACATCCACCGCGAGCACATCGAGCTGCCCGACCTGTACTACGCCCACCGGCGCGAGGTGTTCCGCCGGGACGGGATGTGGTTGGCGCCGGGCGGGTGGGGCGGGCCGCGGGCCGACGAGCCCGTGGAGACCCGGGTGGTGCGCTACCGCACGATCGGCGACATGTCGTGCACCGGCGCGGTCGAGTCCGACGCGACCGACCCGGCCGCGGTGATCGCCGAACTGGCCGCGTCCCGGCTGACCGAGCGCGGCGCGACCCGGTTCGACGACCGGCTGTCGGAGTCCGCGATGGAGGACCGCAAACGCGAAGGGTACTTCTAGCCATGGTGACACCCGGCACGACGACCACCCTCCTCCGGTTCGCCACCGCGGGCAGCGTGGACGACGGCAAGTCCACCCTCGTGGGACGGCTGCTGCACGACTCGAAGTCGGTGCCGGCGGACCAACTGGCGTCGGTGGACCAGGCCTCCCGCGACCGCGGCGGCGAGGGCATCGACCTCGCGCTGCTCACCGACGGGCTGCGCGACGAGCGCGAGCAGGGCATCACCATCGACGTGGCCTACCGCTACTTCGCCACGCCGCGCCGCCGGTTCATCCTCGCCGACACCCCCGGGCACGTGCAGTACACCCGGAACATGGCCACCGGCGCGTCCACCGCCGAGCTGGCGATCATCCTGGTGGACGCCCGGCACGGCGTGGTCGAGCAGACCCGCCGGCACGCGGCCATCACCGCGCTGCTGCGCGTGCCGCACGTGACGCTGGCGGTGAACAAGATGGACCTCGTGGGCTGGTCGGAGCGGCGGTTCCGCGAGATCGCCGAGCAGTTCGGGACCTACACCGACACGCTCGGCCTGACCGGGGTCACCGAGATCCCGATCGCCGCGCTCACCGGGGACAACGTGGTCGAGCCCTCCGGCCGGATGCCGTGGTACGGCGGCCCGACCGTGCTGGGGCACCTGGAGGACGTGCCGGTCAGCCACGACCCGACGGCGTTCCCCGGCCGGTTCCCGGTGCAGTACGTGATCCGGCCGCGCGGCGCGGCGCACGCCCACTACCGCGGTTACGCGGGCCAGGTGGCCTCGGGCGTGTTGCGGGTCGGCGACCGGGTCACCGTGCTGCCCGCCGGCACCACGACCACCATCACCGGCATCGACGCCCTGGGCGGCAGCGTGCCGGCGGCGTGGGCGCGGCAGTCGGTGACCATCCGGCTGGCCGACGACCTGGACGTCGCGCGCGGCGACCTCATCGCGCCGGTCGGCAGCGCGCCGACCCCGACGCGGGCGGTCGACGCGATGGCGTGCCACGTCGCGGCCCGGCCGCTCGTGGTGGGCGACCGGGTGCTGCTGCGGACCGCCACCCGCACGGTCAAGGTGGTCGTCGAGGGCATCGAGGTGCAGCCGGGTGTCGAGGACGCCGCGCGCTGGGCGGGCACGGGTGGACGGGCCGCGGACCGGTTGGCGGTCAACGAGATCGGCCGGCTCGCGCTGCGCACCGCCGAGCCGCTGGCCGTGGACGCCTACGCCGACTGCCGGTCCACCGGGTCGTTCCTGCTGATCGACCCGTCCGACGGCGCCACGCTCACCGCGGGCATGGTCCGGTCCGCGCCGCGGGCCGACGGGAGCTGGTGAGGATGGCGGTCACCGCCCGCGGCGCCTCGGCGGCGCGCGTCCGGCGCTTCGCCGTCGTGCTCGCCGCGCTGGTGCTGGCGGGCTGCGGCTACGGCTCCCTGCGCGACGCCGATCCCGCCCCGGTCGCGGCGAGCGGCCCGAAGCTGTCGGTCGACGTCGTCCGGATCGGCTACCTGCCCAACCTCACCCACGCGACCCCGTTGGTCGGCGTGCGCGACGGGTTCTTCGCCCGCGAGCTGGGCGGCACCGGCGTGTCCGACGTGGTGTTCAACGCCGGGCCGTCGCTGATCGAGGCGGTGAACGCCGACTCGGTCGACATCGGCTGGATCGGCCCGTCGCCGATCATCAACGGCTACGCGCGGGCCGCCGGCGGGAACCTGCGGGTGATCTCCGGTTCCGCGTCCGGCGGGGTGCGGCTGGTGGTCCGCCCGGAGATCGGCTCCGCGCGCGACCTCAAGGGCCGCCGGATCGCCTCGCCGCAGCTGGGCAACACCCAGGACGTCGCCCTGCTCACCTGGCTGGCCGACCAGGGCCTGCGAGTGGACGCCCGCAGCGGCCGGGGCGACGTGTCGGTGGTGCGCACCGCCAACGCCGAGGCGCCCAGCGCCTACCGGACGGGCGCGATCGACGGGGCGTGGGTGCCCGAGCCGACCGCGGCGAAGCTGGTGGCCGAGGGCGCCAAGGTGCTGCTGGAGGAGTCCGACCTGTGGCCCGGCGGGGCGTTCGCCACCACGAACGTCGTTGTCTCGCAACGCTTCCTCGCCGAGCACCGCGACGTCGTGGCCGCCGTGCTGCGCGGTTCCGTCGCGGCCAACGCGTGGATCAACGCCAACCCCGCTCAGGCGAAGGAGTCGGTCAACGGCGCGCTGCGGCGGCTGACCGGCAAGGCCCTGCCCGCCGAGGTGATCGACCGCGCCTGGGACTGTGTCGAGGTCACCGACGACCCGCTGGCCTCGACCCTGGCCACCCAGGCCGCGCACGCCGTGGCCGTCGGCCTGGTCGAAGCGCCGGACCTGCGCGGCCTGTACGACCTGAGCCTGCTCAACGACGTCCTGCGGGCCGCGGGCCGGCCCGAGGTCACCGACGCCGGTCTGGGGGCGAAATGACGTCCGCGAAGCCACGCCCGGCCGCGGTGGAGGCGCCGCCCGCGCCGCCGGTGTACCGGGTGCGGGTGCGGGGGGTGTCGAAGGCCTTCCACACCGGCCGCACGACGACCGCCGTGCTGGACGGCATCGACCTCGACGTCGAGGCGGGCCAGTTCGTCACGCTGCTCGGCGCGTCCGGCTGCGGCAAGTCCACCCTGCTCAACCTGATCGCGGGGCTGGACCGGCCCTCCGCCGGGACCATCGACACCGGCGGCGACCGGACCGCGCTGATGTTCCAGGAGCACGCGCTGTTCCCGTGGCTCACCGCGGGCCGCAACATCGAGCTGGTGCTGCGGCTGCGCGGCATGGGCAAGGCCGACCGCCGGACCGAGGCGGAACGCCTGCTCGACCTGGTCCGGCTCGGCGGCGCGCACGGCAAGCGGGTGCACGAGCTGTCGGGCGGGATGCGGCAACGCGTCGCGCTGGCCCGCGCGCTGGCCCAGGACTGCCGCCTGCTGCTGATGGACGAGCCGTTCGCCGCGCTGGACGCGATCACCCGGGACGTGCTGCACGAGGAGCTGACCCGCCTGTGGCGGGAGACCGGCCTGTCGGTGCTGTTCGTGACGCACAACGTGCGCGAGGCGGTGCGGCTGGCCCAACGGGTGGTCCTGATGTCCTCCCGCCCCGGTCGGATCGCCCGCGAGTGGCGCGTCGACATCCCCCACCCGCGGCGCGACGAGGACGCCGCGGTGGCGAACCTGTCGGTCGAGATCACCGAGGTGCTGCGCAGTGAGATCCGACGGCATGGCCGGCACTGACCACCGGGACGACGGCGGCCTGGACGAATTGGCCCGCCTGGAAGCGGGGCTGGACGCGCTGGAGTCGCCGACCCAGCGGCGCGTGCCGGTGGGTGACGTGCTGCGGCGCAAGGTGTTCCCGCCGGTGCTCGCGCTCCTGCTGGTGCTGCTCGCCTGGCAGGTCCTGGTGTGGGCGCGGGTCACCGACGACTACAAGCTGCCCGCGCCGCTGGACGTGTGGGCCAGCGCGCGGGAGCTGTGGCTGCGCGGCGAGCTGCTGCACATCGTGTGGACCAGCGTGTCGCGCGGCCTGTTCGGGTTCCTGCTCGCGCTGGCCATCGGCACCCCGTTGGGACTGCTGGTCGCGCGGGTGGCGCTGGTGCGCTCGGCGGTCCGGCCGGTGCTGTCCGGGCTCCAGTCCCTGCCGTCCATCGCGTGGGTGCCGCCGGCGGTGATCTGGTTGGGGCTCAACGACACCATGATGTACGCGGTGATCCTGCTGGGCGCGGTGCCGTCGGTCGCCAACGGCCTGATCGCGGGCATCGACCAGATCCCGCCGCTGTACCTGCGCGCCGGGCGGGCGATCGGCATCCGCGGCGCGCGCAGCGTCCGGCACGTCGTGCTGCCCGCCGCGCTGCCCGCCTACGTGGCCGGGCTCAAGCAGGGCTGGGCGTTCTCGTGGCGCTCGCTGATGGCGGCGGAGATCATCGCCTCCTCGCCCGACCTGGGCGTCGGCCTGGGCCAGCTGCTCGACAACGGCCGCAACAACGCCGACATGGCGGGCATCTTCCTGGCCATCCTGCTGATCCTGGTCGTCGGCATCGCCATCGACCTGCTCATCTTCTGCCCCGTGGAACGGGTCGTGCTGCGCCACCGCGGTCTGCTGCGAGAAGGGGAGAACTGCCGGACCACGTGGTTCCGGCGGCCCGCGGCCGAAGCCGCGCCGTAGCCCGGTAGCGGTCGAGCACCAGGCGCACCAGCTCCGGCGCGTCACCCAGCTCGGCCGCCACGACGTCCGCGTCCGCCGCGCCGCGCGCGATCCGGTCGGACAGCCGTCCCGGGCAGATCACGTACCGGGCCACCGCCACCCGCCGCACGCCGTCCGCGCGCAACGCCCGGACGGCGTCCTCGGGCGCGGGGACGCCGGTGGGGGAGGACCCGGTGGCGAACGCGGGCACCACCGCGCGCCACCCGCTCTTGGCCCACACCCGCGCGATCCGCCGGATCACCGCCACCGCGTCGGGGTCGGTCGAGCCGGCGGCGGCCAGCACCAGACCGGTCGAGGCGCGGTCGACGCGCCGCACACCGGCCTCGGCGAGCCGGCGCTCCAGGGCGCGCACGAGCAGGCGGGACGGGCCGAGCACGGCGGAGCGGCGGACCGCCACCCCGTGGTCGGCGCGCAGCACCGCGGGCAGGTCCACCTTGTCGTGGAACGCGCTGGTCAACAGCAGCGGCACGGCGACCACGTCCGAGGCGCCGCCGGCGGCCAGGACGTCCACGCACTCCGGTGGGCCGGGGTGGTCGAAGTCGAGGAAGGCCGGCGCCACCGCCAGGTCGGGCCGCTGGGCGCGGACCCGGTCGGCGATGGCGGCGACGGTGGCCGCGTGCCGCGGGTCGCGGCTGCCGTGCGCGACGAGCATCAACGCCGACGTCATCCGCACTCCTCGTCCCTGGACGCGAAAGAGCCGCGTAGCGCGAACCGTGGTGGGGACACCACCGGGAGGGGTGTTCGCGCTACGCGGCAGGGGGGTCCTCCGTGCGGAGGCCGGGTTCAGGCGGGCCCGGTCAGGCGGTCGCCTTCTTGCGGTAGGTGACGGAGCCCGCCAGGGCCAGCAACGTGACGGCGATCGTCGTGATGGTCACGACCCACAGGCCGGCCCGGTAGCCGCCCAGCGCGCTGCTCGTGACCACCGTGAGGACGGTCGCGGTGATCGCGACCACGATGCCGTTGCCGATCTGCGCGCCCGCGTTGAACAGGCCGGACGCGAGGCCCTGCTCGTCCTCCGCGGCGCTGCCCACGGCGGCGATGTTGAGCGCCGGGTAGACCGCGGCGAAGCCGAAGCCACCGAGCAGCTGCTGGACCGCGAGCAGGACCAGCGGGTCGACCGAGCCGATGAACAGCACCCACGCCAGGTAGCCGACGCACATCATGACCAGGCCGATCGAGGCGATCGGCCACGCGCCGTGCTTGGTCACCAGGACCGCGCCGTAGCGGGCGGTGCCCGCCGTGAGCACGCCGCCGACCAGGAAGGCGAGGCCCGCCTGCAGCGGCGACCAGCCCAGTTCCACCTGGTAGTACAGGGTGAGCACGAACTGGAACGCGACGTAGGCGCCGAAGAACAGCATGCAGATGTTCGCCCGGGTGAGCTGGGGCCGCCGGAAGATGCCCAGCGGGACCAGCGGCGCGGGGTGGTTGCGCTCGACCGCGGCGAAGATCGGGAACAGCACGACCGCGGCGGCGAGCGAGGCGATGGTGATCCAGTCGCCCCACCCGTTGGTGGCGGCCCGGCTGAGCCCGTACACGAGCGCGACCGCGCCCGCGGTGACCAGGACCGCGCCCAGCACGTCCATGCGCTGGCGCTGCGACGCCTCCTGGCGACCGGGCACCACGGCGCCCGCGAGCAGGGCGACGATCAGGCCGACCACGGCCGGCAGGAACATGGTCAGCCGCCAGGAGATGCTGGACAGCAGGCCGCCGAGCACCAGGCCCAGCGAGTACCCGGCCGAGGCGACGGCGAGGAACGTGCCCAGCGCCCGGTTGCGCGCGCTGGGTTCGCGGAAGGCGTCCAGCAGGACGGCCATGGCGACCGGTGCCGTGATGCCGGCGCTGATGCCCTTGGCCAGGCGCGCGACGACGAGCAGCAGGCCGTTGTCGGCGAAACCGCCCACGAGGCTGGCGACGATGAAGACGACCAGCCAGCCGATGAGCAGCTTCTTGCGGTTGTAGACGTCGGCGAGCCGGCCGCCCAGCAGCAGGAAGCCGCCGAAGCCGAGCGCGTAGGCGCTGACCACCCACTGCAGGGCCGCGGGCGACATGGCCAGGTCGTCCTGGACCAGGGGGAGGGCCGGTCCCATGGACGCGATGTCCATGGCGTCGAGGAACTGGACCGCGCAGACGACCGCCAGCAGCAGCGGCAGGTTCTTCACCACTGTCGCGCCGACCGGCGGTTTCGGGTCCTGGTGGATGGGTGGCGAGGCCGCTGGGGACGGCTCGGTCATGATCAGCTCCGCTCATGTGGGACGCCGAACCACCTTTAGTGGACCGATCAGTCCCGGACTGGTCGGTCCATCTTCCGGCCAGACGAATGCCTCTGTCAACAGAGGCAATTCCGGCCGTTACGGTCCGTACACCCGGCACCGGGTCTTCGCGGGCTGTCGAGCCGGCCGTCGAGAGCCGTGCCGTCGCTCGGCGACGGCCGGTGGCGGAGTCCGTCCGCGCGGGTCTCCAGGGCTCGCCAGCGCCCGGCATCCCGAGTCCTGGGGCGGTGACTGCCGCCGAGTCAGAGGTCGGCCGGGGACTTGTCGGGGCGCAGGCCGCGCCAGCTCGGGTGGCGGAGGCGGCCCTCGGTGGTCCAGTGGCGGAATTGGACTTCGCCGACCAGTGACGGCTGGACCCAGTGCGCGCCTCGGGCGTGGTCGGCAGGGACCTCGTCGGCGAAGGGCGGGGTGGGGCGGGTCAGGGGGTGTAGGCGGGTGAGCAGGTCGGACAGCATCGGGGCCGTGAAGCCGGTGCCCACCTTGCCCGCGTAGTGGAGGCCGTTCGGGGTCGGCACGCCCAGGAGCAGCGCGCCGATGGTGCCGGAACGGCGGCCTTCGCCCGGCCGCCACCCGCCGATCAGCACCTCCCGCGTGCGGATCAACGGGACCTTGATCCACGACGGCGACCGGCGGCCCGGGTCGTAGCGGGACGTCAGGCGTTTGGCCACCACGCCCTCCAGGCCGTGCTCGGCGGCGATCGACTGGACGGTCCCGCCCGGCAGGTCGGTGAAGTACGGCGGGACGCGGATGGACGGGTGCCTGCTCAGCCCCAGGCCTTCCAGGAGCTCGCGGCGGGTGGTGTAGGGCTCCGCGAGCAGCGGGCGGCCGTCCAGGTGCAGGACGTCGAAGACGTAGTACGAGACCGGGATCCGGGCCAGCAGCTCGTCGGTCGGGCGGCGGGTGTGGATCCTCGACTGCAGGCGGCTGAAGTTGGGGCGGCCCTCCGGGTCCAGGGCCACGATCTCGCCGTCCAGGACCGCCGGGCGGTGGTCCAGCAGGGTGGTCAGGGCGTGCAGCTCGGGGTACGTGCGGGACGCGTCCAGGTCGTTGCGGGTCAGGACGCGCAGGCGGTCGTCCCGGACGTAGGTCGTCGCGCGCACGCCGTCCCACTTGAACTCGAACGCCCAGCCCCCGCCCTCCGGCAGGTCGCCCAGGACCGCCAGCATGGGCCGGACCAGGTCCGGGAAGTGCTGCCGCTGCGCCAACTCGTCCGTCCTCTGTAGACGGCTCCGGTGCCACCCAGTGTCGGTCGGGGAGGGCGAGCGCGCAGTGCGGCTAGCTCTGCGAAGGACATAAGCCCGACGGGGGCGTCCGGGAACGCCCCCGTCGGGGTGGGGCGGTTACAGCGGGATCTCGAAGTGCACCGTCTGGAACGCCAGCGGGTCACCGTCGCGGGCGTCGTGCACCTCGGTGGCCACCGAGCGCCAGAACGGCTCCGCACCCGGGATCCGCGTGTCGGTGTGCAGGTACAGCTTCGAGTAACCCGGCGTGGCCGCCACGAAGCGGGTCGCCAGGTCCACCAGCGCGCGGGCCAGCCCGGCCCGGCGGTGGTCGGGCCGCACGTACACCCGGAACAGCTGCGCCGTGCTCGCCGACGGGTACCGGGCGGCCAGCCACGCCGGGTGCGGCGGGCTGGCCGGACCCTGGGCCCGGACACCCGTCGTGCCGACCACCTCGTCACCCTTCAGGGCGACGAACAACGCGTGCCGCGCCGGCCGCAGGTACGCCCCTTCGAGGTCGACCACGTCGGCGTGCCACTCGGGCCGGTAGCCGTAGCCGAACTCGTGGTAGAAGGTGTCCAGCATGACGCCGCGGGCCCCGGGCAGGTCGGCTTCGGTCGCCAGGCGCACGTCGTAGGGCCCTACGGCCGACAACGTCGGCGCGGCCTGGCGGTGGTGCGTGGTCATGTCCTCTTCTCCTCTGTTCCTTCCAACGCGCGGCCCAGCAGGCCGATGGTCACCGGGTGGGTGGGGGAGTCCAGCACCTCCGCCGCCGAGCCGTGCTCGACGAGGAGGCCTTGGTGCAGCACGGCGACCCGGTCGGCCAACCGGGCCACCACGGCCAGGTCGTGGCTGACCAGGACGACCGCGCAGGGCAGGTCCGCCAGCAGGTCGAGCAGGCTCGCCTGGGTCAGGGTGTCCAGCCCGGAGGTGATCTCGTCGCACACCAGCACGTCCGGTTCGGCCAGCAGGGCGCGCACGAGCGCGGCGCGCTGCAGTTCGCCGCCGGACAGGCCGGGCGGTCGCCGCCGCACGGTGTCCTCGTCCAGGCCGACGGCGGCGAGCCCGGCCAGCGCCTCCGCCTCGCCGCCCGCCCGCAGCCGCACGGCGGTCCGCGCCACCTGGGCCAACACCGTGCGGCTCGGGTCGAACGACGACCTCGGGTCCTGGAAGACGTACTGGACCGCGGCCAGTTGCGCCCGCGACCGCCGCCGCAGCGACCGCGGCAGCACCCGCCCGGACAGCCGGACCGTCCCGTCGTAGCGGGCGTGCAGGCCGGACAGGCACCGGGCGAGCGTGGTCTTGCCGCTGCCCGACCGGCCGACGACCGCCAGGCACTCGCCGGCGCCCAGCGACAGGTCCACACCCCGCAGCACCACGGCCTTGCGGTGCCGCGCCGTCAACCCGCCGACCTGCATCAACGGCGGCTTCGCGGCCACCTGCACCGGCACGGTCACGCGCGGCTGGGCGGCCACCAGCGCCCGCGTGTAGGGCGAGCGCGGCCGGTCCAGCAGCCCGACCGGCCCGGCTTCCGCCACCCGGCCGTCGCGCAGCACCACCACCTCGTCGGCCAGCGCCCGCACCACGTCCAGGTCGTGGGTCAGCAGGACCACCGCCACCCCCTGGGCCGCGACCGACGCCAGCTCGTCCACGATCTCGGCCCGCGTGATCGGGTCCTGCCCGGTGGTCGGCTCGTCGGCCACGACGACCGCCGGATCGCCCACCAGCGCCTGCGCCAGCACCACCCGCTGTTGCTGCCCGCCGGACAGCTCGTGCGGGAAGCGCCGCAGCAGCTCGGCCGGCACCCGCGCCCGGCGCAGCGCGGTGGCGATCAGCTCCTCCGGATCGCCCTCCCGCACGGCCGCGACCTCCCGGAACACCCCGCCGATCCGGCGCACGGGGTTCAGCGCGCCGGCGGGCTGTTGCGGCACGAACCCCACCCGGCCCTCGACCGACACCCGCCCGGTCACGGTGACGCCCGGCGCGTGCTCGCCCAAGAGAGCCAGCCCGGTCGTGGTCTTGCCGCTGCCCGACGCGCCGACCAGCGCCAGCACCCGCCCGGCGGACAGCGCGAAGCTCACCCCGTCCACCAGGGTCCGCCCGCCCGCGACCGCCCGCAGATCCTCGACGTGCACGACGGTCACACGGCCTCCTTGCGCAGGGCGCGGTCGAACGTCAGGTTCAAGCCCACCGACAACGCCACGATCAGCAGCGCGGGCACCACCACGGCCCACGGCTGCAGGAACAACCCGACCCGGTTGCGGTCGACCATGACCGCCCAGTCGGCGGCGTCCGGCGGCACGCCCACACCCAGGAAGCTGGCCGACGCCACCAGGTACAGCGCGCCGGTGAGCCGGACCCCGGCGTCGGCGGCCAGCGTCCGCAGCATCGACCGCCCGGTGTAGACCACGGAGGTCCGCCACCACGACTCGCCCTGCAACCGCATCGCCTCCAGCGCCGGCCGCGCCGCGATCTCCAGCGCCGCGCCGCGCGAGATCCGGGCCACGTCGGGGAAGTTGACCAACGTCACGACGCCGATCAGCACCGGCAGCCCGGGACCGGCGATCGCCGCCGCCAGGATCAGCACCAGCAGCGACGGCACGGCCAGCAGCAGGTCCAGCGGGCGCATCAGGACGTCGTCGACCACTCGGGACATCGCCGCCACCACACCCCACGGCACGCCGACCGCGTAGGAGAACACCGTGGCCAGCAACGCGACCAGCACGACCGTCTGCCCGCCCAGCAACACCTGTTGCCACACGTCCCGGCCGACGAAGTCCGTGCCCAGCGCGGAGTTCGGCATGAACGGCGCACCGCGGGGCACGTCGTCGCCCACGAACAACGGCCCCACCAACGCCAGCACCAGCGGTACCGCCACCAGCAACGCCCGGATCACGCGACCACCGCCGACCGGGGCGCGAGCCGGAACCCGACCAGGTCCGCCACCAGGTTGACCAGCACGGTCGTCACCGCGAACACCACCGCGAGCCCCTGCACCACCGGCAGGTCCCGCCCGGCGACCGCGTCCACGAGGATCGTGCCCAGCCCCGGGATCACGAACACCGCCTCCACCACGATCACCCCGCCCAGCAGCCAGTCCGTGGTGCGCGCGAGTTGCTGCACGGCCGGCGCGACCGCGTTGGGCAGGGCGTGCGCGAACCGGACGCGCCGCTCGCCGATGCCCAGCCGCCGCGCGTGCCGGACGTGGTCGGAGGCCAGGGCGTCGATCATCCCGGCCCGCACCAGCCTGCTCACCGAGCACACCGGCCGCGCCAGCAACACCACCAGCGGCAGCACCAGCACCTGCGGCTGGGCCAGCAGGTCCGCGCCCACGGCCGTCGGCGGCAGCCACCCCAGTCGCACCCCGAACACGGCGATCAGCACCACCGCCAACGCGAACTCCGGGATGGAGTGCAGGCCGACCGTCACCGTGGTCAGCGCCCGGTCCAGCGGACCGCCCTCGCGCAACGCCGCCGCCACGCCGACCAGCACCGACAGCGGCACCAGCAGGACCAGCGACACCACCGCGAGGACCAGCGTCGGCCCGAGCCCGTCGGCCAGGAACTCCACCACCGGCCGCCCCGACACCAGCGACACCCCGAGGTCACCGTGCGGGAGCCCGGACAGCCACGCGCCGAACCGGTCCAGCGCGGGCCGGTCGAGCCCCATCGCCGAACGGATCTCTTCGATCCGCCGGGGGTCGGGGTTGTCGCCGGCCAGCGCCACCGCCGCGTCCCCCGGCAGCGCCTGCACCAGGAGGAACACGGCGGTGACGACGGCGATCACCTGCGCCAGGCCGATCGCCAGCCGCCGCAGGGCGTACCGGGTCACCCCAGCCACACCTTGTCGAACCGGGCCCAGTCCAGGGTGTTCGCGGGCGCGGTGGAGATGCCGCCGACGTTGGGCGCGGCGCCCACGATCCAGTCCGCGAAGCCCCACATCAGGTAGCCGCCCTCGGCGTGCAGCGACCGCTGCATCTCCCGGTACAGCGACGCCCGCTCCCCGGCGTCCACGGTGGACACCGCCTTGCGGTACAGCTCGTCGAACTCCGGCCGCGCCCACTTGGTGACGTTGGTGCCGGAGTCGCTGAGCAGCCGCTGCGCGATGTGGGTCTCGATCGGCATGGCGCCGGACCGGAAGCTGGACAGCGAGCCGTTCTTCAGCGTGTCCGACCAGTAGCTGTCCTTGTTGCCGGTCACCACCTCGATGGTCAGACCGGACCCCTTGGCCTGGTCGGCGAACACGGTGGCCGCCTCGACCATGCCGGCGGCGGCCGTGGACGTGTCCAGCTTGACCGTCAGGCCCTCCGCACCCGCCTTGCGGATCAGGAACCTGGCCTTGTCCAGGTCCCGGGTGCGCTGCGGGATGTCGTCGGCGTAGTACTGGTAGCCCTTGCCGAACAGGTCGTTGGCCACCTGCCCGCTGCCCGCCAGCACCGACTCCACCAACTGCTGCCGGTCGGCCAACAGGAACATCGCCTCCCGCAGGTCGCGGTTGTCGAACGGCGGCCGGTCCAGCTTCATCGCGAACGCCTGCACGGCGCTGTTGGGGGAGCGGTGGATCGCGATGCGGCCGTCGCTGTGGCTGCGGGCGGTGGTGGGCGTGAGGTCGTGCGCGTACTGGACCTGGCCGCCGAGCAGCGCGTTCGCCCGCGCGGACTCCTCGTTGGCGATGACGAACTCCAGCTCGTCCAGGTGCGGCGCGCCCTCCCAGTAGTCCGGGTTCTTCTTCAGCACCACGGACTTGCCCGGCTCGAACGACACGAAGCTGAACGGGCCGGAGCCGACCGGCTTGGCGAAGTCCTCCGCGCCGGCGGGCACGATGTACGCGCCGAACGCCGCCAGGGCGTTGGGGAACTCGATGAACGGCCGCTTGAGCGCGAACTCGACGGTCCGGGCGTCCACCGCGCGGCTGTTCGCGAGGTCCACCAGGCTCAGGCTGGACTTCGCCCGGAACGCCCGGTTCGGGTCGAGGATGCGGGCGTAGCTGGCCAGCACGTCCTCGGCGCGCACCGGCCGGCCGTCGTGGAACTTGGTGTCCCGCAGGGTGATCCGCCACTTGGTCAGCGTGGCGTCGGGCTCCCACTTCTCGGCCAGTCTGGGCTGCGCCGAGACGTCCGGGCCGAGGTCGGCGAGCTTGTCGAACACCGCCTTGGCGCGGGCGGCCTCGACGAACAGGTTGGCCAGGTGCGGGTCCAGCACCTCCTTGGCCCCACCGCCCGCGAACGCCGCGCGCAGCCGGCCGCCGGCTTTCGGCGCGGAGGCCTGCTGGGCGGCCGGGGTGGCGCACGCGGACAGGGCGGCCAGCGGGAGCAGGCCGAGGAAGTGGCGGCGGGTGGGCATGGTGGTTCCTTTCACAGGCGGCGGGCGACGACGTGCAGGCGGTCGCCGGACAGGGCTTCGCTCAACCGCGCGTCCGGGGACCACGGTTCGTCGGTGCGGGGACCGGGGCCGTCGAACAGGGCGAGCACCTCGAACCCGGCGAGGTCGAGCAGGTGGCGCAGCTCCAGCGGGAACAGCAGCCGCCACGCCGAGCGCTGCACCAGCGGCGGCGCGCCCGGCCAGGTCCACTCGCGGCGGCGGCGCAGCAGCTGGGCGGCGTGGTCGATCCACAGCTCGGTGCGGGAGGTGTAGGGCACGCCTTCCCACTCGACGGTCCGGGTGCGCACGCCGTCGAGCAGTTCGGTGTTGCCCAGGAAGAACGCGCCGTTGCGCATCTCCGCGACCAGCAGGCCGCCGGGGGTCAGGTGGTCGCGGCAGCGCTGGAGGAACGCGGTCAGGTCGGCGTTGGCGTGGCAGTACAGGAACGCGCTGTCCAGGCACGTGATGACGTCGAAGGACCGGTCGAGCGCGAAGGTGCGCATGTCGCCGAGCACGAACTGGGCCCGGTGGTGCTCCCGTGCGTACGTGACCATCCGCTCGGAGCTGTCCAGCCCGACGACGTGGTAACCGTTGCGGGCCAACCACCCCGCGTCCCGGCCGGTGCCGCTGCCGATGTCCAGCAGGGTGCCTCCGCCGCCGAAGCGGGTCACGACGTCGTGGACCCAGCGGGCGGCGACGTGGTCCGGGTCGGGGAACTGGTGCTCGTAGAGCGCCGGGTTGTCGGTCAGGAAGTTCTCGCCCACGCTCATCGGGCCGCCTCTCGGGTCGGGGTCAGGACGCCGCGGCGGTGCAGCCACACCACGGCCGCCGCGCACCCCAGCCCCACGGCGACGCACACCAGCGACGCCGCCGCGCCGGACACGCCGAACACCCAGCCGATGGCGGCGTTGCCCGCCGTCGCCGCGATGCCCGACACCAGGTAGAACACGCCGAAGTAGGTGCCGGACCGCCCGGCGCGGCCGAACGCGGGGATCAGCTCGTAGACGAACGGGTGCGCGATCATCACGCCCAGGGCCAGGAAGAACGCGGCGACCAGCGGCCCGGCGAGCCCGCCCGCCCGGACGTGGCCGAGCGCGGTCGCGCAGAACCCGACGCCCATCACGGCCAGCCCGACCGCGATGGCCCGCCCGCGCGGCACCCGCTCGAACCACCGCGTGACCCGCACCTGCAGGAGCAGCGTCGCCACGGTCGAGACCAGGAACACCGCCGCGACCGCCCGCGCCGACCCGGTCAGCCGTTCGACCTCCAGCGGCAGCACCAGGTAGAGCTGGTTCTGCAGCACGAACATGCCGGTCAACGCCACGGTGAAGGCCAGGAACCGCCGGTCCGCCAGGCTCTCCCGCCAGTCGTCCAGGACGGTGCCGTCCTGCGGGGCCGCCTCCCGCGCGGGCAGGACGAGCGCCTGCGCCACCGTCAGCACGGCGAAGATCCCGGCCGCGACCAGCGCCGACACGCGGAAGTCCCACAGCAGCAACAGGCTGCCCAGCAGCGGCCCGGCCAGCGCGCCGGCCTGCGCGTAGACGTTGAACAACGCGAACGCGCGGACCCGGTCGTCGGACTCCTCGGCGATGTACGCGCGCACGGCCGGGTTGAACAGCGCCCCCGCGAGTCCGCTGAGGACGGACGCGGCGAGCAGCACGGTCATCGTCTCACCGACCGCGAACAGGCCGAACCCCACGGCCCGCAGGGCGCAACCCGCGATGATGACCCGGCGCGGCCCGAGCCGGTCGGCCGCCGAACCGCCCAGCAGGAACAGCCCTTGCTGGCTGAACGTCCGCACGCCCAGCACGACGCCGATCGCCGCCGCGGACAGGCCCACGTCGCCCAGGTGCGTGGCCAGGTAGGGGATGAGCAGGTAGAACCCGGTGTTGACGCCGAACTGGTTGACCAGCAGGAGCCGCACGGGCAGCGGGAACCGCCTCATCGCGGCACCACGCCGGTTCCGGCACGGGGCACCTCGCCGGCCTCGGCGCGTGGCACCACGCCGAGACCGGGCGCGCCGGTCAGCCGCAGGGTCCCGTCCTCGCCGCCGATGCCCCGCCACGGGTCGTGGGCGAGCAGGAGGTGGCCGTCCAGGTCGACCCAGCGGGCGTGCCCGGTCAGGTGGGCGGCCGGCGCGATGCCCAGGGAACTGGCGACCAGGCAGCCCAGCATGACGTCGAGACCGGCCTGGTGAGCGGTGTCGATGATCTCGCGGGCCTTGGCGATCCCGCCGCACTTGGCCAGCTTCACGTTGACACCGTCCACCAAGCCCGCCAACGCCTTCACGTCGTCGGCGGTGGCCGCGTCCTCGTCGGCGACCAGCGGGGCGGGGCAGCGTTCCTTCAGCCAGGCCAGTTCGTCGAGGCGGCCCGGGGGGAGCGGCTGTTCGAGGGCGTCGACCGGAGGCAGTTGGTCGAGCACGCGCACCGCCTGCTCCGCCGTCCAGCCGCCGTTGGGGTCTAGGATCAGCCGGGCTTCGGGAGCGGCTTGGTGGACCGCGCGCACGGTCGCCACGTCGTGTTCGGCACCGACTTTGACCTTGAGCACGGAGAACCCGCGTTGGGCCAGTGCGGACGCCTGTGCGGCGCAGTCGAGGGGATCGCCGATGCCGATGGTGAAGGCGGTCGGCACGTCCGTCCACTGCGGATCGGCGATGAGTGCGTGCAGGGGCGTACCGGCGCGCAGGGCGAGCAGGTCGTGCACGGCCGCGTCGAGAGCTGCGAGGACACCGGGCGGCAGTGGCGGTAGCCGGTCGAGGAGTTCTTCAGGGGGTGAACCAGAAACGATTGGCGAGACGTCGGTGAGCAGCTCGACGATCCGGGGCACGTCCAGGTTGTAGAACACGCTGGTCACGACCTCGCCGTGGCCGCGGACGCCGTCGTGCTCCAGCACCACGCGCACGGCGTCGCGCCGGGTCATCACCGACCGCGAGATGCGCAGCGGCGAGGCCAGGTCCAGGCCGTAGACGTGCCAGGAGAGCTTCACACCGGCACCCCCACCGCGTGCGTGCCCGAAGAGTTCGGCGCGGCGACGTTCGAGCACCGCGCCCAGCTCGTCACCTCGATCTCGCCGGAGTGCCCGATCTCCACCGGGCGGTCGGCGGGCACGCCCAGCAGGCCGCGCGACTGGCAGAAGTCGTCGTCGAAGATCGTCCCCAGGTAGCGGTGCGGACCGTCGGGGAAGATCGTCACGACCCGCGCCGAAGGCTCCAGCCGCGCCACCCACGCCGACACCAGCGCCACCGCGCCGGTGCTCCACCCGCCGGTGACGAACCCGTCGCGGGCCAGCCGCCGGCACGCGTCCACCACCTCGACCGGGCCGAGCCAGTGCACCTCGTCGAACTCGTGGTAGGCCACGTTGCGCGGGTGGATGCTGCTACCCAGGCCGCGCATCACGCGCTGCCGCGCGGGCTGGCCGAAGATGGTCGAGCCGACGGTGTCCACGCCGACCAGCCGCAGCAGCGGCCAGTACCGGCGCAGCGCCGCGACGACGCCCGCGCTGTGCCCGCCGGTGCCGACGCTGCACACCAGCACGTCCGCGCGGTCGAGCTGCCGGACCAGTTCCCGGGCCAGGCCCGCGTACCCCGCGGGGTTGTCGGGGTTGTTGTACTGGTCGGGCCAGTACGCGCCGGGCAGGCCGCGCAGCACGGCCCGCAGCCGGTCCAGCCGCGCCTGTTGCCAGCCGCCGGTCGGGTGCGGCCGGTCCACGATCTCCAGCCGGGCCCCGTGCGCGCGCAGCAGCGCCCGCATCGACGGCTCCAGTTCGTGGTCCACCACCAGCACCACGGGGTGGCCCAGCGCCTGGCCCGCGAAGGCCAGGCCCAGGCCGAGCGTGCCGCTGGTCGACTCCACGACCACCGCGCCCGGCCGCAGGTCACCGCGCTGCTTGGCGGCCAGCAGCATGGCGACCGCCGAACGGGCCTTCATGCCGCCCGCGCCGAGGTGTTCGAGCTTGGCCCAGAACCCGCCGTGCCGGTGGGGCAGCGGGGTGTCGATGCGGGCCACCGGCGTGTTGCCGAGCAGGTCCAGCAGACTGGCGCGCATGGGTCACGGTTCCCGGTAGTGGAACAGGGTGGTCGGGCCGCCGTGCAGCCAGAAGAACGGGTACGGCTCCGCCGACACCGCCCGCAGCCCGGCGCCCAGCAACCACGGCGCGACGGCGCTCGCGGTCTGGGCGAACAGGGTGACCGGGCGTCCGGTGGCGAGCAGGGGCTCGAACGTGCCGTTGCCCAGCGTCATGCCCGAGGCCAGGACCAGGTCGAAGTCCGCGCCGTCGGCGTCGGTGACGATCGGCTCTCCCCACTCCGTCCGGCCACCCTTGAGGTCGCACGGCACGTACGGGACGCCGCGCGCGCGGAGGTGGTGCAGCAGGGAGTTCACCACGCCGACGACCAGGACCCGTTGTCCCGGCCGCGGGTCGAGCAGGTCGACGACGGCTTCGGCGCGGTCCATCGACTTGGCCAGCGAGTCGCCCCGGGCGAGGGTGATGGGCTCGGCCTTCGCCGTCTCGTGCGGGTGGACGTGCATGAGGTAGGCGTCGAGGGCGGCCGTGCGGACCGCCGCGTGCGGGTGGTCGAGCAGCTCGGCGACGCTGGCCCCGGCGCAGTCCGCCACGTCGGGCTCGTCGTCCGGCTCGACCGCGCACGACCCGACCGCCTCGCCGACCCGCAGGCTCACCACCGTGTTGCGGTAGGACCGGTCGCGGGTGGCGTGCCGGGCGCTCTGGCGGGTGGAGAACGCGACGCTCACCGCCGTGCCCGCCGGGTCCGGTCCCAGCTCCCCGGCGCGGACCCGGCGCACGAGGTCGGCGGGGGTCACTTGTCGTCCTCGGCGTAGCGGACGTCGATGCCGGCGACGACCCGCTCGGCGCGGGCGCGAGCGTCGTGCTCGGGCGAGGTGACCATGACGTGCCCGAGGTAGGTGTTGTTGCTGGTGGGCTCGCCCGCGCGGTGCCCGGCGGGCTTGACCGACCAGTCCACGACGTCCGGGTGGTCGGGGGCGTCGATGCCCGCGATCACGCCGGCCCTCGGCGGGAGGAGGAAGGAGATGGCCGCGCTGCGCACCCCGGTTTCGCGCGGGCGCAGGTCGGGGCGCTCGCCGACGGCGAGCTGGGCGAACACGGCCGGGAGGTCGATGCCCGTGGTGCGGCGGACCAGCTCGGTGATCTGGTTGCCCGCGGGGCGCGGGTTGACCTCGATGAGCTTGGGGCCGTCGGCGGTCAGCTTGACCTCGGTGTGGGCGACGGACTCGTCCAGGCCGAGGGCCTCGATCGCGGCGAGGGCGGTGTCGATGGCTTGCCGGGCCTGCGCTTCCGGGAGGGCGGCGGGGAACATGTGCCCGCTCTCCACGAACCACGGGTCGCCGGCGATGCTCTTGTCGGTCACGCCGATGACGTGCGTGGTGCCGCCGGTGGTGACGGTCTCCACGCTGACTTCCGGGCCGACCAGCAGCTCCTCCAGGAGGATCGCGGGGATGCGCGGCTGGTTGCGGGCGTTGACCGGGAAGGCTTCCAGCGCGAGGAACGCGTCCCGCAGGCCGTTCTCGTCCTGGACCTTGCGGACGTGCATGCCCGCGCACAGGTCCACCGGTTTGACCACGAGCGGGTAGCCGAGGTCGGCGGCGGCCTTGGCGGTGGAGGGCCAGTCGTGGGCGAGGGCCCAGCGCGGTCCGGGGACGTCCGCGGTGGCCTGGCGGGTGAGGTCCTTGCGGTAGGCGCGCTCGACGGCGTCGGCGGCCGGGCCGGGCAGGCCGAGGTGGTTGGCGACCTTGGCGACGGTGGCCAGGTAGTAGTCGCAGGAGGAGATCACGCCGTCGAACCCGAGCAACCCGTGCGCCTCGGCCACGAAGGGCAGCAGGTGGTCGAGGTCGTTGGTCTCGGTGGTGAGGACGTTGTCCGCGGTGAGCAGCGGGTGCGGGTGGCTGGGAGCCGAGCGCAGGTAGTGGTGCAGGTCGCGGGTCAGGAAGGTGAAGCGGTGCCCGGACTCGCGGATCGCGCGCGGCAGCAGGCTGCTCATCGCGCCAACCCAGCTCTCGATCATCAGCAAGTGCGCCACGCAGGTCCCTCCGACGGTCCTCGATCGTGTGATCGCCGCAGCGGTGATCGTCGGGAATGGTAACCGTTATCAGTTTCGGTAGATGCCTCTTCTCGGGTGACCTGTGTCACTCGTTCTTGGACGCGCTTCGCGCTGGTCTTGGTCGCGCTGTCGCGCTGGGTCTTGGACGCGCTGCGCGCTCTCAAGCTGGACGCGCTGCGCGCTCTCAAGATCAAAAGCGCCTCGCCGGCGGGCAGGCCCCCGGGGGTGGAAGGGCGTCGGTTCGTTCCCCGTACGGCCTGCCGGAGGCAACCACCCTTCACCGTTCTTTGCAACCGGTGAAGCGTGGTTGCAAAGAACGGTGAAGCGCGGTTGGGCTTCGCCCAGGCCGTACGGGGAACGAACCGAGGCCCTTCCTGTGGCTGATAGCCACAACGGTGGCGCCTGCGGCGCCAAGAGCCGGGTCGGTCCGCCCATCACCGGTGGTGCGCCCGGCCTCCGCGCGCAGCGCGGGCTCTTCTTTGGGCTATTTAGCCAAAGGAAGGGCCTCGGTTCGTCTCCCGTACGGCCTGGGCGCAGCCCAACCGCGCTTTGGGGTTCTTGGCAACCAGCTTTTCCGGTTGCCAAGAACCCCAAAGGGTGGTTGCCTCCGGCAGGTCGTGCGGGAGACGAACCGACGCCCTTCCTCCCCGGGGGCCTGCCCGCCGGCGAGGCGCTTTTGATCTTGAGAGCGCGCAGCGCGTTCGAGCTTGAGAAGCGCGTCAGCGCGACAAGGCCTGAGAGCGCGCAGCGCGTTTAGAAAGCGAAGCGTGCCGCCAAAGAGGGAAGAAGAGAACGGTGAGAAGGGAGACAGCGGGAACGGGGGAGTCGAAGAGAACCTCACCCAGGAAGTAGTCGGTCGCAGGGATGGCTAGACACGCGGCGAACGTCCAAGTCGGCGCGGTCGGGAGCTTCCCGGGACGGGCCCACGGCGTGCGGCCCAACGGCTTGGCCACCGACAGCCACACCTGGAACGCCAGTGCCGACGCCATCAGCAGCGACCCCAGTCGCATCAACGCCGGTGAGCCGCCGGGGTGCAGGTTCGGGCTCAGCACGAAGATCCCGATGTAGAGCTGGCTCAACGACACGAGCGTCTTCACCGCCACCCACCAGTGTCGGAAGTACCCCCACGGCGTCAGGCCGGACAGCATCAACCCCGTGAACGCCGACGTCGTGGCCATGAACTGGAGCACGTGCACGTCCAGCAGCAGCGCCACGTCAAACGCCGTCATGTGCCCGTTCAACGCGTAGCTCACCACCACGAACAGTGCCAGAGCCATGCACATCCAACCCGTGGACGTGACGACGTGCAGCCACACCAGCAACTTCCGCGTCACAGCCGACCTCCTACAAGTAGCCGCACTACGTATAGTACGGCTACTTGTAGGTCACCGGTCGAGCGAGTCGAGCGAGTCGATCGTCAGACGCGGCAAGGGCTGCCGCCCGGGCGGCCGGGCAACGGTTCGACGTTGGCCTTCGCCTCGCCCAGCACGACGTCGGTCAACGCGGTGTCCAGCACCAGTGCTCGCTGGACCACGCTGGTGCCCGTGGTCGTCGTGCTGTTCAGGCGCAGCGACCCGATCACCAACGGGATGGTCAGCGGTGCGCTGCCGACCGTCACCGGGACGCCGTTGATGGACAGGCTCGCGATGTGCGACGAGCCCGCGAAGCGTTCCGTGCCGTCCGGGCCGCAGGTCACGGCCGCGTTCGACTGGATCACGCCCACCTCGATGGTCACCAGCAGGCTGGAGATGCGGGTGTGGTCGATCCGCGCCGACGCTGTCGCGCCGTCACCCGGCATCGGCGGAGTTCCGGTGAGCACGTCCGGGGTCTGGTCGGTCCGGGCCGTCAGGGCGTTGGCGCGGACGTTCAGGATTCCCGCGTTCAGGTTGACGTTGGCGACCTCCTTGAAGTCGTCCGCGCACGGCACGTCCGGCGGGTTGGCGCGGGCGACGATGATTCCGGCCAGGTTGAGCGCGGTGGCCTGGCAGGAGAACACGCCGGTCCGTTCCGAGGTCTTGATCCGCAGGTCCGACAGCACCGGGCTGGCACCGTTGGGAGCGGCGGTCAGGGTGGCTCGCACCTCGATGTACCGGCCGGTCTTGGCGAACTTCACGCCGTTGGCCACGGCCGTGAACGCCTCGCCCGCCAAGCCCGCCTCGGTGTCGGACGTGCGCGCCTCCACCACGATGGACGTGCCGGCCGGGACGCTGCCCTGCGCCTCGGTGTTCCAGGTGACGGTGCCCCACGTCTGACCCGCGACGCCGCCGTCCTGCACCACCGACCACGTGCCGACCGGGGCGGTGATCTCGCCCAGGACGGACCCGGTCATGTCGCTGTAGTTGTACGGCCCCGCGCCCGCGCCGAGGTCCACGGTCAGGTCGACCGCGCCGACCGGGAACCCGCCGCCGCCGATCGGACCGGCGGCCGGGTCGATGCGCATGGCGTTGTTGGTGGTGATGTTGGTGACCCACACCTTGCCGTTGCTGTCCACCGCGACACCGGTGGGGCCGGTGCCGCCGGGCAGGGTCACGTTGCCGACGTACGTGCCGTCGGTGCGCAGGTGGCCGACCGTGGTCGCGCCGAAGAGCGCGTGCGCGACCCACACGTTGCCGTTCTTGTCGACCGCGACGCCCTGCGCGTTGGTGTTGCCGTGCGGGAACGTGCCCAGCACGGTGCCGTCCGGCGCGAGCTTGACGACCTGGTTGCCGGCGACCTTGGTGTGCCAGATGTGCCCGGTGTTCGGGTCCAGGCCCAGGCCGTAGTCGCCGTGGGTGGTGTCCAGGCACGCGCCCGACCCGGTGCCGGGCTCGTAGCGCAGCAGGTTGGCGCCGAACCGGGCCGACCACAGCGTGCCCGCCTGGTCGACCAGGCCGCCGTAGCCGCCGCAGCCCAGGCTGAACGGCGTGCTCAGCGACGAGCCGTCCAGGCCGGAGATCTTCTCGTGCTGGGTGTTGGAACCACCGGTCCACAGGTCGTTGTTGGCGTCCACCGCGACCGTGCGGGTGTTGGTGCCGGCGACCCGGCTGTAGGTGATGATGCACTCGTCGGCCGCCGTGGTGACGCCGCCGTTGTCGTCCGCGCCGCCCGCGTTGGTCCACGGTCGGATGTCGCCCAGGCCGCGCGAGGTGGCGTACAGGCCGTCGCCGTCGCGGTCCGCGCACGTGTTGTACGCGAACGGGCCTTTCAGGTAGTCGCCCGTCGGGTTGGGCGTGCCGTCGGCGTTGGCGCGGGCGCCGCCGAGGATCACGCCCACCCGGGTGACGGAACCCTTGCCGCCGGCCGATTCGTCCCGGTTGGACAGCCAGGTGTTGCCGAGCTTGTCCACCGTCGTGCGGGACGGGTTGCGGCCCCGCCCGTCCGGCGCGGACCGCCACTCGCCGACGATCGCGCCGGTGTCCACGTCGATGCGGACCATCGTGCCGCGCGCGGACGCGGCGACGTTGACGAACGGGAAGAACGCCGTCTCCCGGTCGAGCTGGAGCTGGTCGTCGTTCGGGGTGTCGTGGTTGACGTCCTGGAGCACGCCCTGGTCGAAATCGGCGTCGAGCGTGTAGAGCACGTCCGAGCCGGGGACGGGCGCCGCGGCGGCGGTCCCGGCCGGCAGGGCGACCAGCGCGGCGGGGAGCGCGAGGACGCCCGCCGCCAGGGTCGCCAGTGATCTTCGGGGTCGGTGCATGGGGATCTGCCCTTCCTGGGGAGAAGCGGGTCTCGGGCATTTCCGTCACGTGACACCCGGATGTCGAGCGGGTTGGTGAACCCGTTACCGGGGGTGGGTATGGGTGTGTTGCGCCACCGCCGAATTCGGGTCCCGAATTCATCCCGAAGGCGTCCGGGCGTGAGCGCGTGGACCAGCGCGCCGCCTCCGCCGGGTGGCGGTCCCCGGCGTGTCGGGACCCGGACGGCCCAGCGGTTGGGCCGTTCCGGTCGATCCCGGACCGGGTTCACCGGGCGGGGTTCGGCCACCTTTGGTCCATTGGGCCGACACCGGGAATTCGCCCAGTTCACCGGATGGACCACGAGCGGTGCGGCCGGCTTGACAAGCGCGCGCGGCGGAACGGAAGCTCCGCTGGCCCGGAGCGCGCCCGGGGTACCCCAAGCCCTCCCAGGAAGGTCCGACCCGTGACGAAATCCCTGCGGCTGGCCGGCGTCGTCGCCACCGCCCTGGCCCTGCTCGGCGCGTGCGGCACCCCGCCGCCCAAGGACGCCGGCGCCACCTCCTCCGCCGCCACCGCGACGTCCGCCGCCGACCTCGGCGGGTTCGACAAGCTCGTCGAGGCGGCGAAGGAGGAGGGCAGGCTCAACGTCATCGCCCTGCCCCCGGACTGGGCCAACTACGGCGAGATCATCAAGGCGTTCGAGGCGGAGTACGGCATCAAGGTCGATTCCGCGCAGCCCGACGCCTCCAGCCAGGACGAGATCAACGCCGCCAACCAGCTCAAGGGCGGCGACCGCGCGCCGGACGTGTTCGACCTCGGCCTGAACGTGGCCCTGGCCAACAAGAACCTGTTCGCGCCCTACCGCGTGCAGACCTGGGACGACATCCCCGCCGAGCTGAAGGAGCCCAGCGGGCTCTACTACGGCGACTACGGCGGTTTCATGTCCATCGGCTACGACGCCGCCAAGGTGCCCGCGCCGACCACGGTCAAGGACCTGCTCAAGCCCGAGTACCAGGGCAAGGTCGCGCTCAACGGCGACCCGACGCAGGCCGGCGCGGCGTTCTCCGGCGTCGTCATGGCCGCGCTGGGCAACGGCGGCTCGGCCGACGACATCGCGCCCGGCGTCGAGTTCTTCAAGCAGCTCAAGGCCGCCGGCAACTTCCTGCCGGTGGACCCGACGCCCGCGACCATCGAGTCCGGCCAGACCCCGGTCGTCATCGACTGGGACTACACCAACGCCGCGCAGACCGCGAAGCTCGCCGGCAAGGCGGACTGGAAGGTCGTGGTGCCGCAGGGCGCGCAGGTCGGCGCGTACTACAACCAGGCGATCAACAAGGACGCGCCGCACCCGGCCGCCGCCCGCCTGTGGCAGGAGTTCCTGTACTCCGACAAGGGCCAGAACCTCTACCTCAAGGGCCTGTCCCGGCCGGTCCGCCTGGACGCGATGGTCAAGTCCGGCAAGGTGGACGCCGACGCGCACGCCAAGCTGCCCAAGACTGACGGCAAGCAGGTGTTCCTGACCCAGGAGCAGGCCGACAAGGCCAAGAAGGCGCTGTCCGAGACGTGGGCGCAGGCGGTGGGCTGACCGTTGGTCGCACCCGTCTCCACGGCCGCCGGGGGTGGCGCGCCCGCCGCTCCCGGCCGGGCCGGGCGGACCTGGCTCGCCTGGCTGGTCGTCGTGCCGTTCCTGGCCTACGTCGGCACGTTCCTGGTCTACCCGACCGCGCTGGTGCTCGCCGGGGCGTTCCAGGACTCCTCGGGCGGGTTCACGCTGGACAACCTGGCCGCGCTGACCAAGGGCGTGTACCTGCAGGCGTTCCTGCGCAGCGTCGAGCTGTCCGCACTGACCGCCGTGCTGGGCGCGGTGTTCGGCGCGTTGCTGTCCTGGGCGGTCGCCTCCGGGAAGCCGGAAGGGCTGCTGCGGCGCGTGGTCGTGGCCGGGGCCGGGGTGCTGGCGCAGTTCGGCGGCGTGCCGCTGGCGTTCGCGTTCCTGGCCACGGTGGGGTTCCAGGGTTTCGTCACCCGGTACCTGCGCGACTGGTTCGGCGTGGACCTGTTCGCCTCCGGCGCGTGGCTGTTCGAGCTGCCCGGGTTGACGCTGGTCTACACGTTCTTCCAGATCCCGTTGCTGGTCATCGTGTTCCTGCCCGCGCTGGACGGACTGCGTCCACAGTGGAGGGAAGCGGTGGACAGCCTGGGCGGTTCGGCGTGGACGTACTGGCGGCACGTCGGCGGGCCGATCCTGCTGCCGGCGTTCCTGGGCGCGCTGCTGTTGTTGTTCGCCAACGCCTTCTCCGCCTACGCGACGGCCGCCGCGCTGGTGTCGCAGGGCTCGCCGATCGTGCCGTTGCAGATCCGGGGCGCGCTGACCGGTGAGGTCCTGCTCGGTCAGGAGAACCTCGGCAAGGCGCTGGGGTTGGGCATGGTCGTCGTGGTGGCGGTGGCGATGGGCCTGTACGCGGTGCTGCAACGGAGGTTCGCCCGATGGCAGTAGTGGTGCGCCGGTTGGTGCTGCTGGTGCTGGGCGCGTTCTTCCTGGTGCCGCTGCTGGCGATGGCCGAGTTCTCCACGCGGGGCGCGGGCGGGTCGCGCAGCCTGGCGTCGTGGACGGGCATCGCCTCCGACCCGGACCTGGTCGAGGCGATCCTGGTGTCGGTGCAGCTCGCGGCGGCCAGTTCGGCGCTGGTGCTGGTGCTGCTGGTGCCGACGATGACGTGGATCCGGTTGCGGCTGCCGGGGTTGCGGCGGCTGGTGGAGTTCCTGTGCCTGCTGCCGATCACGATCCCGGCGATCGTGCTGGTGGTCGGCCTGGCCCCGCTGTACGCGTGGGTGGACTACTTCCTGGGCGACTCGCCGTTGACGCTGACCTTCGCCTACGCGGTGCTGGTGCTGCCGTTCGCCTACCGGGCCATCGACGCGGGGCTGTCGGCGATCGACCTGAAGACGCTGGCCGAGGCGGCGCGGTCGTTGGGCGCGTCGTGGGGGACGGTGCTGGTGCGGGTCGTGGTGCCCAACATCCGCACGGCGCTGATCGGGGCGTCGTTGCTGTCGGTCGCGCTGGTGCTGGGGGAGTTCACCATCGCGTCGCTGTTGAACTTCGACACGTTGCAGGTGCGGGTGAACCTGCTCGGCAAGCGGGACGCGGGCGTGTCCATCGCGGTGTCGTTGCTGAGCCTGGTGTTCGCGTTCGTGTTGTTGTTCCTGCTCTCGTTCGTCGGCGGGCGGCGGGGCGGTCCCGTCGCCGAGGAAGGCCAGTGATGTCCCACCTGGAGTTGCACGGGCTGCGCAAGTCGTTCGGCGGGCAGCCGGCGCTGGCGGGGCTGGACCTCTCGCTCGCGGAGGGCGAGCTGGTCAGCCTCCTGGGTCCGAGCGGGTGCGGCAAGACGACCGCGCTGCGCATCGTCGCGGGCTTCGAGACCGCGGACGCCGGGACGGTCACGGTGGCCGGGCGCGACGTCACGGGCGTGCCCGCGAACAAGCGCGACATGGGCATGGTCTTCCAGTCCTACAGCCTGTTCCCGAACATGACCGCGGCGCAGAACATCGCGTTCGGCCTGCGGCTGCGGCGCACGGCCGGCCGGGCGCGCCGGACGGCCGAGCTGCTCGACCTGGTCGGGCTCGGGCACCTGGCGGGCCGGTACCCGCACCAGCTCTCCGGCGGTCAGCAGCAGCGGGTGGCGCTGGCGCGGGCGTTGGCGATCGAGCCGCGGGTGCTGTTGCTGGACGAGCCGCTGTCGGCGCTGGACGCCAAGGTGCGGGTCGCGCTGCGCGAGGAGATCCGGCGCATCCAGACGTCGCTGGGGATGACGACCCTGTTCGTCACGCACGACCAGGAGGAGGCGCTGGCGGTCTCCGACCGGGTGGGCGTGATGTCGCAGGGGCGGCTGGAGCAACTGGACACGCCCGCGGTGGTGTACCGGCAGCCGGCGTCGGCGTTCGTGGCGCAGTTCGTGGGGGTGACCAACGCGGTGCACGGGGTCGCCGAGCCGGGCGGCGTGCGGCTGGGCGCGTTCCGGGTGGACGCGGAGCACGGGCTCGACGCCGGGGCGGAGGTGAAGGTCATCGTGCGGCCGGAGGACATCGGGATCGCCCAGCACAGCGGGCAGCCCAACGGGGCGCTGGTGGGCAGCGTGCTCACGCAGAGCTTCCTGGGGCCGGTGACGCGGCTGTCCGTGCGGTTGGCCGGCGGTGACGAGGTGGTGCGGGTGGACCAGCCGTCGAGCCGGGCGGGCGACTTCCCGCCGGGGACGTCGGTGGCGTTGGACCTGTCCCGGGTGATGGTGGTCCAGGCCTGAGCCCCCGGGCGTGCGCCGCCGCCGGCCGGTGGGCATGATCCCGTGCGAACGGGTGACCGCACGACACCGAGGGGGAAAGCCATGGTTCGCGAACTGCGGTTGGTCGTCACGGCCGACGACTACGACGAGGCGCTGCGCTTCTACCGGGACGTCCTGGGCCTGCCCGAGCGGGCGGCGTTCAGCTCGCCGGGTGGGCGGGTCACGATCCTGGAGGCCGGGCGGGCCACGTTGGAGATCACCGACCCGCCGCACGCCGAGTACATCGACCGGGTCGAGGTCGGGCGGCGGGTGGCCGGGCACGTCCGGGTGGCGTTCGAGGTGGACGACTCCACGGCCACCACGCGCGAGCTGGAGCGGGCGGGCGCGACGGTCGTGGCCGAGCCGACCCGCACGCCGTGGAACTCGCTGAACGCCCGGCTGGAAGCGCCGGCCGGCCTCCAGCTCACGCTGTTCACCGAGCTGGGCGAGCCCGCCGAATAGCGAAGGGGCCTGTCCGCGAAACCGGACAGGCCCCCTCACGTCCGTCGAGGACTACCGCGGGAACAGCTCCCGGTAGTGGCCCTGCGTCTGGACGTTCAGCTCACCCACGCGGATCAGCTTCGCCGTCGCGGTCCGCGGGTCGCGGATGTCCAGGACGTCGAAACCCTTCGCCATGTCGGACGAGTAGATGTAGCCGTTGTAGTAGTACGTCGACCACGCGCCACCGCCCTTGCCGTCGGGCAGCGGGCCGCGCTCGAACCAGCCGATCTCCTTCGGGTTGCGGGAGTCGGTGAAGTCCCACACGGAGATGCCGCCCTGGTACCACGCCTGCACCATGATGTCGCGGCCCTGGACGGGGATCAGCGAACCGTTGTGCGCGACGCAGTTCTCGGTGTCGGCCTGGGTCCGGAAGATCTTGTAGTACGACCGGAACTCCAGCTTGCGGGCGTCGCCCTGGCCGGTGATGTCGTAGATGCCGTCCGCACCGCGCAGCGGGCCGATCTTCGGGTTGCAGGTGGCCGCGCCGCCGCCGCCCAGCTCGTCGGTGAAGACGACCTTGGTGCCGGCGTTGTTGAACGTGGCCGAGTGCCAGAACGCGAAGTTCACGTTGTCCTGCACGCGGTTGATCTCGCGGGGCTTCTCGCGGTCGGAGATGTCCCACAGCACGCCGTCACCCATGCACGCGCCCGCGGCGAGGTCCTTGGACGGGTACACGGTGATGTCGTGGCAACCGGACGTGGCGCGCACGTAACCGGTCTCCACGGTGCCGTCACGGCCCGGGTTGCCGCCGTCGGGGAACAGCACGGTCTCGGACAGCACGTGCGCCGAGGTCGGGTTCTTCAACGGGACCTTGACGATCGAGATCAGGTCGTGCGGCGTCTTGCAGTCCGGGAACGTGTCGTTCGGCCCGTACGACGAGACGTAGACGTAGACGTCCGTGCCCTTCTTGTCCGGCACGAGCGTGTGGGTGTGGGAACCGCACTTCGTCTCCACCGACTTGATGTAGCGCGGGTTGCGCTTGTCGGAGATGTCGAAGATCTTGATGCCCTCCCACGCGGCCTTGTTCGTGGCCGACAGCGGGGTGCTGGAGCACGAGTCGTCGGAGCGCGACGAGTCGGTGGACAGGAACAGCAGGTTCCCCTTCACCGAGATGTCGTTCTGCGAGCCCGGGCACAGCACCGTCGCGGCGATCTTCGGCTTGTGCGGGATGCGGATGTCGTAGACGACGAACCCGTCGTAGTTGCCGTCGAACGCGTAGCCGTCCTGGAAGGCCAGGTCGGACCACGTGGACGCCTCGGTGAACGGAGCCGGCTTCGGCAGGTTCGCGAGGTGCTTGATGTTGCGGGTGTGGCGGATCTCGTCGACACCGGGGATGCCGGTGTCGGCCTGGGCGGGCTCGGACAGCTGGGCCTCCGACAGCCCGGCCACGTCCGCGTCCACCTCGGGCTCCGCAAGGGCTTGCGGACCGAGCACCAACGACGAGGCGGCGAGTGCCAGCGCCCCCAGGGCCGCGCCGGCTCTGCGGCGGCGGGCCGAATCGCGTGCGTTCACTTCAGGTCTCCCCTTCCAAACCTGTAGCAGGGACCGCAGTATTACCTTTTGCATGGCTAACCACCAGACCCATTCGTCGGTAAGGAGCAGACTTCCGGCAGGTGGAACGTGCGGGTAACTTGTCGGGGCGAGTCGAGGGGGTCGTGGCAGATGCGGATCTTGTTCGTGGCGGTGCTGGTCGCCGTCCTGGCGGCGTGCACGGCGAAGACGGACGACGCGCCGCCGGTGATCGTCCCGAAGGGACCGGGCGAGCAGGCGCAGACGCTCGCGCCCGAGGACGTCGGCACCGACCGGTGGACGGCGCCCAACGAGGCGGACCTGACCTACGTGGTGAGCATGATCGGGCACCACCGGCAGGCGCTGGAGATGTCCGCGCTGGCGCCCGAGCGCGCGCAGAACGAGACGGTGAAGGCGCTGGCCTCGCGCATCCACGACACCCAGGGCCCGGAGATCGGGGCCATGGAGCAGTGGCAGCGCCAGTACGGCGAGAAGGCCCCCGCGCACGGCCACTCCGGCAAGATGCCCGCCGTGGACCACGCGTCCATGCCCGGCATGGCCACCGGCGAGCAGATGGACGCCCTGAAGAACGCCCGCGGCGCGGAGTTCGACCGGCTGTTCCTGCAACTGATGATCGCCCACCACGAGGGCGCGCTGACGATGGCCCTGGACCTGTTGAAGGCGGGCGTGGACCCGCGGGTGCAGGAGATGGCCAACGACGTGCTGGTGTCCCAGCGGGACGAGATCGACACGATGAGGTCGATCAGGATCGGCTGAGGCGGCGGTTCGCCCTACCGGGTGAGCACCAGGTCCTCGCTGGGCTGGAAGGTCTCCACGGCGTTGCCCGTCACGTGGCGGGCGATGCCGGCGTTGCGCCGGTGCGCCTCCTTGAAGGAGGCCGAGGCGACCCACGCCTTGAAGTCCTCCTCGGTGTCGAACTCGTTCACCGAGACGTAGGGCTGGTCGGGGCGGGTGGGGCGCAGCAGCGTGCTGCGGCGCAGGCCGGGGACGCCCGGCAGGAACGTGCGCATGTTCTCCCGGAAGTGGGCCTCGAACTCCTCCGCGCGCTCGGCGGGCACGAACAGGCGGTTGGTCGCGACGAACATCCGGCACCTCCAGGTTCCCGACGCTACGTAGGCAACTATTCCAACGCGGCGTCGGGAAAACAAGGGGGTAGGCTCGGCGCGTGCCCAGGATCAGCGCCGAGACCCTCGCGGAGCACCGCGCGAACCGGCTGCGCTCCCTGCTGGCCGCCGGTCGCGAGATCGTCGCCGAGGAGGGGCCGGACGCCCTGACGCTGGCCGCGCTGGCCCGCCGGGTGGGCCTGTCGCGGCCGTCGCTGTACGAGTACTTTAGGTCGCGGGAAGAGCTGGTCGCGGCGATCGTGACCGACGAGCTGCCCGACCAGGCGCGGCGGCTGGCGGCGGCGGTGAACGCGGTCTCGGGCGTGCCGGCGAAGGTCGAGGCCTACCTGCGGACCGTGCTGGAGATCATCGTGGACGGCAGCCACGGCGCGGTCGTGGCGCTGTCGGCGCACGCGTTGCCGGAGGAGTCGCGGCGGCGGATCCGGGCCGAGCACGAGAAGCTGCTCGCCCCGTTGGTCGGGGTGTTGCTGGAGGCGCGGGTGCCGCAACCGGGGTTGCGGGCGTTGCTGATCCACGGGTCGGTGGAGGCGGCGGCGCGGACGTTGCGGCCCGGGGACGTCGCGCAGAGCGAGGCCGTGGTGAGCGCGTTGCTCGACCAGACCCTGCACGGCCTGGGCACCGCCTAGGGCGTGTCCGGACCGGGGTATCGACAGTGGCCGGCCGCGTTCGTCGCGGGCCAGGTGGACCTTGGTGCCCAGTCCTCCGCGGGAGCGGCCGAGGGCTTCCCGGGCCGCAGCGGCCGGCGCAGCCCCCCCTTTTTTCGCCGCGCCGGCGGCGTGCTGGTGGGCCCGCACGAGGGGGTGGAGTCCACGCTGACGGTCCACTCCACCGCGCCGACCCCGACGCGAACCCGACGGCAAGCAGCGGCCCGATCCGAGACCATGCCTCATCGGTCACGCACCACGACGCACCACAAGATCAATCATCAGGCACGCCCTAGCCGCCGGGGCACCTCGTGTCGCCGCCGCTGTGCTCCTGGCAGCCGCCGGGGCTGTAGACGACGGTGGGCTCGTTCCGGGCCGCGTCACGCGCCCCTTCGATCACCATGGCCCCGGCGGTGAACAGCAGGACGCTGCCCAGCACGATCGCCGCCGTCCACCGCTTGAGCGCCACCGCCGCCACCAGGCCCAGCAGCGGCACCGCGATCGCGGCGCGTTCGGCCCACGTCGACAGGAGCTCGCGCCGGGCCAGTTGGGCCTCGGTCGGCACCCCCATGAACGGGACCGACATCGCCGCCTGGAACGCCAACAGCGGGACGGCCAGCACCCACAGCAACCCCAGCGCCAACCACAGCGCCCAGACCCACTCGTGGCGGTCCTCCGGTAAGTCGGTCACGGGGTCCAGGGTGCGTGCCGCGGGTCGGGAACCGGCAACGGTTGGGCAACGGGTCACTCACCGAGCAGGTGCGTGCCCTTCGCCGACTCGTCGGTCGCCGTGAACAGGCCCCGGGTCTGGGTGATGAACTCCGGCAGCTCCAGCAGGCCGTCGTCGTCCAGGTCGAGCGAGGCGAAGGCGATCGACGCCACCTGCGGGTCGGTGATCCCAGCGCCCCGGTAGAGGCGGGCGAACTCCTGCTCGTCCAGCCGGCCGTCCCCGTCCCGGTCGGCGATGGTGAAGGCCTGCGCGGCGGCGGCTTCCCACTTGCGCAGCAGTTCGCCGGTGGTCAGGCGGCCGGCGTCATGGGCCTCGCGGAACTCCTCCTCGGTGACCTCGCCGTCGGCGTCGTCGTCCGCGCCGCGGATGTAGCCCCAGATGTCGCGGTAGGCCCGCATCAGGGCCGTGACCTCGGGCGAGTCCAGGTCCAGGCGGAACTCCGCCCCGATGCCCCGGGCTTTCACGTCGAAGTCCCGCCACGAGATGCGGCTGTCGTCGTCGGTGTCGAACGCCGTGAAAACGCGGAAGATGTTGTCCAGCCGCACCTGTTCCGACATCGCCTGTCCTCCCTGTCGTGGTCCGTCGGCGAGAGTACGAGCGGCGCGGGCGGCCGGGCGTCCCACGCCGACTTGTTCACTTGATCCGGTGGACCTGCGCATCAACCGATCGGTTGATGCCGGGTCTGGCCCGCTGAGCGATTCGCCCGAACGGGTGGACCGCGAGGCTGGGCGCATGGCAGTGATCGAGGTTGTCGACCTGGTCAAGAGGTACGGGTCGAAGGTTGCCGTCGACGGGGTGTCGTTCTCCGTGGACGAGGGGGAGATCTTCGGGATCCTCGGGCCCAACGGGGCCGGCAAGACCACCACCGTCGAGTGCGTGGAGGGGCTGCGCGCGCCCGACTCGGGGTCGGTGCGGGTGTTCGGGTTCGACCCGCGCCGGGACCGGGACGAGGTCCGGCGGGTGCTGGGCGCGCAGCTGCAGGAGAGCGAGCTGCCCGAGCGGATCCGGGTGGGGGAGGTGATGGAGCTGTTCGCCTCCTTCTACCCGCGGCCGGCCGACTGGCGCGAGCTGCTGGAGCTGCTGGGCATCCCGGACCGGGCCGGGACCGAGTACCGGGCGCTGTCCGGCGGGCAGAAGCAGCGGGTGTCGATCGCGTTGGCGCTGGTCGGCAAGCCGAGGGTGGCCGTGCTGGACGAGCTGACCACCGGACTGGACCCGCAGGCCCGCCGCGACACGTGGGACCTGGTCGAGGGCGTGCGGGACTCCGGCGTGACGGTCGTGCTGGTCACCCACTTCATGGAGGAGGCCGAGCGGCTGTGCGACCGGCTCGCGCTCATCGACGCCGGGAAGGTCGTCGCCGTGGACAGCCCGGCGGGGCTGGTGGCGCGGCTGGGCGGTGAGCAGACCGTGCGGTTCCGGCCGACGTCCGCTTTGGACACCGCGCTGCTGGCCGCCCTGCCCGAGGTGACGGCGGTGTCCCAGCACGGCCCGCAGGTCGTCGTGACCGGCACCGGGAACCTGCTGCACGCCGTCACCGCCGTCCTCGCCCGCAACCACGTCGTGGCCGCCGACCTGCGCATCGAGCAGGCCGGCCTGGACGACGCCTTCATCCGACTCACCGGCCGGGAGCTGACGTGACCAAGATCATCGCCATCGAGTGGAAGCTGTTCCTGCGGGAGCCGGCCGCCGCGGTGTTCGGCATCCTGTTCCCCACCGCGCTGATCCTCGTGCTGGGGGCGGTCCCCGCGCTGCGCACGCCCGACCCGGTCTTCGGCAACCAGCGGTTCGTGGACGCCTACGTGTCCACGCTGGTCGTGATCGCGCTGGCGTTCCTGTGCCTGAACAAGCTGCCGAGCACGGTCGCGACCTACCGCGAGAAGGGTGTGCTGCGCCGGTACTCGACCACGCCGGTGCACCCCGGCAAGCTGCTGGCCGCCCAGCTCGTCGTGAACACGATCGCGGCGGCGATCTCCGTCGTGCTGGTGATGGTGGTGTGCCGGCTCGTGTTCGACATCGACCTGCCGCACCACCCGCTGGGCTTCTTCGCCGCGTGCCTGCTGGGCACCACGGCGTTGTCCGCGGTGGGCCTGCTGATCGCCGCCTGGGCGCCCACCGCCCGCGCCGCCAACGGGTGGGCCACCGCGGTGTTCATGCTGGTGATGTTCTTCGGCGGCGCGTACCTGCCCCGGTTCCTGCTGCCGGACGTGCTGGTGCGCATCGGCGAGCACCTGCCGCCGGGCGTGGGCGCGCTGCAGGAGGCGTGGCTGGGCACCGCGCCGAGCCTGGTGCACCTGGGGATCCTGGCCCTGACGACGGTCGTGGCGGGTACCGTCGCGGCCAGGTCGTTCCGCTGGGAGTAGGTGGGGAGTGTCGGACAGCCTCGACGTGTGGGAGCGCCGGCTGAGCCGGGTCAGCCGGGTCGTGCCGTACTTCGCGTTGCTGCTGCCCGCGCTGCTGTACGCGCTGACCGTGCCCGACCCGGTGGCGGAGAAGGCCGTCTCGCTGGGGATCGTGGCCGGCGCGGTGCTGTGGATGGCGTGGTTCTACACGCTGCACCCGCAGTGGCGCGCCCGGTCCGGGCTGATGACGGTGTTCTTCGTCGGGGTGCTGGTCTTCTACGCGTCGCTGGGGCTGCGGGACCCGATCTTCGGGTTCTACTCCTTCGCCGGGTACGTCTACGCGGTCGAGGTGCTGCCGGGGCGGCGGATGTTCGCCGGCGTGCTGGCCAACGCGGTCCTGGCGGCGCTCGCGCTCTACGGCGGGCCGCCGCCGGCCGAACCGGTGGCGGTCGTGGTGTTCGTCGTGGTGGCCCTGTTCTTCGCCACCATCGCCCTGACGTTCACCATGCTCGGGCACATCACCACCGAGCAGGCCCGGCGGCGCAAGGAGATGGTCGCCGAGCTGGCCGCGATGGTCGAGGAGAACGCCGGCCTGCACGCCCAGCTGCTGATCCAGGCGCGGGAGGCGGGTGTGCTGGACGAGCGGCAGCGGTTGGCGGGGGAGATCCACGACACCCTGGCGCAGGGGTTCACCGGGATCATCACCCAGCTCCAGGCGGTGGAGACGCCTTCGCGGCACGTGGACACCGCGGTGCGGCTGGCGCGGGAGAACCTGGCCGAGGCCCGCCGCTCGGTGCACGCCCTGCGCCCGCCCGCGCTGGAGGACGCGAACCTGCCCGACGCGCTGGTCGAGGTCGCCGGCGGGTGGACCGACCAGACCGGCGTGCCCGCGTCGGTGGCCACGACGGGCGCGGCGCGGCCGCTGCACCCGGAGGTGGAGGTGGCGTTGCTGCGGACCGCGCAGGAGGCGCTGTCCAACGTGGCCAGGCACGCGCGGGCGTCGCGGGTGGGGTTGACGCTGTCCTACATGGAGGACGTGGTGACGCTGGACGTCCGGGACGACGGCGCCGGGTTCGACCCGTCGCGCGGGAGCGCCGGGTTCGGGTTGGTGGGGATGCGGCAGCGGGTGTCGCGGCTGGCCGGGTCGCTGGTGGTCGAGTCCGAACCCGGCGGCGGCACGGCGGTGTCGGCGTCGGTGCCCGCGATCCCGGCGGAGGTCGTGCGGTGATCCGGGTGGTGATCGTGGACGACCACCCCGTGGTGCGCGACGGGCTGCGCGGGATGCTCGCGGTGGCCGGGGACGTCGAGGTGGTCGGCGAGGCCGCGGACGGCGCGGAGGCGGAGGCCGTGGTGCGGGCGGTCGCGCCGGACGTGGTGCTGATGGACCTGCGGATGCCCGGCGTGGACGGGGTGACCGCCATCGGGCGGCTGCGCGACGTGCCGGCGCGGGTGCTGGTGCTCACGACCTACGACACCGACAGCGACGTGCTGCCCGCGATCAAGGCGGGCGCGACCGGGTACCTGCTCAAGGACACGCCCCGCGACGAGCTGTTCCGGGCGGTCCGGTCGGCGGCGCGCGGCGAGGCGGTGCTGTCGCCGTCGGTGGCGACCCGGCTCGTCGGGCAGGTGCGCACACCCGCCGCGGAACCGCTGAGCGACCGCGAGGTGGAGGTGCTGGGCCTGATCGCGCGGGGTTGCACGAACCGCGAGGCGGCGGCCCGGCTGTTCATCAGCGAGGCGACCGTGAAGACGCACCTGGTGCACGTCTACGCGAAGCTCGGCGTGAACGACCGGGCGGCGGCGGTGGCGGTGGCCTACGAGCGGGGAGTGCTGACGGCGGACCGTTAGTGTTTCGCCGCATGGGGGTCCTCACGGGTCTGGACGGGATCGACTGGTCGGCGCTGCGGCACGCCTACGGGCCCGCGCACGAGGTGCCCGACCTCTTGCGCGGCTTGGCCTCCGACGACCCGGAGGTCCGCGAGGTGGCCCTGGACGGTCTCTACGGGGCGGTGCTGCACCAGGGTTCGGTCTACGACAGCACGTTGGCGGCGGTGCCGTTCCTGCTGCGCCTAGCCTCGGCCGACGGGCCAGGCCGGGCGGCGGCGGTGGAGTTCCTCGCCGCCGTGGCCGGGTCGTGCGCGGAGCGGGAGCCGGGCGTGGTCGTGGCGGCCGGACCGGTGTTCCTCGACGCGTTGGCGCACCCCGACCCCGCGGTCCGGACCGCCGCGTGCACCGGGGTGGTCGCGTGCCGCCCGGAGGGCGCGGCGCGGGCGCTGTCCGCGCGGCTGGCGCTGGAACCGGACGTGGACGTGCGGATCGCCGTGGTGGACGCGTTGCGCGCACTGTCCGAAGTGGACGAACTGGTCGCGGTGGCCGGAGGTGGCGACCGCCCGGCGGTGCGGCTGACCGCGCTCGCCGGCGTGGCCGACCTCGACCCGGACCGGTTGCCGGACGACGTCGTGGCCGCGGCGGGCGAGCTGGTGCGGCGGGTCTACGCGGAGGGCACGTCGGCCCCCGAACCCGCCGGGTTCTCCACCGACACCCTGGTCGGGCACATCCGCGAGCACGAGGAGGCCGCCGCCCGGGGTCGGCGCGCGGCGCGGGCCATGCCGCTGCTGGCGGGTCTGAGCCGGGCGCTGGGCGACCGCGTGGCCGACCGGGCACGGCTGCTGCGGCCCCTGCTCACGGCCGACGACTGGGAGGTGCGCCTGGACGCCGTCCGGGTCGCGGGCCAGGCGGTCAGCGGGTGGCGTGGCGACCACACCGAGCTGGTCCGGCTCATCGGGGACCAACTGCTCGCCCCCGAACCCCGGTTGCCGCGGGCCGCCGCGGACGCCTTGCGGTACCTGGACCTCGTCGCCGCACCCGCCGCCGACGCGCTCGCCCGCAGCGTCGAGCGGTCACCCCGCGCCGCGCCGCCCGACACGCTCGCCTGGGTGGTCGAGTGGCCGGCCGGTGGCTCGTCGGTCGGCACGGCCCTCGCCGCGCTCGCCGCCCTGGGCGACGCCAGGGCGTTGCCGGCGTTGACCTGGGCGTTGGAACGGCCCGTGCCGCCGGCCGACATCGGCCACGCCCTGCGCGGGCCGGCCGCCGGGGCGGCGTCGCTGGTGCCGCTGATCCGCCGCCGCCTCGCCGACCTGCCGGTCCCCGAGGGCCACGACCGGCACCGGTCCGGCCTGTTCGCCGCGCTGGGCGCGATGGGCGGCGACGCCGTGCCGGCCGTGCCCGACCTGGTCGCCCACCTGCCCGACGCGCTGCCCGCCGTCACCACCCTCGGGCCGCACGCCTCCGCCGCCGTCCCGGCGCTGCACGTCCTGCTCGACGACCCGGAGCACGAGGTCCCGGCCGCGTTCGCCCTGTGGCGGGTGACCGGCGCCGCCGACCGGGTGCTGCCGGTGCTGCTGCGGCACGTCGAGGACACCAGGGCCCTGGAAGCGCTGGCGGAGATCGGCCGGCCGGAGACCGCGCCCGCGCTGCGCCCGCTGCTGGACCACGACCGCGGTTGGGTCCGGCTCGGGGCCGCGGTGGCGTTGTGGCGGGCGACCGGGGACGTGGCCGGCGCGCTGCCGGTCCTGCGGGAGGTGTGGGAGGAGAACCGGCACACCCGCGCCGGGATCGCCCGCGCGGTGGCGCGGATGGGACCGGCGGCGGCCGCGCTGGCACCGCTCCTGCGCGCCGAGGTGGCCCGGCCGGACCGGCTGGGCTCCTCGACGGGCGGGGTGTGGAGCAGCGACGGGGTGCGGGCGGACGAGGAGCTGCGACGCGAGTGCCGCGCCGCGCTCACCGCGCTCGGCTGAGGGCCCGCTGCCCGGGCGGGTGGGCCCGCTGCCCGGGTGGGGCAGCGGGCCGGGACGTCAGGTCAGCAGCGGGAGGACGGTTCGACCGGCGGCTTCGAGGTCCTGGGTCGCGCGGGCGCGGTGCGGGGTGAAGATCGTCAGCACGGTCAGCAGGTCCGCCTTGCTCAGCAGCAGTTCGCACCGCTCGTGGGTGGCCGCGTGGTAGCACACGGCGAACTGGGCGTCCGCGCCCAGCGGCGGGACCTCCAGCTCGTCCACCGACGTGTACTCGTCGTCGCCGATCGTGACCGCGCCGCACTCCAGCGACTGGCGGGCCAGCCGCACGGTCTCCGCCGCCGCCGAGATCTTCCCGTACGAGACGGTGTACTGGATCATCGACGTGCGTCCGCGCGGGTCCACCCAGTGGCTCGCGGTCTTGGTCGCGGACTGCCAGCCGTCGGTCTCCAGCCGTTCCGGGCACGACACGACCCGGTACCAGTGCTGCCCCTCGCCGCGCGATTCGGCGACGTACCCCAGCGGGCGGAGCATGTCGGCGGTCAGCTGGGCGGCCTTGATGCGCGGCTCGATGGTTTCCGGGTCCGGCGCGGTCGGCGTGGTGGACGTGGTCGTGGTGGTGGTGGTCGCGGTGCTGCTCGCCGGCGGCGCGGCGGCCGGTCTCGACGAGCAGCCGAGAAGCACCAGCAGTGCGAGGACGATCCCCCCGTGTCTCATGGGCGGGACTCTAAGAAACGGGTGGTCAGCGCCGAGAACCCAGGTAGGCGCGCCAGTCGCCGACGGCCGTGATATCGGTCAGCTCGGCGCTGCCCAGGCACGCGTCGCGCAGCACGGTCGCCAGCGCGGCGCTGCCGTCGGCCAGTTCGACCACGCCGATCTCCAGCTCGGGCGGTTCGGCGGGCAGCAGGTGGTCGCGCAGCACGGTCAGCGGCAGGTCGTACAGCTCGCCGACGACGCTCCCGGTGCCGGAGGCGTGCATCGCCGGGAACCGGTCGCCCACGGAGAAGTACCGGTACTTGGGCGCACTACGCGCGACACACAACAGGGGCGTGCCCTGGAGCTGGTGGTGCAGCGGGCCGCCACGCATCCCGCCGCCGTTGAGGAAGATCAGTGCCATTCGGGTCCTCCTTGTGGATCGGGGTGTCGGCGCCGGTCAGGGGCAGCCCACCGCCGCCGCGCCGCACGGCGATGATCTCGGCGGCGATGGACACGGCCGTCTCCTCGGGCGTCCGCGCGCCCAGGTCCAGGCCGATGGGGGAGCGCAGGCGGGCCAGCTGGGCCTCGGTCACGCCCTCGGCGCGCAGCCGGGCGAGCCGGTCCAGGTGGGTGCGCCGCGAGCCCAGCGCGCCGACGAAGCCCACCGGCAGGCGCAGCGCTTCCTTGAGCAGCGGCACGTCGAACTTCGGGTCGTGGGTCAGGACGCACACCGCCGTCGAGGCGTCCACCGGGGTCGAGGCGAGGTAGCGGTGCGGCCAGTCGACCACGACCTCGTCGGCGGCCGGGAACCGTTCCGGTGTCGCGAAAACCGGCCGCGCGTCGCACACCGTGACGTGGTAGCCGAGGAACTTGCCTTGCCGCGCCACGGCCGCCGCGTAGTCGATCGCGCCGAACACCAGCAACCGCGGTGCGGTGCCCCACGATTCGACCAGCCGACCGTCCACAACGGACGAAGTGCTCACGGCATGAGGTGGGAAGGACACTTCACCGTCACCGGTGTCCAGCGACCGCGTGAGCACCACCGGACGGCCGTCGCGGGCCGCGCGCAGCGCCGACCGGATCTCCGGCGTCACGACCTGGACGAACACCTCCAGCTCGCCACCGCAGGTCAGCCCGACGGCGAACGCGTCCTCCGCCGAGTACCCGAAGCGCGCGAGCCGCGGCGTGCCGGTCTCCAGCACGGACAGCGCCAGCTCGTACACCGCGCCCTCCACGCACCCGCCCGACACGCTGCCCACGACCCGCCCGTCCGGGTGGACCGCCAGCGCCGCGCCGACCTCGCGGGGCGCGCTGCCCCGCACGGCCACCACCGACGCCACCGCGTACGGCCCGTCCCAGTCCGAGACGAGAGAAGCCAGCTCGCGCACTCCGGGTTCCTCCTCTAGTGCAGCACCGCGGTCACGCCCTCGACCCCGAAGTACAGGACGAACAGCGCCGCGATCACGGTCATCAGCCAGCCGGCGGACCGCCACTGGCCCTTGCAGATCTTGATCACCACGTAGGACACCAGGCCCGCGCCGATGCCGTTGGTGATCGAGTAGGTGAACGGGATCACCGCCACCGTCAGGAACACCGGGATCGTGTAGTCCGTGTCGTGCCAGGGGATGCGACGGCACTGGGCCATCATCAGCCCGCCGATCACCACCAGCGCCGGCGCGGCGGCCTGCGCCGGCACCACCGCCGCCAGCGGGGTGAACAGCAGGGTCGCGGCCAGCATCACGCCGGTCACCACACTGGCCAGCCCGGTGCGCGCACCCTCGCCGACGCCCGCCGCCGACTCCAGGAACACCGTGTTCGGCGACGACCCGGTCACGCCGCCGGCGACCGCGCCCGCGCCGTCGACCAGCAGGATGCGGCCCATGCCCTGGACCTTGCCGTCCCGGGTCAGTCCCGCCTCGTCCGACACCGACGTGATGGTGCCCATCGCGTCGAAGAACCCGGACAGGACCAGCGTGAACAGGAACACCGTCGCGGTGATCACGCCCGCCGAGACGAACCCGCCGAACAGGTCCACCCGCCCGAACAGCCCGAAGTCCGGCGCGGCGACGACGCTGTCCGGCACGTTCGGCGTCACCAACCCCCAACCCTCGACGTCGAACACCGAGTTCACCGCGATGGCCAGCACGGTGGCCGCCGCGATGCTGATCAGCACCGCCCCCGGCACGCCCCGGGCCATCAGCACGATCATCAGCAGCAGGCCGAGGGAGAAGATCGCGATCGGCCACCCGGACAGGTGACCGTCGAGCCCCATCCGGACGGGGACCGACGAGCCGACCGCGTCCGGCGTCCGGGTGACGAACCCGGCGCTGACCAGGCCGACCAGGGCGATGTAGAGGCCGATGCCGACGGTGATGGCGGTCTTGAGCGGGCCGGGGATGGCGTTGATGATCTTCTCCCGGACCCCGGAGGCGGCCATCACCACGATGCACAGGCCTTCGAGCACGACCAGGCCGAACGCCTGGGCCCACGTCATCGTCGGGGCCATCTGGAACGCCACGACCCCGTTCACGCCGAGCCCGGCGGCCAGGGCCAGCGGCGCGTTGCCGACCACGCCCATCAGGATCGTCATCACGCCCGCGGCCAGCGCGGTCGCGGTGGTGAGCTGCTCGGTGGTCAGGCGGGCGCCGGTGATGTCGGCCGACGCGCCCAGGATGAGCGGGTTGAGCAATACGATGTACGACATCGCCACGAACGTGGTGATACCGCCGCGCACTTCCCGGCCTATGGTGCTGCCGCGCTCGGTTATGCGGAAGAACCGGTCGAGTTGTGTGGTGCGTGTGGGGATGTCATCCCTGAGCTGGGTCATGACGTCCTTCCCATGCCGGTGGGCGCGTTCGGTGGGGCGAGGCCTGCAAGCAAGGCCCCGCCGAACGCGTTTGAAAGATGTTTCGCGTGCTCCGGTCAGCACTGGCGGCTCGTGGCCGCTCCGGGTGATGCGTCAGTAGTCGACGCGGTCGGTCCGGGACAGCCAGGCCGTGAACGGCGCGTTGTCCTCGCCCGTGGAGATCTGGTGCACCGGCAGGCTCCACAGCTCGCGGGGCTTGCCGAACAGCTCGTAGAACTCGCGGTCGTCGAAGCCGGCCGCGGCGGCGTCGTGCCGGTCGGCGGCGTAGACGACCCGGTCCACCCGCGCCCACAGCGCGGCGGACAGGCACAGCGGGCACGGCTCGCAGGAGGACACCAGCACGCAGCCGGTGAGCCGGAAGTCACCGATGGCCCGGCAGGCGGCGCGGATCGCCACCACCTCGGCGTGCGCGGTCGGGTCCAGGGTCGGGGTGACCTGGTTGGTGCCGGTGGCGATCACCTCGCCATCCCGGATGATCACCGCGCCGAACGGCCCGCCGCCCGCGGCGACGTTGCGGGTGGCCAGCTCGATCGACTCCCGCAGCCAGGCGTGGTCGGGCGAAACAGACGTGGTCATTGTGCGAAGCTCCAAGAGATCAGGTTCCGGTGATGTGCTCGGGGCGCACGGGAACACGGGTCAAGGCCAGGCCGGTCGCGTTGCGGATGGCGGCGACGATGGCGGGAGTGGACGAGATCGTGGGCGGCTCGCCGACCCCGCGAACCCCGTAGGGCGCGTTCGGGTCGGCCAGTTCGAGCACGTCGATGCTCATCGGCGGCATGTCCAGCACGGTCGGGATCAGGTAGTCGGTGAACGACGGGTTGCGCACCTTGCCGCCGGCGGTCTGGATCTCCTCCATCACCGCCAGGCCCAGGCCCTGCGCCGAACCGCCCTGGATCTGGCCCAGCACGGCCTGCGGGTTGAGCGCCTTGCCGACGTCCTGCGCGCAGTCCAGCTCGACCACCTTCACCAGGCCCAGCTCGACATCGACGTCCACCACCGCCCGGTGCGCGGCGAACCCGTACTGGACGTGCGCGTTGCCCTGCCCGGTCTCCGGGTCCAGCGGCTCGGTCGCGCGGTGCCGCCACTCCACCGTCTCGTCGATCACCTCGTCACCGAGCAGCTCCACCAGGTCCAAGCCCACCCGGCCGGCGGCGAGCTTGGCCAGCTCGTCCTTCACCGCCAGGCAGGCCGCGCGGACCGCACCGCCGGTCACGTAGGTCTGGCGGGACGCGGACGTGGAGCCGCCGTTGCCGATGCTGGTGTCCATCGGCAGGATCGTCACCCGCTCGACGCCCAGCTCCGTCCGCACGATCTGCTGCATGATCGTCACCAGGCCCTGCCCGACCTCGCACGCGGCGGTGTGCGCCAGCGCGGCCGGTTCGCCGTTGATGACCTGCAACCGCACGCGGGCGGTGGAGTAGTCGTCGTAGCCCTCGGAGAAGCAGATGTTCTTGATCCCCACCGCGTAGCCGACGCCCCGCACCACGCCCTCCCCGTGGGTGGTGTTCGAGACACCGCCGGGCAGGTTGCGCAGGTCGCGGTCCGAGGGCGGCGGCAGCGGCTTGTCCTTGACCAGCTTCAACAACTGGGCGACCGGCGCGGCCGAGTCGACCACCTGGCCGGTCGGCATGACCGAACCCTCGGTCATCGCGTTGACGATCCGCACGTCCACCGGGTCCATGCCCAGCGCCTCGGCCAGCTTGTCCATCTGGGACTCGTAGGCGAACCCCGCCTGCACCGCGCCGAACCCGCGCATCGCGCCGCACGGCGGGTTGTTGGTGTAGACGCCCCACGCGTCGATGGACAGGTTGTCCACCTCGTAGGGCCCGATGCCCAGCGTGGCGGCGTTCGCGACGACCGCCGGCGTGCTGGACGCGTACGCGCCGCCGTCGAGGTACATCTTCGCCTTGACGTACACCAGCTTGCCCGTGCGGTCCGCGCCGTGCTCGTAGTACAGGACCGCCGGGTGGCGGTGCACGTGCCCGTAGAACGACTCCTCGCGGTTGTAGACCATCTTGGTCGGCTTGCCGGTGTGCAGCGCCAGCAGACAGGCGTGCACCTGCATGGACAGGTCCTCGCGCCCGCCGAACGCGCCGCCGACGCCGGACAGCGTCAGCCGCACCTTCTCCAACGGCATCCCCAACGCGGACGCGATCTGCTTCTGGTCCACGTGCAGCCACTGGGTCGCGACGTAGAGGTCCACGCCGCCGTCCTCGGCGGGCACGGCGAGACCCGACTCGGGCCCGAGGAACGCCTGGTCCTGCATGCCGACCTCGTACCGGCCGGTCACCACGACGTCGGCCTTCGCCGAGACGTCGCCGCGCCGGATCGGCACGTGCCGCACCAGGTTCCCGCCGGGGTGCAACGGGGTGTCGTCGATCGCGGTCTCCATGTCCACGACCGGCGTGAGCACCTCGTACTCGACCTTGATGCGCTTCATGGCGCGCAACGCCGTCTCGGGGTGGTCCGCGCCGACCAGCGCCACCGGTTCACCCTGGTAGCGCACGACGTCCACGGCCAGCACCGGCTGGTCCTTGTGCTCCAAGCCGTACAGGTTCTGCCCGGGTACGTCCCGGTGCGTGAGCACCGCGTGCACGCCGGGCACCTTCAGCGCCTCGGTCAGGTCGATCGAGACGATCTTCGCGTACGGGTGGGGGCTGCGCAGGGTCGCGCCCCAGATCATGTCCTCGTGCCACAGGTCCGAGGCGTAGGCGTACTCGCCGCGCACCTTGAGCGTGCCGTCCGGGCGCTGCGGGCTGGAGCCGATGCCACCGGACACCGAGGACGTCAGTTCAGCGGGTGTGAGGCTCATCGGGTCACCTTCAGTCGTGCGCTCGCGGCACGCAGGTCGCGTGCGAGGTCGGATTCGGATGCGGTGCGCAGCTCGCCGTCGTCCACGACCACCCGGCCGCCCACCAGCAGCAGCTTGAGCCTCGGCAGCGGGCCCAGGACGAGCGCGGCCACCGGGTCGTCGATGCCCGCGTGGTCCAGGCCGTCCAACCGCCACACGGCCAGGTCGGCGAGCTTGCCCGGCTCGACCGAGCCGATCTCGTCGGCCCGGCCCAGGCACCGCGCGCCGCCCATCGTGCCCAGCCACAGGGCTTCGCGGACGTCCAGCGCCTTCGGTCCGCCGCGCTGCCGGGCCTGCAACACGGCCTGGTGCAGCTCCTCGACCATCCCGCAGGACTCGTTGGACGCCGCGCCGTCCACGCCCAGGCCCACCGGCGCGCCCGCGTCGAGCAGGTCCCGGACCGGGGCGATGCCCGTGCCCAGCCGGCCGTTGGAGGTGGGGCAGTGGGCGGAACCGGTGCTCGTGGCGCCGAGCTTCTTCACCGCGTCCGGCGCGAGGTGCACGGTGTGGGCGAGCCACACGTCGTCACCGAGCCAGCCGACCCGCTCGGCGTACTCCGTGGGGGAGCAGCCGAACTCGGCCTGGCACTGCTCCTCCTCGTCCAGCGTCTCGGCGAGGTGGGTGTGCAGGCGGACGCCCTTGCGCCGGGCCAACTCGGCCGCGCCGGTCATCAGCTCCCGGCTCACCGAGAACGGCGAGCACGGGCCGACGGCCACCTTGACCAGGGCGTCCGGGGACGGGTCGTGGTAGTCGTCGATCGCCTCCTCGGTGGCGGTCAACGCGGCTTCGGTCTCCTCGACCAGGTTGTCCGGCGGGAGCCCGCCGTGGGACTGCCCCCGGTCCATCGAGCCGCGGACGGCGTGCAGGCGGATGCCGACCCGACGGCCGGCGGTGACGAGGGCCTCGAACTGGTCGCCGCCCTCGCTCGGGAACACGTAGTGGTGGTCGGCGGCGGTCGTGCAGCCGGTCAGCGCCAGCTTGGCCAGGCCCGCCGACGCCGCCGCGTGCGTGATCTCCGCGTCCAGCCCGCGCCACACCGGGTACAGCGTGGTCAGCCACTCGAACAGGGTCGCGTCCTGCGCGTAGCCCCGGGTGGCCCACTGGTAGAGGTGGTGGTGGGTGTTGACCAGGCCCGGCGTCACCAGGCACCCGCTGCCGTCCACCCACGTGTGCGGGCCGGTCGGCTTCGGGGCCTGGCCGGGGCCGACGGCGGTGATGCGGCCGTCCTCGAACACCACGTGCCCGAAGGCGTGCTCGGTGCCGGCGGGGTCCATCGTGGACACCGCCACGCCGTCGAGGATGGTCGGGGTCATCGCGCGCCCTTCTTGCGGGCGGCGAGCCGGACCGCGTCCAGGATCTTCTCGTAGCCGGTGCAGCGGCACAGGTTCCCGGCCAGCGCCTCGCGGATCTCCGGGTCGGACGGCTCGGGCACCCGGTCGACCAGGTCGTGCGCCGCGACGACGAGACCGGGCGTGCAGAACCCGCACTGCACCGCGCCCGCCTCCACGAACGCCTCCTGCACCGGGTCCAACGAGTCGCCCTCGGCCAGGCCCTCGACCGTGCGCACCTCGCGGTCCTGCGCCTGACCGGCGGCGACCAGGCACGAACACACCGGCACGCCGTCGAGGTACACCGTGCACGAGCCGCATTCACCCTGCTCGCAGGCGTTCTTGGAACCGGGCAGGCCCAGCCGCTCGCGCAGCACGTAGAGCAGGCTCTCGCCCTCCCAGACGTCGTCGGCCTGCCGCTGCTCGCCGTTGACCGTCACGTTCACGCGCATCGCCCTAGGCCGCCTTCCCGGTGTAGTCCTGCCACGCCCAGCCCAGCGTCCGGCGGGCCAGCACGGACAGTGCGTGCTTGCGGTACGCGGCCGAGCCGCGCACGTCGTCGATGGGGCTCGCGGCAGCCGCCACCAGCTCCCCGAACCGGCGCTTCACCGAGTCCAGCAGCGGTTTCGGCGACTCCCACTGGCCGGTGGAGGTCAGCTCCCCGGACAGGAACTCCTCCGCCTCGGTCGCCCGGCGCGGGGTCGGCGCGGCACTGCCCACGGCCGCGCCCACCCGGTTCTCGCCGGGGTGCAGCGCCACCGCGAACGAGCACACGGCGATCACCATGGCGTTGCGGGTGCCGACCTTGGAGAACTGTTGCGGCGCCCGCGTGGCCGGCACGTGGACCGCCGTGATCAGCTCGTCGGGCTCCAGCGCGTTGCGCTTCACGCCCAGGTAGAACCCGGTGGCCGGGATGAACCGCACCCCGCGCGCCGACGCCACCTCGACGGTCGCGCCCGCCGCCAGCAGCACTGGGTGCGTGTCGCCCGCCGGCGAGGCCGCGCCCAGGTTGCCGCCGACCGTGCCCCGGTTGCGGATCTGCGGCGAGCCGACCGTGCGCGACGCCATCGCCAGCGCGGGCAGCGCGCCGCCCAGCTCCTCGATGATCCGCACGTACGGCACGCCCGCGCCGATGCGCACCACGCCGTCCTCGGACGAGTGCTCCTTCAGCTCCGGGACGCGGGTCAGGTCCAGCAGGGCCGCCGGGCGGCGGTGGTCGAAGTTCAGCTCCACCATCACGTCCGTGCCACCCGCGATCGGCACGGCGTCGGGGCGCTCGGCCTTGAGCGCCAGGGCCTCGGCGAGGGTGTCGGGTCGAAGGAAGTCCATCAGCTGCCTCGGTAGGTGGAGTACGCGAACGGGGACAACAGCAGGGGCACGTGGTGGTGCTCGCCGGGCTCGGTGACCCGGAAGGTCAGCACCACCTCGGGGAAGAACGGGGCCACGTCGCCGGTGTCGAACACCAGCCGGTAGACCCCGGCCCGCTCGCTGGGCCAGCCGGTGATCCGGCCGTCCTCGCCGGTGCGGGCTTCCGCCACCGTCTCGCCGTCGTGCTCCAGGCGCACCGCCAGGCCGACCGCCGGCCTGCCGCGCTGTGCGTCGAGCACGTGGGTGCTGATCGTCACTCGCCCTCCCATCGGTGTGTGAGCCAGTACACAGACCGGGCCGGCCGTTCAGCTACGGCCACGGCGCATGAATCCCAGGCTCCTACGGCGAGTGGTTTTGTGCTTTCCTACAAACACGATCGGACGAAGGTAAAGCGCTCGCATGACGTGAGGGAGGCGATCGTGTTGCGCGTACGCAGCTTGCTGCGGATGCCGGAGCTCCGACTGCGCCTCGTCCACGGCGAGGAGTTCCTGGACCGGCCCGTGACCAGGCTCTACGGCACCGAACTGCCCGACCCGGCGCGGTACCTGTCCGGTGGCGAGCTGGTGTTGTCGGGGCTGCTCTGGCACCGTTCGGCGGCCGATTGCGAGACCTTCGTCGCCTCTTTGGCGCACGCCGGCGTCGCCGCGTTGGCGGCCAGCGACCCGGAGGCCCGTGAATTGCCGGCGGCGCTCGTCGAGGCCTGCCGGCGGCACGGGGTGCCGTTGTTGGAGGTTCCGATCGACCTGTCGTTCGCGACCATCACCGAACGGGTCGTGCTCGAACTGGCCGCCGAACGGGTCGGCGACGCGGGCGCGCAGCTGGGCCGGCACCGGCGGCTGCTGACCGTGGTCGCCGACGGCGGCGGGCTGGGCGAGCTGGTGGCGGCGGGCGCGGCGGAACTGGACGCGCCGGTGCGGGTGCTGTCCACCACCGGGCACGTGGTGGCCGGCCCGGAACTGGCCGACGCGGGCGTGTTCGTGCGCGAGTTCCTGCTGGCCGACCGGCTGCCCCGGGTGGTGCGGCGGACGACGCTGCTGCCGGTGTCCGAGCGCGGCGGCTCGCGGGTGGCCACGTGGATCGTGGTGGTCGAGGGCGACCGGGCGCACGACGAGGTGGCGGCGGAGCTGGCCAGCCTGGTCGGCGTCGAGCGGACGCGGGTGGTGCAGGAGCGGCGCATCGAGAACCGGGCCGCCGGGCCGCTGCTGCGCGAGGTGCTGTCCGGGTCCGGCGACCTGGGTCCCCGGCTGGCCGCGGTCGGGTGGGACGCGGCGGAGTTCCGCGTGGTCGTCGCGTCGTGCACGGACCGGCGGGCGGAGCAGGCGGCGGCGTTGCTGGAGGAGGTGCTCGCGCCCATCGCGCCGCACGCGCTGGTGTCAGTGCACGGCGACGAGGTGTACGCGATCGCGCCTTCGGGGCCCGGCTGGGCGGAAGGCGTCCGGCAGGCGCTGCGGACTGTCGAGCCGGGGCTGGGGTCGGTGCGGGTCCTGGTCGGGATCTCGTCGGCGGTCGGCGCGGCCGGGTTGCGGGGCGCCGCCGAGGAGGCGTCGCACGCGCGGCGGCTGGGGGAGCGGCGGCCGGGGCGGACCTGCGTCGTGGCGGGCGAGGAGATCGCGCTGCACCAGTTGCTGCTGGCCGGCGTGCCGGAGGAGCTGCGCGGGTCGTTGCGGCGGCGGGTGCTGGGGCCGGTGCTGGACTACGACGCCGAGCACGGGTCGGACCTGGTGGGGACGCTGCGGGTGTTCCTGGACTGCTCGGGGTCGTGGACCACGGCGTCGGCGCGGCTGCACGTCCACGTGAACACCCTGCGCTACCGGGTCGGCCGGGTCGAGGAACTGCTCGGCGTGGACCTCTCGGACTTCACGTCGAGGGTGGACCTGTACCTGGCACTGCACGCGGGTTGATACTTGGCCCATGGCCTCCGCGCCGTGGGGCAACGTCGCCTTGTTCGTGGGTGTCGCGCTCGCGCCGTCCGCGCTGTGCTGGGCCGTGCTCCACATCCCCCGCCTGCTCCGGCGTCTGCGGCGGGAACCCTTGTCACCACAGGGACTTCCGATCGAACAGTTGGCCGCCGACCTGCGGCGCGTGCACCGGGTGCTGGCGCTCATCCGGCCGGGCACGCCGTACGCCCGCCGCGCAGGGGTACGGCAGGCGTACGACGTCCTGTTGGCACAGGCCTGTGCGGCGGTCGGGGTGCCCCACCGGCTCGACTCGCTCCCGGAGGGGGTAGACCGGGACATCGAGAGGCTTCGCGTCGAAGAAGCTCTGCGGCAAGAGGGGTTGGCCATCCCCTGAGGCACCGCCGCCGCGCGTCAGGGGATGGCCCGCGAGGCCGACTACCGGACCTGCTGCCAGGGGACCCGGGTCGGGCGCTCGCCGGTGGCCAGGAACTCCTCGATCGCCTTCGCCAGGTCGGCCACGGGGATCTCGCAGTGGGTGGGGAACCGGACCCCGGCGTAGCGGGGGCGCCGCCGCGGGCCCTCGCCGAGGCTGGCCCACGACCCGGTGCCCACGTCGGTGAACAGCATCGCCCCGCGGTCGCCGCGCACGCCCACCCACACCCGGCTGTCCGGGGTGTCGCGGTGCACGAGGGTCGCGTCCTCGGCGACGGCGAGCAGGTCGAGCAGGCGGCGGACGTCCTCGGTGCCGCGCACCTCGTCCACGCCGGTCCGGTGGTGTGCCTGGATCATCGTCACTCCCTGCACTTCTTGCCGGTGTTGATGCAGTCCACCACGCGGTTCATGATGTCCTCGCCCATGACGTTGGCGAAGTCGTCGTGGTCGGACAGCGGGTTGTGCTCCTCCTCGGGGAACGCGTCGACCGCGTACTGGCCGTTCTGCTGCACGTCGCGCGGGATGTCGTAGGTGAGGCTGATCCGCAGCTGCGGCACGGCGCGGAAACCCCTGGGGCACTTGCCGTTCTCGTTCGGGTAGACGATGTGGTCGCGGTGGTTGGCGCTGTCGGTGTTCTTGCCGTCCCAACAGCTCGGGAAGTCGTGGACGCGCTTGACCTTGCTGCCCCGCGGGCAGATCGGGTACTTGTCCATCAGGACCCGGTCCTCGAAACCGGTGCAGGTCCAGGACTTGCGGGCGTTCTTCGGGCCGTTGGTGGAGACCTTGGCGTCGCCGTAGAGGATGCGCAGGAACTGCGGCATCGCGACGACCTCGCCGGTGGGGCTGCCGCGGAAGGTCAGGTCCACCACCTCGGGGCGCTGGATCTCGCCCTCGTTGCCGGGCAGCTCGTTCTCGTCGCTCTGGCTCTTGCCGTCACCCTTCTCCGGCGCGTCGGCCTCGGCCTCCTTCTGCGCCTCGGCGACCTTGGCGTCCTTGGCGTCGCCGTCCTTGACCGTGCAGGGGGCGAGGCGCTGCAGGCCGCGGGGCCGCTGGGCGACCCGGTCGATGGCCTCGACGATCCGGCCGATGGTGGCGGAACGCTTGTCGCGCAACGGCTTCAGGACGGTGTTGTTGACGAAATCGGGATCGTTGACGTTGGCGGCCTTCTTGAGCTTGTCGTTGGCCTCGGCGATCTGGCCCTTGAGCTGCTGGAGGTTGCGGTCCACCTCGGCGCGGGCCTGCTGGGGGACGTTGCGCAGCTTGCGCTTGACGTCGGGGCACTCGACCTCGGCGTTGTTCGGCCGGCCGGGCTCCTCCTCCTCGTTCTCCCGGTCGATGCGGACCACGGGCCAGAAGTAGGTGGACTTGTCGCCGTTCTTGCAGGTGGTGTCGGCCTCCTGGAGGCTCTCGTTGGTCGAGTCGGCGTCGGTGGACACGTTCCCGACGTAGTCGTGCAGGTGCTGGGCGCCGTTGCGGACGCCGGGCTGCGCGATGAAGTTGTCCGGGTTGAAGTGCCCGTTCTCGTTGCGCCCGCAGTCGACGGTGAACGTGCCGTTGGTGGCGTCGCCTTCCGGCCTGGGCGCCTTGACGTTGCGCGCCTGCTTGGTGATGTCGACGAACAGGGACTTGTCGGCCCCGTCCGCCTGGGCGGTGCCCTGGTCTCCGGTGGTGGAGATCGCGACCGCCAGGCCGATCGTCAGCGCCAGCCCGGCGACGCCGGCTGTGAGCTTGGTGCGCCGCGAGAAGCGGTGCCGCCCCTGGTTTCGCGTCATGGATGTGTCACCTCGTCGTAGGTACGCGCATTCGCTTCGAACCCCGACCGCCGGTGGGCGGTGGACACCGGGGCATACGTGCCGATCCCAGTCCGCGACCTGGCCGTTACCCGTTCGTTATCTGCGGGCCACCCCTAACTTGGCGACGACCGGCGGCTGGCGCCCGGCGACCGGCGACCGGGTCCGGCGACCGGCGACCGGCGACCGGGGTCCGGCGACCGGGGGCCGGCGACCGACGACCGGGGCCCCGCGCGTCGGCGTCCCGCGCGCTGGGGTTCCGCGCGTCGGCGTGCGGGAGCCCCGCGCGGGTTCGGCGGTGATCCTGTCGGTTTGCTGTAGACCGTTCTCCCGGCCGCCCGCGCTGGGCCAGACTCGCGCGCACGGACAACCGAAGGAGTGGTCATGTCACGCAGAACCGGTGTGCTGGCCGCGGTGGCGCTCGGGGTCTCCCTCGTCGTCGCCGCGCCCGCCGCCGCCGAGAGCGCGCCGCCCTTCCCCGACGGGTTCGCACTGCCCGACGGCTTCCTGCCGGAGGGCATCGCCATCGGGCACGCGCCCGTCGCGTACTTCGGGTCGCGTGCGGACGGTGATCTTTTCCGGGTCGATCTGCGGACCGGGCGCGGGGAGGTGTTCAGCCAGGGCCCCGGCACGGCTTCGGTCGGGTTGAAGATCGACCGGTGGAAACGGCTGTTCGTCGCCGGCGGCGCGGGTGGGGACGCCCGGGTCGTGGACGCGAAAACGGGAGTGATCCTCAGGTCTTACGAATTCGCCGCGTCCGACACGTTCGTCAACGACGTCGTGATCACCGATGACGCCGCCTACTTCACCGACTCGCGCAAGGCGCTGCTCTACAAGATCCCATTCGGTCGGCACGGCGGCCTGCCCGACACGCACACCGCGATCCCGCTGACCGGCGACTTCACCCTCACCCCCAACGTCAACAATGCGAACGGCATCGCGCGGACGCCCGACCGGCGCGCGCTGCTGGTCGTCCAGAGCAACACCGGGCTGCTGCACCGGGTCGCCGACGACGGCGTCACCAAGATCGTTGACCTGGGCGGACACGTCCTGACCAACGGTGACGGCCTGCTCGTGGAGGGCCGGACCCTCTACGTCGTGCAGAACCGGCTCAACACCGTCGCCGTTTTCGAACTGGACAAAGCCGGCACCAGCGGAAAGCTCGTGACGAAGATCACGGACGCCCGGTTCGACGTCCCCACGACCGTGGCGAGCTTCGCCGACCGCCTCTATCTGCCCAACGCGCGTTTCACCACGCCTCCGACACCGACGACGCCGTACAACGCGGTGGCCGTTCACAAGCCGTAGGTCATCTCGGGTTAAGGGTCAGGGGGCTGATGAGCGCAAAGTTCACATCAGCCCCCTGTTCCGCATGTCACTCGACTGGGTAACCTCGCAGTCGCGTCGCGCGAGTGATCGCTGTCTCTTCGTAATGATGATCTTCAGGTGTTACCGTTCCGTGGCCAACGATCAGGTGACGAGGAGGCAGCGCTCATTGTGCTGCGCCTGACCAGGTGGACGAGTTCACGAGGCTGCGGAGCACTGTGAAGCAGAAGAGCAAGGCGGAGACGAGCCAGAAGACGATCCGCTCGCGGCTCACCGGCGTGGTGGTGGTGCCGAGCGTGGTCCTGCTGGTGATGTGGCTGGCGTTCTCCTCCTACACGGTGTTCGACGGCTTCTACACCCGTGCGGTCGCGGTCAGCGTCAAGGACGCCTCCATCCCGGCGGTCAGCGCGTTCGTCGCCATCCAGAAGGAACGCGAACTGGCGATGAGCGCCCTCGGTCAGCGCTCCCCGGACCTGTCCGACCTGCACGCCCAGCAACGCGTGGTGGACGAGACCACCAAGTCCATGCGGACCGCGTTCGACGCCGCCACCGGCAACGCGCCCGACGAGGTCAAGGTCAAGATCACCGAGCTGTACGCGCTGCTCGGCGAACTGGCCCAGCGCCGCGCGGCGGTCGAGTCGGGCAAGGCCGACAAGAACGAGGTCTACGACTACTACAACCGGGTGGTCGACGCCGGCACCGCGCTGTTCGGCACCCAGGCCCGGGTCGTGCCCGACGCCGTGGCCTCCCAGCAGGGCCTCAACGCCACCGACCTGTTCCGCGCGGCGGACTGGATGGCGCGGGCGTCCTCGATCGCGGTGGGCATGCTCGCCTCCGGCGCGCCCTCCGCCGAGGACCGGCTGGAGTTCGTCACGCTCGTCGGCTCCTACCACGCGCAGTTCAGCACGACCACGCCCTACGCGGCCGACGCCGTGCAGCGCGACTTCCGCGCGGTGACCGAGTCCGAGGACTGGCGCAAGCTGGTCCGCCTGGAGAACGACCTGATCGCCACGCCCGGCGCCAAGGTGACGCTGGAGGAGTGGCAGGCCGTCGCCGAACCGGTGTCGGACAAGCTGGTCGACCTCGCCGTGGACCAGGCCTCGCACGCCTCCGACACCGGCCTGGAGCGCGGCAACACCCGGTTCATCACCGTGCTGATCGGCTCGCTCATCGCCCTGGTCGTGGTGCTCGGCGGCATCGTCTTCGCGGTCCGGATCTCCAACCGCCTGGTCAACCGCGCCCTGATCACCCGCCTGACCTCGCTGAAGAAGGACTCCCTGGCGCTGGCCCACGAGCGGCTGCCCGACATCGTGGACCGGTTGCGCGAGGGCAAGCACGTGGACGTCGAGGCCGAGGTGCCGCCGCTGGACTACGGCACCGACGAGATCGGCCAGGTGGCCGACGCGTTCAACGCCGCCCAGTACACCGCCGTCGCCGCCGCGGTGAAGGAGAGCCAGGCGCGCGAGGGCGTCAACCGGGTCTTCCTCGACATCGCCCACCGCAACCAGGGCCTGGTGCACCGCCAGCTCAAGATCCTGGACCGGCTGGAGCGCGAGGAGGAGAACCCCGAGCAGCTCGACGCGCTGTTCCAGCTCGACCACCTCGCCACGCGCGCCCGCCGCAACGCCGAGAACCTGATCATCCTCGCGGGCGAGCAGCCCGGCCGGCAGTGGCGCAAGCCCGTGCGGTTGCTGGACGTCCTGCGCGCCGCGGTCGCCGAGACCGAGCAGTACGTCCGGGTCAAGGTCAACCCGGTGCCCGACACCGCGCTGGTGGGCGCGGCCGTCGCCGACACCATCCACCTGATCGCCGAGCTGGTGGACAACGCCACCGCGTTCTCCTCGCCCCGCTCGCAGGTGCAGGTGCACGCCAGCGAGGTGCCGCAGGGCGTGGTGGTGGAGATCGAGGACCACGGCCTGGGCATCAACCCCGAGGACCGCGAGCAGCACAACGCGATGCTGGCCGACCCGCCGGAGTTCGACGCGATGCGGCTGCGCGGCGAGTCCCGGCTGGGCCTGTTCGTGGTGGCGCGCCTGGCCGCCCGCCGCGGCATCCACGTCGAGCTGCGCGAGTCGCCCTACGGCGGCACGCTCGCGCTGGTGCTCATCCCGTCCTCGATCGTGGCCGGCCCGTCCACCGCGGGCGACCTGGCCGAGACCGGCCAGCTACCGCGCCGCGCCTACGAGGAGCACCTGGTGCCCGAGGCGGGCGAGGAGGCGGCGCCCGAGGCCAGGTTTCCCGGTACTTCCCGAGAGCTGGAAGGCTTCTGGGCACAAGCCGAGGCCGCGGCCAACAACGATTCCCTTCCAGCGGACGACCGACTCAGCGGAGGACTGAACCTGCCCTCGCACAGCGGAGGACTTGACCTGTCCTCGCACAGCGGATCGCTCGACTTCAACCAGCGCAGCGGGTCCCTCGACCTGCCGCAGCGCGGCGGCGAGCTGGAACTGCCGCAGCGCAAGCGCACCACCACCGCGGACGAGGACACCGGCTCCCGGCCGGAGCTGCCCCGCCGCCGCCGGCAGCAGAACCTCGCCCCGCAGTTGGTGCGCAACGATTTCCACCCTTCGCCCGAACCGCTCGCCGAGGTCGACGTCGAGCAGTCCGCCGAGCGGACCCGCAAGGGCCTGTCGGCGTTCCAGCGGGGCACCCGCGACGCCCGCCGCTCCGACGACGCGCTCGAACCCTGACCACGACCCGCGACCGGACGACTGGAAACCGGAAAGGCAATCCGATGAACGACATGACCAGCCAGCACAACGAACTGAACTGGTTGTTGGAGGACCTGGTCAGCCGCGTGGTGGGCGCCCGGCACGCGGTGGTGCTGTCCGCGGACGGCCTGCTGCTGGGTCGCTCACCGGGACTGTCCAAGGACGACTCCGACCACCTGTCGGCGATGGCCTCGGCGTTCCAGAGCCTGGCGCGCGGCACCGGGCGGCACTTCGGCGGCGGCGCGGTGCGGCAGACCATCGTGGAGATGGAGCACGCCTACCTCTTCGTCACGGCGGCCGGGCACGGCGCGTGCCTGGCGGTGCTGGGCGAAGAGGACTCCGACATGGGCATGATCGCCTACGAGATGAACATGCTCGTCAAGCGCGTCGGCACGTACCTGTCCTCGGCGCCGCGCGGCACCGGTTCGGCCTTGCCCACTGCCCGGCGGTCGTCGTGAAGCCCGGCCGCGGGGACTGGTGGTACGACGAGGCGGCGGGCCCGCTGGTCCGCCCCTACGCGATGGTGCGCGGCCGGACCCGTCCGCTGCGCCCGGAGCTGCACCTGGTGACCCAGGTGCGGGCGATGCCGTCGCCGTCGGACCCGGACGCGCTCTCGGTCGAGCACCTGGAGATCATGGAGCTGTGCCGCCGGCCGCTGTCGGTGGCCGAGGTGGCGGCGTACCTCGACGTGCCGCTGGTGGTGGTCAAGGTGCTGCTCAGCGACCTGATCCAGCGCGGCGACGTCGTGATCAGAGACCCTTCCCGAGTTCCGGTGGTGCCGGACCGGAACCTGTTGCAGGCAGTGCTGGATGGTGTCCGTGGAATCTGAGCGGCCGGGCGGGGAACTGCTGGTCCCCACCCCAGTCAAGATCGTCATCGCCGGCGGTTTCGGCACCGGCAAGACGACCATGGTCAACTCGGTCAGCGAGATACCGCCGCTGCACACCGAGGAGCTGCTCACCGAGGCCGGTGTCGGGGTGGACGACGTGGTGGGGCTGGAGCAGAAGGAGACCACGACGGTCGCCCTCGACTTCGGCCGCATCACGATCAACCCGGAGGTGGTGCTGTACCTGTTCGGCACCCCCGGCCAGAACCGGTTCTGGTTCATGTGGGACGAGCTGGCCTACGGTGCGATCGGCGCGGTGATCCTCGTGGACACGCGACGGCTGGATTCGAGCTTCCCGTCCATCGACTTCTTCGAGCGGCGCGGCATCCCGTTCGTCATCGGCGTCAACTGCTTCGAGGGCTCGCACCTGTACGAGGTGGACGAGGTGCGCCGGGCCCTGGACGTGGACGACGCGATCCCGGTCGTGCTGTGCGACGCCCGCGACCGGGAGTCGAGCAAGTCGGTCCTGGTGAGCCTGATCCAACACACGATGGACCGCCTGGACGCCACGGTCTGACACCCCCCGGCGCGCAGGCCCTCACCCGCGCGCCGGCAGACCACCCATCGCCCACCGAAATTGTCGGTGCCGCATGGGACAATCGAAGCGGGGGCCGGAGGCCGCGCGCCGCGCGGGACGCGCCATGGCCCGCGCCGCGTCAAGCAAGCCATGCCCGCGCCGCGTCAAGCAAGCCATGCCCGCGCCGCGCCCGCCTCGGCCGCGCCTGCCCGTCCGAGCACCGCCCCGGCCCTCCGCGCCCGCTTCCCGCCGTCCCGCGCCCGCCCCGGTCAGCTCCGCCGGGTCGTCAGCACCTTCGACCCGCGCTGTTTGCGCAGCGCCGCCAGGTAAGTGCCGAAGTCCACCTGCATCGAAGCCGCACGGGTCGTCCCGAAGCGGGCCGCCGCGGCGGTCAGGTGTTGTTCCACCTCGCGCCGCATCGCCGACGCGGGCGGCAGCACCGCCACCCCCTCCACCAGGTCCGCGATCCACTCCGCCTGCGCCTCGACCAACCTCGTGATCGCCCCGAACGGCCGGATCAGGCCCGCGAAGTAGAGGTCCGGCCGGGCCAGCGACACAACCCGCTGGTAGAGCGCAATTCGGCCGCCCGGTTCGAACACCCATTCGAATGGCAGGAATGGGAACTCGATGTGGTACCCGGTGCAGTACACGAGGTCGTCGGCCTCCTCGCTGGTGCCGTCCGAGAAGTGCACCACCGGTCCCTCGATGCGGTCCACCGCGGGCTTCACCGCCAGCGTCCCGTGGTTGATCCGGCTGAGCAGTTCGTCCGATATCGTCAAGGCCCCGCCGAAGATGCGGTGGTCCGGCTCGGCCAGCCCGTAGTCCGCCAGCCGGCCGCGCATGAGCCGCAACAGCGTTTCGATGAGACCGCGTTGTTGCGGAAACGTCAGCCGGGCCCACCACGGGGCCGAGGCGATCTCGTCGATGGGCAGGCCCATAATCGTCTTGGGCACCACGTGCACCCCGCGCCGCTGCACCAGAACGGTTTTCGCCGCCACCCTCGACAATTCGACGGAAATGTCCGCCGCCGAATTCCCGAACCCGATCACGACCACCCGTCTGCCCGCGTGGGCCACCGGGTTGGCGTAGTCGAAGGAGTGCAGCCTGCGGCCGGGGAACGTCTCATCCCCCGGGAGTTCGGGCAGCCGCGGGACCCAGTGGTGGCCCGTGGCGACCACCACGTGCCCGAACTGCCGGCGCCGCCGGACCCCGTCGCGGTCACGGCTGGTCACGAGCCAGGTGTCCGCACTGGTGCGGCTCACGTCCTCGACCTCGGTGTGCAGCTCGACCCGGTCGGTCACGCCCTTGTGATCTGCGTAACTCCGCAGGTAGGACGCCACTTGGTCGTGCCGGGGGTAGCGCGGGTAGCTCGCCGGCATGGGGAAGTCGTGGAAGCCGGTGAGCCGGGCGGAGGTGTTGAGGTGCAGCGAGTCGTACGCCGGGCCGCGGCTGCCCGGCCCCTCGTGGCGCCACAGCCCGCCGATGCCGCCCGTTCGTTCCAGAACGGTCACCGGGAGTTCTCTGGCTTGGAGCGTTCCGGCGACCGCGAGACCGGACACGCCGGCGCCGATCACGCAGGTGTGATCTTGAATGGGACGTTCGGCGTATTGACTTGCGAGGAATTCAGCCACAAGTCGCACCACTCTTTCGGCTCATTTCCGTCACACTCCGTGCCCGGTGTCCCGGGTATGTGATCTGCGCCAACCGCCCGATCCTCCGTTGCGTTTCGACCCGTGCACAAGGTAAGCCTTGCGCCCGGAGGTGCCTAGTGTCCAGTTCCCCCGCTGTGGCTCAAACCTCAAACCGTGAGGTCCGGTTCGAGGTCGCTTATGCGACTTTCCGAGAATTCATCAACGAAAAATGGCGTGCGGCGTCGCTCGCCCTGGACCACCCGGTGGGCCCCGCGGCGGCGGCCGAGTTGGATTCCCTGCTCGGCCCCTGGGCCGACCGCCCGATCGGCGCGGATTGCGCCTATCCGTCGTTCGTCTCCCGCGACGGATTCCCCGTCGAATTCTCGGTGAGCTGGCGGCGCGGCCGGCCGGAATTGCGGGTGTTGTTCGAACCCGGCGGTGACGCGCCGACGCCGCGAGCCGCCCAAGAGGCGGGTCGGGCGCTCACCCGAACGCTGGCCGCCCGACCGGGCGTCTCCCTGGAGCGCTACCTCGCCGTGGAGGACCTGTTCGTCGTGGACGAACCCGAGTCGTTCCGGCCGACGGTGTGGCTCTCGATGTCCTACCGCCCCGGCGCGGCGCCCGGCTACAAGGTCTACCTCAACCCGCAGGCGCGGGGCGTGCCGGCGGTGCCGGAGGTGATGTGCGCCGCGATGTCCAGGCTCGGGCTGGCGCGCGCGTGGGACCGGGTGGCCCGCTCCTACGACGCGCTGGCCGAAGCGGGGCACCAGTTGGAGTTCTTCGCCCTCGACCTCGCCGACAGCCCGCTGGCGCGGGTGAAGGTCTACTTCCGCCACGTCGGGCTGGTCGACCTGGACGAGGTGGCGTCGCTGGCGCGGCGGCACGACCCCGGCGTGCTCGAACCGGCCTACCGGGACGTCTACGGCTCGCCCGCGCTGCCCGACAACGAGCCGATGACGTGCCTGGCGTTCCGGTCGGGTGTGGACGTGCCCGACGAGGCGAACGTCTACCTGCGACTGCCCGGCGCGGCGCGCGACGAGCGGGAGGCGGCCGACCGGGTCGCGGCCGTGCTGCGGCGCTACGGGGTGGACCCCGGGCGGCACCGGGCGGTGGCGGCGGCGCTGGCGCGACCGGGCACGGCTCCCGGCCGGCACGAGCTGCTCAGCGTGCGCGCGACCGGGTCGCGGCCGGACCTCGGCGTGTACTTCCGGTTCGACGTGTACGGCCGGCCCGTCCCCGGCCTGCACGCCTGACGCGCACGCGGGTCTCCCGGGGAGGGGAGACCCGCGCCGCGGGTGTCAGCGGGAGTAGTTGTGGAACCCGCGCCCGCTCTTCTTGCCCAGCAGCCCCGCGTCGACCATGCGCAGCAGCAGCGGCGGCGGCGAGTAGAGGGGCTCCTTGAACTCCTCGTACATCGACTCGGCGATCGCCTTGGTGGTGTCCAGGCCGATCAGGTCGGCCAGGCGCAGCGGACCCATCGGGTGCGCGCAGCCCAGCACCATGCCGTTGTCGATGTCCTCGGCGGAGGCGAAGCCGGACTCCAGCATCCGGATCGAGGACAGCAGGTACGGGATGAGCAGGGCGTTCACCACGAACCCGGCGCGGTCCTGGGAGAGGATGACCTCCTTGTGCAGGACCTGCGTGACGAAGGCCTCGGCCCGCTCGCGGGTCTGCTCGCCGGTCAGCAGCGAGGGGACCAGCTCGACCAGCTTGAGCACCGGCACCGGGTTGAAGAAGTGCACGCCGATGACCTGCTCGGGGCGGCTGGTGGCCATGCCCAGCTTCATGATCGGGATCGAGGACGTGTTCGAGGCGAAGATCGCCCGGCGGTCCTCGACGACCTTGTCCAGCGTGGCGAAGACCTCGGTCTTGACCTGCTCGTTCTCCGCGACGGCCTCGACGACCAGGTTCCGGTCGGCGAAGTCGGCGAGGTCGGTGGTGAACCGCAGCCGCTCCAGCGCGGCGTCCCGGTCCTCCGCGCTCAGCTTGCCGCTGCGCACACCCTTGCCGAGCGAGGAGGCGATCCGCCCCCGCGCGGCCTCGGTGGCGTCGTGGCTGACCTCGGAGACCAGCACGTCGAGGCCGGCGCGCGCGCAGACCTCGGCGATGCCGGACCCCATGAGCCCGCCACCCACCACTCCAACTCGTTGAATGTCACTCACGCCCTGGATACTGCCAGGAGGGGTCGGGCGCGCACATCTCCAGTAGGAGGGCGACCGGCCAGTAGGTTCATCGGCCGGTCGCCGCGCGGACCGAAGGATCTTCCGCCACTCGTGCTGGTCCGTAGGTCAGCCCAGCTCCTTCTCCGCCTGCGCGATGGCCGCGAACTCCTCCTCCGGCGCGGCGGCGACCAGGTGGTGGCGGCTGTAGAACCAGAAGTAGGCCAGGGCGACCACGACGATGCCCGCGGTGATGCCGGCGGCCAGCTCGTCCACGAAGAACGTCGCCACCACCGCCGCGACCGCCAGCACCAGCGCCACGCCCGTGGTCACGATGCCGCCCGGCGTGCGGTACGGGCGCTCCAGGTTCGGCTCGCGCACCCGCAACACGATGTGCGACAACATCATCAGCACGTACGACAGCGCCGCGCCGAACACCGCGATGTTGATGAGCAACGCGCCGTTGCGGGTCACCGACGCCAGGACGAACCCGATCGCGCCGGGCACGATCAAGGCCAGGTACGGCGTCTTGCGCTTGCCCGTCCGGGACAGCCAACGCGGCAGGTACCCGGCGCGGGACAGCGCGAACAACTGCCGCGAGTAGGCGAAGATGATCGAGAAGAAGCTGGCGACCAGGCCGGCCAGACCCACGTAGTTCACGACCTGGGCGAGCGGGTTGTCCCCGCCGTACGCGGCCCGCACCGCGTCGGGCAACGGGTTGTTGGACGCCTTCAACGCCTCCGACCCCGCCCCGCCGGGCGCGAACACCAGGATGGCCCCGGCGAACAGCAGCAGCACCAGCATCGCGCCGATGATGCCGCGCGGCATGTCCCGCTTCGGGTCGCGCGCCTCCTCGGCGGCCAGCGGCACGCCCTCCACGGCCAGGAAGAACCAGATCGCGAACACCAGCGCGCCCAACGCGCCGGTCACCCCGAACGGCAGGAACGAGCCGCCGCCGACGTCGAACAGCTTGTCCGCGTCGAACTTGGGGATCATGCCGATCACGAACGCCAGCAGCGCCACCACGGCGACGCCGGTGATCACGAACATCAGCCGCAGCGCCTCGCCCACGCCGTACAGGTGCACGCCGATGAAGATCAGGAAGCACACGAGGTACACCGGCCACGAGTTGGTCAGGCCGAACAGGCCCAGCGTCTCGACGTACCCGCCGATGAACACGGCGATGGCGGCGGGCGCGATGGCGTACTCGATGAGGATGGCGATACCGGTGGCGAAGCCGCCCAGCGGGCCGAGCGCGCGGCGGGCGAAACCGTAGCCGGCGCCGGCCACGGGGAGCGCCGCGGCGAGTTCGGCCAGTCCGAACACCATGCACGTGTACATGGCGCCCATCAGGACCGTGGCGATGAGCAGGCCGCCCCACCCGCCTTCGGCGATGCCGAAGTTCCAACCGGCGAAGTCGCCGGAGATCACGTACGAGACACCGAGTCCGGCCAGCAGGACCCAGCCCGCCGCGCCGCGTTTGAGCTGTCGGTGCTCCAGGTACTCGTCGCCCACCTTCTCGTACTCGACGTGCTTCGCCATCTGCGCTCCCTAATGGGTTAGTTGCGCTCCTTTGAAGGTGGTTGAGGGTGGCGCGTGGCCTGCGGTCATGTCAATGGGGGACTAGTGTCCTGAGCTGGTTGATGCCAGGATGGGGCGTCCAATGGCTCGCTGTCATACCTTTGGAGGTACGCCGGGATGCTCACCGTCGAGGAGTTGCGCGGGCTCGTGGACACCGGTGAGATCGACACCGTCCTGGTGGCGATCGTGGACATGCAGGGCCGGCTGCAGGGCAAGCGCTGCGCCGCGCGCTACTTCCTGGACGAGGTCCTGGCGCACGCCGCCGAGGGCTGCAACTACCTGCTCGCGGTGGACGTCGACATGAACACCGTCGCCGGCTACTCGATGTCGTCCTGGGACCGCGGCTACGGCGACTTCGTGATGAAGCCCGATCTGTCCACGCTGCGCCGCGTGCCGTGGCACGAGGGCACCGCGATGGTGCTGTGCGACGTCGAGTGGGAGAACGGCGACCCCGTCGTCGCCTCGCCCCGGCAGGTCCTGCGCCGCCAGCTCGACCGGCTGGCCGAACGCGGCTTGCAGGCCTTCGTGGGCACCGAGTTGGAGTTCATCGTCTTCGACGACACCTACGAGGACGCCTGGAAGCGTGGCTACCGCGACCTGACGCCGTCGAACCAGTACAACGTCGACTACTCCCTGCTGGGCACCGCCCGCATCGAGCCGCTGCTGCGCGCCATCCGCAACCACATGGCGGGCGCCGGCCTGGAGGTCGAGTCGGCCAAGGGCGAGTGCAACCCCGGTCAGCACGAGATCGCGTTCCGCTACAAGGAAGCGCTGGCCACGTGCGACAACCACAGCGTCTACAAGACCGGCGCCAAGGAGATCGCGGCCCAGCACGGCAAGTCGTTGACCTTCATGGCGAAGTACAACGAGCGCGAGGGCAACTCCTGCCACATCCACCTGAGCCTGCGCGCCACCGACGGCACACCGGTGTTCGCCGAGGGGCACGGGATGTCGGCGCTGATGAAGTCGTTCCTGGCCGGGCAGCTTGCCGGGTTGCGCGAGCTGACCTACTTCCTCGCGCCCAACGTCAACTCCTACAAGCGGTTCGTGCCGGGTAGCTTCGCGCCGACGGCGGTGGCGTGGGGCCGGGACAACCGGACGTGCGCGCTGCGCGTGGTCGGGCACGGGCAGTCGCTGCGGTTCGAGAACCGCGTGCCCGGCGGGGACGTCAACCCGTACCTGGCGGTGGCCGCGCTGATCGCGGCCGGGCTGCACGGCGTGGAGAACGAGCTCCAGTTGGAGGACGCGTTCGAGGGCAACGCCTACGGCTCGGACCGGGCGACCGTGCCGACGACCCTGCGCGACGCGGCGTCTCTCCTGGCGCAGAGCGGCATCGCGCGGGAGGCGTTCGGCAAGGACGTCGTGGACCACTACCTCAACGCGGCCCGGGTGGAGCTGGCCGCCTACGACTCGACCGTCACCGACTGGGAGCGCATCCGTGGCTTCGAACGGCTCTAGGCCGCTCATCGGGATCAGCACGTACCTGGAACGGACGCGGTTCGGCGTGTGGGACGTGGACGCGGCCGTGCTGCACCGGGACTACCTCGACTCCGTGGTGCGGGCGGGCGGTCAGCCGGTGCTGCTGCCGCCGGTGGGGCAGTGGTCGGACCTGTCGTTCCTGGAAGGTCTCGTGGTCGCCGGCGGCGCGGACGTCGATCCCGCCCGCTACGGCGCGGCCCGCGACCCCCGCACCGGCCCGGCGGCCGTCGAGCGGGACGCTTCGGAGTTCGCGCTGGTGGCCTCGGCCCTCGCGGCGGACCTGCCGTTGCTGGCGGTGTGCCGGGGGATGCAGGTCCTCAACGTGGTGCTGGGCGGCACGCTGGTCCAGCACGTCGAAGGGCACAACGTGACGCCGGCGGTGTTCGAGAAGGTCGACGTGGCGGTGTCGCCGGGCAGCCGGCTTTCCGGGGTCGTCGGGCCGGCGGTGTCGGTGCTGTGCCACCACCACCAGGCGGTGGACGTGCTCGGGGAAGGGCTGTCCGTGGTGGGCCGCGCCCCGGACGGGGTCGTGGAAGCGGTCGAACTGCCGGACCGGCGGTTCGTGGTGGGTGTCCAGTCGCACCCGGAGGCCGGCCGGGAGGACCGGGTCTTCGGGGCGTTCGTCGAGGCGGCGAGGAAGGGTGGGGGCGAGTGACTGCCTTCGAGGTCATCAACCCGGCGACGGCGGAGGTCGTGCGGTCGGTCGAGCTGGCGTCGGTCGAGGAGGCCGACGCGGCGATCGAGCGCGCGCGGGCCGCGTTCCCGGCGTGGAAGGCGGTCGCGCCGGGTGACCGGGCGAGGCTGCTGCGCCGGTTCGCCGACAAGGTGGACGGCGCGATCGAGGAGCTGGCCGCGCTGGAGGTGCTCAACGCCGGGCACACCATCGGCAACGCCCGTTGGGAGGCCGGGAACGTCCGCGACGTCCTGCACTACTACGCCGCCGCGCCGGAACGGCTGTTCGGGCGGCAGATCCCGGTGGCGGGCGGCTGGGACGTGACGTTCCAGGAGCCGCTCGGCGTGGTGGGCGTGATCGTGCCGTGGAACTTCCCGATGCCCATCGCGGGCTGGGGCTTCGCGCCGGCGCTGGCGGCCGGGAACACCGTGGTGCTCAAGCCCGCCGAACTGACGCCGTTGACGGCTCTGCGGCTGGCGGAGCTGGCGTTGGAGGCGGGCCTCCCGGAGGGTGTCCTCCAGGTGGTCCCGGGAGCCGGACCCGTTGTGGGGCAACGGTTCGTGACGCACCCGGCGGTGCGCAAGGTGGTGTTCACCGGGTCCACGCGGGTGGGCAAGCAGATCATGGCGGGCTGCGCCGAGCAGGTGAAGCGGGTGACGCTGGAGCTGGGCGGCAAGTCGGCCAACATCGTCTTCGCCGACGCCGACCTGGAGCAGGCCGCCGCGACCGCGCCCTACGGCGTGTTCGACAACGCCGGGCAGGACTGCTGCGCCCGGTCGCGCATCCTGGTGCAGGCCTCGGTGTACGACCGGTTCATGGAACTGCTGGAACCCGCGGTCAAGGGTGTCGTCGTGGGCGACCCGGGCGACGAGAAGACCGAGATGGGCCCGCTGATCTCGGCCACGCAGCTCGACCGGGTGTCGGCCTACGTGCCCGACGACGCGCCGGTCGCGTTCCGGGGTTCGGCACCGGACGGACCCGGGTTCTGGTTCCCCCCAACGGTCCTCGCGCCCGTGTCCCCGCGCGACCCGGCGGCGGTGGAGGAGATCTTCGGGCCCGTGGTGGCGGTGATCCCGTTCGCCGAGGAGGAGGACGCCGTCCGCCTGGCCAACGACAGCGAGTACGGGCTGTCCGGCTCGATCTGGACGCGGGACGTGGGCCGGGCGCTGCGCGTGTCGCGGGCGGTGGAAGCCGGCAACCTGTCGGTCAACTCGCACTCCTCGGTGCGCTACTGGACGCCGTTCGGCGGGTTCAAGCAGTCCGGCCTGGGGCGGGAGCTCGGACCCGACGCGCTCGAACCGTTCACCGAGACCAAGAACGTCTTCATCGCTCATTGATGATTGGGAGAGACATGGCACAGCGACTGGAAGGCCGGGTGGCCGTCGTCACCGGCGGCGGCAGCGGGATCGGCCTGGCCTCGGCGCGCAGGCTCGCGAGCGAGGGCGCGCGGGTGGTCGTCGCGGACCTCGACGCGGGCACCGGCAAGGCCGCCGCCGACGAGGTGGACGGCCTGTTCGTGCAGGTGGACGTGACCGACGAGGAGCAGGTGTCGGCGCTCTACCGGACCACCGCGGACACCTACGGGTCGGTGGACATCGCGTTCAACAACGCGGGCATCTCGCCGCCGGACGACGACTCGATCCTCACCACGGGCATCGAGGCGTGGGACCGGGTGCAGAAGGTCAACCTCACGTCGGTCTACCTGTGCTGCAAGTACGCCATCCCGCACATGCTGGAGAAGGGCAAGGGTTCCGTGATCAACACGGCGTCCTTCGTGGCGACGATGGGCGCGGCCACGTCCCAGATCTCCTACACCGCCTCCAAGGGCGGCGTGCTGGCGATGAGCCGGGAGCTGGGCGTGCAGTTCGCGCGGCAGGGGGTGCGGGTCAACGCCCTGTCGCCCGGACCGGTCAACACGCCGCTGCTGCGGGAGCTGTTCGCGAAGGACCCCGAGCGGGCGGCGCGGCGGCTGGTGCACGTGCCGCTGGGGCGGTTCGCCGAGCCGGAGGAGATCGCGGCGGCGGTGGCGTTCCTGGCCAGCGACGACTCGTCGTTCATCACCGCGTCGAACTTCCTGGTGGACGGCGGGATCGCGGGCGCCTACGTTACCCCGCTGTGATGATGCCCTTGCAGGACGCGTTGTTCCGCCCGGTCCGGGCGGGCAACGCGTTCGAGGAGACCGTCGAGCGGCTCATGCAGGCGATCCGGCTGGGCGTCGTCCCGCCGGGGGAGCGGCTGCCCGCGGAACGGGAGCTGGCGACCCGGCTCGGGGTGAGCCGGGTGACGCTGCGCGAGGCGATCCGGTCGTTGCAGGACGCCGGGTACGTCGAGTCGCGGCGCGGCCGGTACGGCGGGACGTTCGTGAACACCACCCTGCCGGCGGCCTCCCCGGGCCGTCCCATCGCGACGCCCGAGCTGCTCGACGCCCTGACCCTGCGCACGGTCCTGGAGACCGGCGCCGTCGAGTGCGCCGCGTCCCGTTCCCTGGGTCCCGCGGAACGCCGCAACCTGGGCGCCCGCCTGACCGAGTGCTCGTGCGCGTCGCTGGACGAGTACCGCCGCAAGGACTCGCGCCTGCACCTGGCGATCGCGGAGTCCACGGGCTCGGCGTCGCTCACCGCGGCGATCGCCGACGTCCGGATGCGGGTGAACGAGCTGCTGGACCGCATCCCGCTGCTGCCGCCGAACCTGGCGCACTCGAACGACCAGCACGAGCTGATCGTGACGCGCATCCTGGAAGGCGACCCGGAAGCCGCGCGGCGGGCGATGGCCGAACACCTGGACGGCACGGCCTCCCTGCTGCGCGGCTTCCTGAGCTGACGTCACCGCTCCCGGGCCGGCCCCCGATCGTCCATCCGAGAATGCCCGGGCCGCTCGAACGCCCCACCACGCCGGTCGTGCCCGCGGTCGTGGTCGACCATGGACACGATCCCGCCGCCGAGGACGAGGCCGAGCAGCCCGACGGCGACCAGTTGGGTGGCCCGGTGCCGGGCGAACCTGCCGACGGCCGAGCTTCGGCCGGGCGGCGGGAATCCGGTGTGACCGGGCGGCGGCGGGTTGTGGGACGGCGGAATCCCGCCTCCGGGCCCGGCCGGCGGCTCGGCCCCCGCCGCCTCCGCCCAGGCTGCGTGCGTGCCGGCCTCGGTGGCGGGCGTGTGCGGCCCCGGGTCGGCGGCCTGCGGCCCGCGCGCCGGCCCGGTTCCGGCGGTATGCGCGGTTCCGGCGGTGTGCGTGGAGTCCTCGGCGGGTGGCGTGGGCAAGGGGCGCGTGCCGGCGTCCGGCGTGTCCTCGGGGCGTGGGTCTGGCATGGCTCGGCTCCTGTGCTCAAGGGTCTGCCCCACCAGCGTGCGTCCCCCACCTGAGCGGACCCTGATCGCCGGCTGTGAACAACCTGTCGTCAGCATGTGTTGACGCTCCGCCCATCGTCAGCATATGTTGACGACATGTCCACCATCGCCGATCTCGGCCAGGCCGCGCAGGGCACCGACCCGGACGCCGGGTTGCGCGCCGTCGCCCGCCTGCGGGTCCTGGTCGAGCAACTGGAGGCCGCGCACGTCGCCGCCGCCCGCCGCGCCGGCTGGTCCTGGCGCGACATCGCCACCCGCCTCGGCGTCACCAAGCAGACCGTGCACCGCAAACACGGACGGAGCGAGCCCGATGTTCCGCGCTGACCCCGAACTCGGCCGCGTCGTCGACCGCGCCCTCCGGATCGCCCGCGACCTCGGCCACCCCCGCGCCGGCAGCGAACACCTCCTGCTGGCCCTCACCGGTTTCACCGGCCACGAAGACGCGAGCCCGCGAAGCCGTCCGACGAGCCGCGCCCCGAGGAGCCGGCGCGGCGGCGGACCGCGCGGCCCTCGCCACGCTCGGCATCGACTTCGACCAGCTCACGGCCGGCATCAGCCTGGACCACCCACCCGCCGGGGAACCCCTGTTCCCGCTGGGCGGAGCCGGAGCCCGGCGGCGCTGCGCCCGGCTCGACCCACCCCTCGGCCTCGACGCCCAAGCCGCCTACGAAGCCTCCCTCCGCTTCGCCCTGGCCCGCCGCGAGCGCCGACACCGCCCGGAACACCTGGCCCTGGTCCTGGTCGCCCTCGACCCGGGAGTGGCCTGGGTCCTCGACACCGCCGGGGTCGATCGCCTCGCACTGGCCCACCGCCTGGCCCGGGCCTTCCCGCCCCCACGCCGCAACCCGTTGCTACGCCTGGAAAGACGCCTGGGCAGCGCCATCCGCCACCGCGACCTGGTGGCCCGCTACCAACGCACCACGGGCCGCGCGCCAACTTCCTCGATAGCCGCCTTCATCACCAACCAGCACGCTTGACCTTGAGCGCGCTCCAGTTCGTAGCGTCCTGTGTGGAAGGTCCACGACACAGGAGGCAGACATGATCCCCACCCGACACCTGGGCGACCTCGCCGTTTCCGCGCAAGGCCTGGGCTGCATGGGCATGAGCCACGGCTACGGGACTTCCGACGACGCCCAGTCGATCGCGACCCTGCACCGCGCCCTGGACCTCGGCGTCACGCTGCTCGACACCGCCGACTTCTACGGCTCCGGGCACAACGAGGAGCTGATCGGGCGGGCGATCGCCGGGCGACGCGACCAGGTCGTGATCGCCACGAAGTTCGGGTTCGCCAACCGCCTGGGCGAACCGACCGTGATCCGCGGCGACGCGTTCCACGTGCGCAAGGCGTGCGAGGACTCGTTGCGGCGGCTCGGGGTGGACCACATCGACCTGTACTACCTGCACCGCGTCGACCCGTCGGTGCCGGTCGAGGAGACCGTCGAGGCGATGTCCGAGCTGGTCAGGCTGGGCAAGGTGCGGCACCTGGGGTTGTCGGAGGCGAGCGCGGCCACGATCCGGCGCGCGCACGCCGTCCACCCGATCTCGGCGTTGCAGAGCGAGTGGTCGCTGTGGACCAGGGACATCGAGGACACGGTCGTGCCGGTGTGCCGCGAGCTGGGCATCGGCCTGGTGCCGTTCTCGCCGCTGGGACGGGGTTTCCTGACCGGGCGGTACCGGTCGGTGGAGGCCTTGGCGGACAACGACGTCCGGCGGTCGCAGCCACGCTTCTCGGAGGGCAACCTGGAACACAACCTCGCCGTCGTGGCTGTCGTCGAGGAGTTGGCCGCGGCGAAGGGCGTCACCGCGGGACAGCTCGCGCTGGCCTGGGTCCAGCACCGCGGGCCGGACGTCGTGCCGATCCCCGGAACGCGTCGCCGGCGCAACCTGGAGGAGAACCTGGCCGCACTGGACGTGGTCCTGTCCGAGGACGACCTCAAGGCGCTGGACGGGGTCCGCGACCAGGTCGCCGGCGAGCGCTACGACCGGACGAGCCTGCGCTTCGTCGACCGCTGAGCGCGGAATTGTCGTACCCCCTCGGTACCGTCCCCGACATGATCACCGCTGAGGAAGAGGCCCGGTTCTGGGCCCTGTTGGAACAGGCGTGGGCCGGCGCGGGCGCCGAGGCCGCGCGGGCCCGTCGCGCGCTGGTCCGGCGCGACCCGGAGGAGGACGACGGCTTCGACCAGGCCGCCGTGCTGGAGGAGCAGGTCGAGGGCGTGCTCGACCGGCTGACCGAGCTGTGCGCCGACATGACGAGCGGGGAATTGACCGCGCTCGACCGCGTGGGCGAGCGGAAGTTGTACGACATCGACCGGGAGGACGTCCACGAGCACACAGACGGGTCCGACGACGGGTTCCTCTACGCGCGCGGTTTCATCGTGGTGCTCGGGCGGGAGTTCTACGAGGCGGTCGCGCGCGACCCCCGGTTGGCGGTGGACGACGCCTCGGCCGAGGACTTCTGCTACTTCTTCGCCCATCTGCACGAAGAGCGGTTCGGGGAATTCCCGGAGACGGGGTCGGGGATCTCCCGGGAATCCGGCGCGAACCAGGCCGGGTGGGCCGGGGCGGGGGTACCGTCGGAGGTGTGATCGACTTCGAGAAGGCGTCCGTGTTCAAGCTCGCCCCGTGCAAGCCGGAGGACATCGCGGGCCAGGTGTCCCCGATCCTGATCCAGGGCGAGCAGATCGTGTCGTGCTTCAAGACGGTGCGCGACTTCGTGGTGTTCACCAACAAGCGCGTGATCGCGGTGAACGTGCAGGGGATGACGGGCCGGAAGAAGGACTTCACGTCCCTGCCGTACAGCCGCGTGCAGGCGTTCTCGATCGAGACGGCGGGCACCTTCGACATGGACGCCGAACTCGACCTGTGGTTCTCCGGCCTGGGCAAGGTCCGACTGGAGTTCCGCGGGCACGCCGACGTGCGCCTGCTGGGCCAGATGATCGCCACTTTCGTCCTCTGACCCTCCCGCCCACCGCCGCCCCCGACACGTCACCCGATCGTGCGACATGTCGATCTCGGCACCAAACACCGACTCGCGCGTCCCGTGAACAAGGAGCGCGGGACGGGGGAGCCCACGGGCCCGGGACAACCGAGCCGACCAAGCCAGCCACGAACGACTAGCCCGGCAGCCACGCAGGCGAACCCGCCCCCGGCCGGCAGCTCTGACCGGCGGCAGCTCTGACCGGCGGCGGCCCTGATCGGCGGCGGCCCTGATCGGCGGCGGCCCTGATCGGCGGCGGCCCTGATCGGCGGCGGCCCTGATCGGCGGCGCTGGGTGCGGTTGCGGCCGCTGCTCAGCACCCCCGATGCTCAGCGGATCGAGCGGGTGGTGCCGTCCCAGCCGTCCAGGGCATCGGGCAGGACCTCGGCGAGCTGCACCGGGTACACCGTGTCCCCGCTCTCGCGCAGCTCGTCCACCGACCACCACCGGTGCCGGCGGATGGTCCGCTGCTCCAGCTCCTGGAACCGCGAGGTGTCGATCTCCACGCCGTCCACGCGGTGCACGAAGAACCACTCCTCCGACGCGAAGCTCAACCCGTCGAACGTGAACGCGACGTGCCGCTTCCACACCGGCCCGACCAGCGCGTCCGGTGCCACCACCAGCCCGGTCTCCTCGTGGGCCTCGCGCACGGCCGCGTCCCGCAGCTCCTCGCCCGCCTCGACGCCGCCCCCCACGGTGAACCAGAACAGCTCGTCGGGCCGCGCCGGGTCGAAGCCCTCGAACAGCAGCACCCGGCCCTCGCGGTCGGCCAGCACGACCCGGGCCGACACGCGCGGCGTCGGGGCGTCGGTGTCCGGTTCGGCGATCTCGAAGTACGACGGCGTCGGCGCGGTGCCGGCCAGCCGCAGCCAGCGCACCAACCGCCACCGCCGCAGCGCCAACGTGTCGCGCACGGCGTCGTTGTGCACGCGCCGCGCCAGCACGACCCGCTGCTCGGCGTCGGCCAGCTCCGCCGCCAACGCGGGCGCCAGCACGGACCGGTCCAGCCCGTCGAGCAGGGCGCTCAGCTCGTTCTCGGCCGTCTCGCGGTCGGCGCGCCCGGCCCGTTCGGCCCGGTCCGCCGCCGCGCGCAGCTCGGGCGCCCCGCACACCGCCGCGACCGCCCGCGTCACCACCGACCGCCGCGCCAGGGCCGCGTCCAACGCCGCCCACGCCGCGTCGGTCCGCACGTGCAGCCGGTCCAGCCGGTTCGCCGTGCCCAGCACCCACGGCCCGACCAGGACCACGACCCCCAGCAGCACCAGGAACGTCAGCGCCACACCGGAACTGGTCACGCCTCACCCACCCCGCGCCACGCCCCTCCCGCCCGCGTCACGCCTCCGCCACCCGCCGCGGGTCGGCCGCCATCGCGCTCTCGTACACCCGCAACACCTGCGCCGCCACCACCGACCAGTCGTAGGTCATGACCCGCTGCCGCGCGGCGTCCACGTAGTCCGCCCGCCGCCGCGGGTCCGCCAGCAGCTCGCCCAACGCCGCCGCCAGCGCCGCCGAGTCGCCCACCGGCGTCAGCACGCCCGCCTTGCCGTCGTCGAGCACCCGCCGGAACGCGTCCAGGTCGCTGGCCACCACCGCCGTGCCGGCCGACATCGCCTCGGTCAGGATGATGCCGAAGCTCTCACCACCGGTGTTCGGCGCGCAGTACACGTCGACGCTGCGCAACGCCCGCGCCTTGGTCTCGTCGTCCACCATGCCCAGGAACACCGTCCGCGCGGCCACCTCCGGCCCGGCCGCCTTGCGGAACTCGTCCTCGTCACCGCGCCCCACCACGAGCAACCGGACGTCCTCAGGCAACGCCCGGAACGCCTCCAGCAGCACGGGCATGCCCTTGCGCGGCTCGCTGAACCGGCCGACGAACCCGACCGTCCCGCCCGCCCGCGGGTACCCGTCCAACGGGGTCGCGTCGGCGAAGAACCCGACGTCCACGCCGTTGGGGATCTCCACCGCGTCCCCGCCCAGGTGCTCCACCTGCACGCGCCGGGCCAGCGCGGACACCGCGATCCGCGCCGTGATCTTCTCCAGGAACGGCTGCAGCACGCCCTGGAACGCGGCCAGCATCTTCGACCGCGGCGTCGAGGTGTGGAAGGTGGCCACGATCGGCCCGTCCGCCACCATCAGCGCCAGCATCGACAGCGACGGCGCGGTCGGTTCGTGCAGGTGCAGCACGTCGAATTCGTGCTCGGCGATCCACCGCCGGACCCGCGCGAACGAGACCGGCCCGAACGACAGCCGCGCCACCGACCCGTTGTAGGGGATGCTCACCGCCCGCCCGGCCGGGGTCACGAACTCGGGCACGGGCGTGTCGTCGTCGGCCGGCCCCAGCACCTCGACCTCGTGGCCCAAGGACCGCAGCGCGCGCGCCAGGTCGACCACGTGCGCCTGCACCCCTCCGGGCACCTCGAAGGAGTACGGGCAGACGATGCCGACCTTCACCGGGTGCCCTCCCTGCGGGCCAGCACCCGTTCCAGCGCCTTCTGCCGGCTCTCCGGCAGGTCGGCGAGCCACAGCTTCTGGAGCATGTGCCAGTCGGTGGGGTGCGCGGCGATGTCGGCGGCGAACACGTCGGCCAACTGCTGCGTGGCCGAGCCGACGCCACCGGTGCCCGCGACCCGGATCGGCGGGTGGATGCGGAACGACCAGCCGTCCTCGGTGAACCACAGACCGACCGGGAGCAGCGCCGCACCGGTCGTCGCGGCCAGGTGCGCCGGGCCGGCGGGCATCAGGGTGCGTTCACCGAAGAACGTCACCGGCACGCCGCCCGCCGTCAGGTCCCGGTCGGCGAGCAGGCACACGACACCGTTCGCGCGCAGCCGTTCGGACAGCACCACCGCGGGGTTGCGCTCGCCGCCGGTCAACGGCAGCACCTCGAAGCCCAGCGACTCGCGGAACCGGATGAACCGCTGGTAGAGCGACTCGGGCTTGAGCCGTTCGGCGACCGTGGTGAACGTGCCGGTGTGACCGACCAGCCACACGCCCGCCATGTCCCAGTTGCCGCAGTGCGGCAGCGCGGCCACCGCGCCGTTGCCCGCCTTGAGCGCCGCGTCGAGGTTCTCGACGCCGCTGATCGTCCGGTCGCACTCGGCGAACGCGGCCTTGAGGTCCATCGACGGCAGCCGGAACGCCTCCCGCCAGTACCGGGCGTAGGAGCGCAGGCTCAGCCGGACCAGCTCGTCCAGTTCCGCCTCGCCCGCCCGGGGCACCACCCGCCGCAGGTTGGCGCGCAACTGCCGGACCCCGTCGCCGTCGCGCTTGGCGGCGAAGTCGGCGGCCCGGTCGAACACCGCGACCGCCACCTTCTCCGGCAACAGCCGCACCAGCCGCCACCCCGCCGCGTACCCGAGGTCGGCCAGCCGCTCCTTCATGTCCCCAGCTCCTTCGCGGCGCGCCACACGGCCAGCACCCGCTGCACCACCGTGACCACGACGAGCGCGGCCAGCAGGTACAGCGCGACGGGGAGGACGTACGGCACGCCCAGCCCGTGCAGCCCGACACCGACAAGCACGACGATGAACCGCTCGGCCCGTTCGGCGACCCCGCCGTCGGCGGCGAGCCCGGACGCCTCCGCCCGCGCCTTCACGTACGAGATGACCTGAGCCCCCACCAACGACACCATCGAGGCCGCCGCCAACCCGTGCTCGTCCGCGCCGAAGCACCACCAGGTGACGGCGGCGAACAGGGCGCCGTCGGCGATCCGGTCACAACTGGCGTCCAACACGGCCCCGAACCTCGTCCCGCCGCCCTGGGCCCGCGCCATCGCGCCGTCGATCAGGTCGAACAGGACGAACGCGGTGACCAGGGCGGCCCCGACGAACAACTGCCCGCGCGGGATGAACCACAACGAGGCCGCGACGGACCCGATGGTCCCGGCCACGGTGACGATGTTCGGCGTGAGGCCGCGGCGCAGCAGCCACGCCCCGATCGGATCGGTGACGCGCGAGACCGACGCGCGGGCGAAGATGTTCAGCATGGGGCGGCGACTGCACCTACCGGTGGGGACGACTGGGTCCCAGGCAGCCTAACGGCCCAGCTCAGCCCAAGCCGACGCGGTAGGCCGGAAGATCCCTGTCGTGTCGCCCACGCGCACCCGGAACGCACCGGGCGCGGCCTCCGGCCCCCGACACCATTCTCCCACGGACCACCGACAAAACCCGCGAGACGAGCGGTGCGGGGGGAGGGGCGGCGGGCAGGCCGCGAGGTGACGGGGCGAGGGGGCGGCGCGGCGGGGCGAGGCGTGGCGAGGCGTGGCGAGGCGGGGCGAGGCGAGGCGTGGCGAGGCGGGGCGAGGCGAGGCGGGGCGGGGCGAGGGTGGGCGCAGGCTGATCCGGCGGTCGGGGGCGCGGCGCGCGTCACGTCGGCGCGGTCCCGGCGACGAAGTCGCGCGCGGCGGAGCCGCGAGGCGGCGGTCGCGCCGCCCTGGCTTGTGCGCTGTGTGCCATGCCGACCACCCACCGCCCGGAAGCCGCCGCGACCCCCGGCCCCACGAGACAGCCGCGCGCCGCCCGATTTGCGCCGCCCGCCACCCGGCGGGTCAGCCCAGTTTCCGGTGGTCCGTCGCGATCGTGTCCAGCAGGTCTTCCAGCTGCTCCCCGCGCATGGCCAGCCGTTCCAGCCGGTTGAACAGCGTCAAGTACTCGCGCACGTCGTGCGGGTCGGTGATCGTCGCGTTCCCGGTCAGCACGCTCAACGTCACCACCCGCTCGTCGTACACCTGGAACCCGTGCAGGGCGACCAGGTTGACGTCGGCCGTCCACGGCACGACCCCCAGCTGGACGTTCGGCCGTCGCATCAAGCCACGCAGGTGGTCCAGTTGCTCGCACATCAGGTCCGCCGACCCCATCCGCCACCGCAGCGCCGCCTCGGCCAGCAGGAACACGAAGCGCTTGCCCAGGTCGTCCATGCGCGCCCTGCGACTGCGCAGGGTCGCCACGGCCGTCTCCTGCTCGTGCGCCGGCGTCGCGGACAGGACCACCCGCAGGTAGTTCTCGCTCTGCAGCAGCGCCGGGACGCCGGCGTTCTGGAAGAAGCGGCTCGTCGTGGCCCTCGCCTCGATGCGGGCCACGGTTTGCTGGTGGCGGTGGGCGCCGCGGTGCAGGACCACTCGGCGGGTTTCGGCCTCGGCGTGCAGTTGGCGGGCCAGTTCGACCAGTTCGAGCCTGGTCTCCCGGGTCGCCGACAGCTCGGCCACCAGGCGCTCCACGTCGGTCACGGACGGGAGGAGCATGCCGTTCTCGATCTTGGACAGCTTGGACTGGCTCATCCCGGTCGCCCGCGCGGTGGCCGTGCCGGTCATCTTGGCCTCCGTGCGCAGCCTGCGTAACTCGCGCGAGAGCCGTTCTCGGGCCAGCCGCGAACGCTCAGGTGCGGTCATGAAACGCACGTTATCGATGAACGCGATCCGTGACGATCGGCCACACAGGGAATACTGGCCGTCACGCGGTGATCATCCGGCACAAGACGCGTGATTCACGCCACCCCGCGCGCGCCAATGCACCTGCACGTGCGATTACCAGTGACGGCGAATCGTCACGAATGCCACGCCTCCGACAACAACTGCCGGGTTTCGCCCAGCAACTGCGGCAAGACCTTCGTGTGCCCGATGACCGGCATGAAGTTCGCGTCGCCGCCCCACCTCGGCACCACGTGCTGGTGCAGGTGCGCGGCGATCCCCGCCCCGGCCACGACGCCCTGGTTCATGCCGATGTTGAACCCGTGCGGCGAGGCCACGGCCCGGATCACCCGCATCGCCCGCTGCGTGAACGCCGCGAACTCCGCCGTCTCCTCCACGGTCAGGTCCGTGTAGTCCGGGACGTGCCGGTACGGCAGCACCATCAGGTGACCCGGGTTGTACGGGTACAGGTTGAGCACCGCGAACACCCGCTCACCGCGCGCCAGGATCAGGCCGTCGGCGTCGTCCAGCTCGACCACCCGGCAGAACGGGCAGCCCTCCGGCTCGTCGCCGACCGCCTTGCCCTCCCCGCGCACGTACGAGAGGCGGTGCGGGGTCCACAGCCGCTGCAACGCGTCGTGGACCCCGACCCCGTCCTGCTCCTCGTACCGCGGCGTCACTGGACCAGTTCCGCCGTGGGCGAGGCGTTCTCGCGCCGCGCCACCCAGTCCACGATGGTCTCGACGGCCCGCGCCACCGGCACGCCGTTGATCTGCGTGCCGTCGCGGAACCGGAACGAGACCGCCCCGTTCTCCACGTCCTTGCCGCCGGCCAGCAGCATGAACGGGACCTTCTGCGTGGTGTGGTTGCGGATCTTCTTCTGCATGCGGTCGTCGGAAGCGTCCACTTCGACCCGGATGCCGTGCGACTTCAACGCGGCCGCGACCTGCTCCAGGTGCTCCACGTGCTCGTCGGCGATCGGGATGCCGACCACCTGCACCGGGGCCAGCCACGCCGGGAACGCGCCCGCGTAGTGCTCGGTCAGCACGCCGAAGAACCGCTCGATCGACCCGAACAGCGCCCGGTGGATCATGATCGGCCGCTGGCGCGACCCGTCCGGCGCGGTGTACTCCAGCTCGAACCGCTTGGGCTGGTTGAAGTCCAACTGGATGGTGGACATCTGCCACGACCGGCCGATGGCGTCCTTGGCCTGCACCGAGATCTTCGGCCCGTAGTAGGCCGCGCCGCCCGGGTCGGGCACCAGTTCCAGCCCGGAGTCCTCGGCCGCCTGCCGCAGCGTCTCGGTGGCGTCCTCCCACTCCTGCGGGTCGCCGATGAACTTCGGCGAGTCGTCCCGGGTGGACAGTTCCAGGTAGAAGTCGGTCAGGCCGTAGTCGGCGAGCAGGTCGAGGACGAACTTGAGCAGCGACCGCAGCTCCGCGCCCATCTGCTCCTTGGTGCAGTAGATGTGCGAGTCGTCCATCGTCAGGCCGCGCACGCGGGTCAGGCCGTGCACCACGCCGGACTTCTCGTACCGGTACACCGTGCCGAACTCGAACAGCCGCAGCGGCAGCTCGCGGTAGGACCGCCCGCGCGACCTGAAGATCAGGTTGTGCATCGGGCAGTTCATGGCCTTGAGGTAGTAGTCCTCGCCCTCGAACTCGATGGGCGGGAACATCGTGTCCGCGTAGTACGGCAGGTGGCCGGAGGTGTGGAACAGGCCGCTCTTGCTGATGTGCGGCGTGTTCACGAACTCGTAGTCGGCCTCCTCGTGCCGGCGGCGCGAGTAGTTCTCCAGCTCCCGGCGGATGATGCCGCCCTTGGGGTGGAACACCGCGAGGCCCGAGCCCAGCTCGTCGGGGAAGCTGAACAGGTCCAGCTCGACGCCGAGCTTGCGGTGGTCGCGGCGCTCGGCCTCGGCGAGCAGCTCCAGGTAGGCGTCCAGCGCCTCCTGCGACTCCCACGCCGTGCCGTAGATGCGCTGCAGCTGCGGGTTGTTCTCGTTGCCGCGCCAGTACGCCGCCGCCACGCGGGTGAGCTTGAACGCCGGGATGTGCTTGGTCGTCGGCACGTGCGGGCCGCGGCACAGGTCGCCCCACACCCGCTCGCCCGAGCGCGGGTCGAGGTTGTCGTAGATCGTCAGCTCGCCGCCGCCGATCTCCATGACCTCGGCGGTGTCCACATCGCTCTTGATGTCGACCAGTTCGAGCTTGAACGGCTCGCTCGCCAATTCCGCCTTGGCCGCGTCCACGGACTCGACCACGCGCCGGTCGAACCGCTGCGCGCCCTTGATGATCTGCTTCATGCGCTTTTCCAGCGCCTGGAGGTCCTCGGGCGTGAACGGCTTCTCGACCTGGAAGTCGTAGTAGAAGCCGTCCTTGACCGGCGGGCCGATGCCCAGCTTGGCCTCGGGGAACTGCTGCTGCACGGCCTGCGCCAGCACGTGCGCGGCGGAGTGCCGGATCACGCTGCGGCCGTCGGCCGTGTCCGCGGCCACCGCCTCGACCTCGACGTCCACGCTCGGCGCCCACGACAGGTCGCGCAGGTGGCCCTCGGCGTCGCGGACCACGACGATCGCGTCCGGCCCCTTGCCCGGCAGCCCGGCCTCCCGGACGGCCGTGCCCGCAGTGGTCCCGGCCGGCACCACCACGCGCGGTGGGGCGAGAGCGGCTGCGGGGCTCGACTGGGACACGGTGACTCCTCGGGTCGCTGGTGGTGCCTTTCCCCGAGATGCTATCGGTGCTCACCCAGCGCTTATCGCCGGACATGGGTTCACGGCCGGGTCGAGCCGCGCCGGCGGCGGCCAAGCCCTCGTCGGGCCGCTCCCCGGGCCCGTGGGCCGGTGGACGCGTGCGGTCACTCCGCGTCCACCGGCCGGGGAATCACTGGACGTGCGGAATCACTTCATTCCCGTAAGCGGTCAGAGTCTTGTCCTTGTCGTCGTGCATCAAATAGAGCGCGAAATTGCCCACGCCCAATTCCTTGAGTTCCTGCAACCGCTCGACGTGCGCACTCGCCGGCCCCAACAGGCAGAACCGGTCCACGATGTAATCCGGCACGAAATCCGTGGAACGGTTTCCGACCTTCCCGTGGTGGGAATAGTCGTAACCCTCCCGGTCCTCGATGTAGTCGGTCAGCGCCTTGGGCACCACACCCCCAGCGCCGTACCGCTCGACCAGGTCGGCCACGTGGTTGCCGACCATCCCGCCGAACCACCGCAACTGCTCGCGCTGGTGCGGCAGGTCGTCGCCGACATAAGCCGGCGCGGCGACGCACATGGTGATCTCCGCGGGGTCGCGGCCGACCGCCTCCGCCGCGTCCCGGACCGACCCGATGGTCCACCGCGCGATGTCCGGGTCGGCCGTCTGCAGGATGAACCCGTCGGCCTGCTCGCCGACCACCTTCAACGCCCGCGGCCCGTAGGCGGCCATCCACATCTCCAGCTTCCCGTCGCGCACCCACGGGATGCGCACGGGCGTGCCGTGGTGCTCGACCTCCCGGCCCTCGGCCAGGCCCTTGATCACGGTCATGGCCTGCGACAGGTAGGCCAGCGACGCCGGCTTCTGCCCGATGACCCGCCGTGCGGAGTCGCCGCGCCCGATGCCGCACACCGTGCGGTTGCCGAACATGTCGTTCAAGGTGGCGAACAGGCTGGCCAGCACCGACCAGTCCCGGGTGCTGGGGTTGGTCACCATCGGGCCGACCACCAGCTCCGACGTCCGCGCCAGCACCTGCGAGTAGATGACGAACGGCTCCTGCCACAGCACCGTCGAGTCGAACGTCCAGCCGTACCGGAAACCGTTGTCCTCGGCGGCTTTCAAGCCGGTCACGACGTCCCGCGCGGGCGGGTCGGTCTGCAGCACCACACCGAAGTCCACGGTGACCACCCCCTCACACCAGGTACTGGTTCAGGTCTCGGGACAGGAACCGGCCGTGGCCGGTCGAGCCGCGGAAGCCCGACGCGTCCACCACCACCCGGCCGCGCGACAGGACCGTGTCCACCCGGCCGGTGATCTCCATGCCCTCGTACGCCGAGTAGTCCACGTTCATGTGGTGGGTGGCCGCCGAGATCGTCTGCCGCGGCTTCGGGTCGTAGACCACCAGGTCGGCGTCCGCGCCCGGCGCGACCACGCCCTTGCGCGGGTAGAGCCCGAACATGCGCGCCGGGGTCGTGGAGCTGATCTCCACCCAGCGGGCCAGGCCGATCTCGCCCTTCACCACGCCCTGGTGCAGCAGGTCCATCCGGTGCTCGACGCCGGGCATCCCGTTGGGGATCTTGGAGAAGTCCCCGCGGCCCAGCTCCTTCTGGTCCTTGAAGCAGAACGGGCAGTGGTCGGTGGACACCACCGACAGGTCGTTGGTGCGCAGCCCCCGCCACAGCTCCGACTGGTGCTCCTTGGGCCGCAGCGGGGGAGAGGCCACGTACTTCGAGCCCTCGAAGTCCGGCTTGGCCAGGTCCTCCAGCGACAGGTACAGGTACTGCGGGCACGTCTCGGCGAACACGTTCTGCCCGGTGTCGCGCGCCTTGGTCACCGCGTCCAGCGCCTGCGCCGCCGACAGGTGCACGATGTAGAGCGGCGAGCCGGTCACCTTCGCCAGCGTGATCGCCCGCGAGGTCGCCTCGCCCTCCAGCTCCGCCGGCCGGGTCAGGCCGTGCTCCACCGGTTCGGTGCGGCCCTGCGCCAGCGCCTGCGCCACCAGCTGGTCGATCGCGATGCCGTTCTCGGCGTGCATCATGATCGTGGACCCGGTCTCGCGCGCCTTCTGCATCGCGCGTAGGATCTCGCCGTCGGTGGCGTAGAAGACGCCCGGGTAGGCCATGAACATCTTGAAGGTGTTCACGCCCGCCTCGACGCAGGACTCCATCTCCTTCAACGACGTGTCGGTCACGTCGGAGACGATCATGTGGAACCCGTAGTCGATCGCGCAGTTCCCGTCCGCCTTCGCGTGCCACTTGTCCAACGTGGACAGCAGCGAGGTGCCCTTGGCCTGCACCGCGAAGTCGATGATGGTGGTCGTGCCGCCCCACGCCGCCGCCGTGGTGCCGGTGGCGAAGGTGTCGGCGGAGAACGTGCCGCCGAACGGCATCTCCATGTGGGTGTGCGCGTCGATCCCGCCCGGGATCACGTACTTCCCGGCGGCGTCCACGACCTCGTCGGCCGCCAGCGGGAAGCCCGGGGCGACCAGCGCGGCGATCGTCTCGCCGTCCACCAGCACGTCGGCGGCCACGGCCCCGGTCGCGTTCACCACCAGGCCGCCCTTGATCAGGATGGTCATGGCTTCACCAGCGATTCGTAGGAGTCGGGGCGGCGGTCGCGGTAGAACGCCCACAGGTCGCGCACCTCGGCCAGCTTGTCCATGTCGAGGTCGCGCACGACGACCTCCTCCTCCGTGTCCGACGCCGCGTCGCCCACGAGCTGCCCGCGCGGGTCCACGAAGTAGGACTGGCCGTAGAACTCGTTGTCGCCCAACGGCTCCACGCCCACCCGGTTGATCGTGCCGACGTAGTACTCGTTGGCCACGGCCGCCGCTGGCTGCTCCAGCCGCCACAGGTACTCCGACAGCCCGCGCGAGGTCGCCGACGGGTTGAACACGATCCGCGCCCCGCCCAGCCCCAGCGCGCGCCAGCCCTCGGGGAAGTGCCGCTCGTAGCAGATGTAGACGCCGACCTTGCCCACCGCGGTGTCGAACACCGGGTAGCCCAGGTTGCCGGGCCGGAAGTAGAACTTCTCCCAGAACCCCTTCACCTGCGGGATGTGGTTCTTGCGGTGCTTGCCCAGGTACGTGCCGTCGGCGTCGATCACCGCGGCGGTGTTGAAGTAGACGCCCGGCTGCTCCTGCTCGTACATCGGCACGACGAGCACGACGCCGTTCTGCTCGGCCACCTGGCACATCAGCTCGGTGGTCGGGCCGTCCGGGATGCCCTCGGTGTAGGAGTAGTAGTCCGCGTCCTGCACCTGGCAGAAGTACGGCCCGTAGAACAGCTCCTGCAGGCACACGACCTGCGCGCCCTGCGACGCGGCGGTGCGGACCGCCTCCACCGCGTTCGCGATCATCGACTCCTTGTCGCCGGTCCACTTCTGCTGGACCAGCCCCGCACGGACGATGTTGCTCACGCGTGCTCCCTCCGCGGCGCAAGCGCCAGGTAGACGAGGAGGCCGCCGAGCAGACCGACGACCCAGTTGTAGTCGTAGAGCGGTTTGAGCGGCGGGATCAGCCCGTCCGCCGGGAACGGGCCCCCGTACGCGCCGCCCACCGCGAGCACCGAGCCCACGGCCGTGGCGACGACCGCGCGCCAGTTCCAGCCCGCGCGGAACCAGTAGGCGCCGCGCCCGGACAGGTACAGGTCCGGCAGCTCCAAGCGGGTCTTGGCGAGCACCCAGTAGCCCGCGACGAACACGCCGGCCACCGACGCCAGCAACCCGCCGTAGAAGCCCAACCACGCGAAGATGTAGATGTTCGGGTCCGAGATCAGCCGCCACGGCTGGATGACGATGCCGATCACGCCCGTGATCAGCCCGCCCAGCGCGAAGGTGATCTTCCTCGGGAACGCGTTGGAGAAGTCGTAGGACGGGCTGACCACGTTCGCGGCGAGGTTGGCCGAGATGGTCGCCAGCACCAGCGCGACCAGCGCCACGAGCACGACCGCGGTGGAGTCGAACCGGCCGGCCAGCTCCGCCGGGTCCCAGATCGCCTCGCCGTACAGCGCCACCGCGCCGGACGTGGTCAGGATGGCCACCAGCGCGATGAACGACATCGTCGTGGGCAGGCCGAGCACCTGCCCGACCGCCTGCTTGCGCTGGCTGCCGCCGAACCGGGTGAAGTCGGGCATGTTCAGCGACAGCGTCGACCAGAACGCGATCATGCCCATCAGCGCCGGGAAGAACACCTTCCAGAAGTCCGGGCCCCAGCCCAGCTTCGACGGCTCGGACAGGATCGGCCCGAACCCGCCCGCCTTGACCGCCACGTACGCCAGCAGCACCAGGAACCCGACGCTGACCAGGGGAGCGGTCCAGTTCTCGAACCGGCGGATGGCCTCCATGCCGCGCCAGATCACCAGCATCTGCACCACCCAGAAGCCCAGGAAGCACAGCCACAGCGTCCACACCTGGCCCAGCACCACCGGCGCGTCGGTCCAGCCGTCACCGGCCAACCGGCCGACGATCACGTGCAGCGCCTTGCCGCCCACCCACGTCTGGATGCCGAACCACGCGCACGCGATGAACGCCCGCAGCAACGCCACCAGGTTCGCGCCCCGCACCCCGTAGAACGCGCGGGCGAACACCGGGAACGGGATGCCGTACTTCGTGCCCGCGTGGCTGTTGAGCAGCATGGGCACCAGCACGATCAGGTTGCCCAGGGTGATGGTCAGGAACGCCTGGAGCCAGTCCATGCCCAGCGCGACCAGGGACGCGGCCAGGGTGTAGCTGGGGATGTTGTGCGCCATGCCCATCCACAGCGCGAAGAAGTTGTAGGTCGTCCAGGTGCGCTGGTCGAGCGGCACCGGGGCCAGCTCGGGGTTGTAGTGCGGGCTGTCGGAGATCGCGGAGTGGTCGCGCAGCTCCACGCGGCCGTCGGGATCGGATGTGACCTGGGTTGCGGAGTCGAGGGCCATCGGTCACTCCCCTGTTACGCTCGTGGAACACCGTCCGGTCCGGCGGTTCGGCGCGTTTTCCATCCCGGAATCCTCGGGTCGGCCCGCGTGCGAAGGGCAGTGTCAGAGTGTCCACGTTTGCCATGATCAGGGCACACCCTGTCCATTGCCACCCCGGGCGGCCCGCCGGGTGGGCCCCGCCGGGTCCCGCCGGCCCTCGACACCCCCGTTCACAGTGCCTACCGTCGGTCGGGTGAAGCTCGAACTGCGGCACCTCCGCGTGGTCTGCGCGATCGCCGACGCCGGCAGCCTGTCCAAGGCCTCCTCCGTGCTCGGACTGGCCCAACCGGCGCTCACCGCGCAGCTGCACCGCATCGAAGGGCTCCTCGGCGGCAAGCTGTTCGACCGCGACCACAAGGGCGCCCGGCCCACCGCGCTGGGCGAACTGGTGCTCGAACGCGCCCGGGTGCTCCTGCCCGCGTTCTCCCGTTTGCAGGAGGACGCGTTGCGCCTGGTGGACGAGGACCAGCCGACCGACCGGTTCCGGGTGGGCGCGGTCAACGGCCCGATGCTCGGCGGCCTGGTGCACCGGCTCACCGAGGCGCACCCCGGCGCGCACGTCGGCACCCAGGTGTCCTGGTCGGGGGAGGAGCTGGCGGCCTCGGTGGCGCAGGGTCGGCTGGACTACGTGCTGGTCGGGGTGTGCGGGGACGCGCCGCCGCCCTCGGAGTACGGCCTGACCTGGAGCGTGGTCGCCGTGGACCCGGTGTGCGTGCTGATCGCCGAGGACCACCCGCTGACCCTGCTCGACGAGGTGCCGCTGTCGGCGCTGAAGGACATGCAGTGGGCCGCGACGCCCGGCGACGGCTGCTTCGGCGACTGCTTCTCCGCCGCGTGCACGCGGGCCGGGTTCACCCCGCGCACGTTGTACGAGGTGGACATCATGGGCTGCATCGACCTCGCGCAGTCCGGTGACGTGATCGCGCTGTGCCAGCCGACGTTCCGCCGCACGCCGGGCCTGGCCGTGCTGCCGATCGCGGGCGTGCCGCTGCGCTGGCGGCACCTGATGGGCTGGGACCCGGAGAGCCCGGCGGCGGCGTTCGGGTCGCAGGTCCTGCGGTACGCGGCCGAGGCCTACCGGGAGACCGCCGAGCGCAACCCGCGCTACACCGGTTGGCTCAGCGACCACCCGGAGTTCGGGGCAGTGCCGCACCACGCGGTCGTCTGACCATCAGCCGTTCTTATGACCGAAGCGGTATTACCGCGAACGGACGGACGCAATTACTTTTCACGGGGAATCCCTGCCTCCCTTCGAGGAGAACCCCCATGTCAAGACTGTTGAGACCGCTCGTCGTCGCGGCGGCGCTGGTCGCCGGCTTCGCCACGGCCCCGGCGTCCGCCGCGCCCGCCGGTCAGGACGCCGAGATCCTGTCGGCGATCCAGCGGGACCTCGGCCTGTCCGCGGACCAGGCCCGCGCCCGGCTGGCCGCCGACTCCGCGTCCAGCATCCAGGCGGCTGACCTGCGCAAACGCCTCGCGGACCGGTTCGGCGGGGCGTGGATCGACGGCTCCGGCACCCTGCAGGTCGCCGTCACCGACGCCGCCGCGCTGCCCGGCGCCCGGGTGGTGGCGCGCAGCGAGCGCGAGCTGGACGCCCTGAAGTCCAAGTTGGACGGTCGGGCGGCGGCCGCGCCCGTCCCCGCGGTCGGCTGGCACGTGGACGTGGCCACCAACTCCGTGGTCGTGAAGTCGCACCCGGCCAAGCTCGCCGCCGCCCGCGCGTTCGTCGCGGCCAGCGGTGTCCCGGCCGCGGCCGTGCGGCACGTGACCACCGACGAGTCGCCCCGACCGCTGATCGACGTCATCGGCGGCAACGCCTACAACATCGGCAGCGGCAGCCGGTGCTCGGTGGGCTTCTCGGTCAACGGCGGCTTCGTCACCGCCGGCCACTGTGGCTCGACCGGGGCCACCACGTCCAACCCGAGCGGCACCTTCCGCGGCTCCAGCTTCCCCGGCAACGACTACGCCTGGGTGCAGGTCGCGGCCGGCAACACCCCGCGCGGCCTGGTCAACAACTACTCCGGCGGCACGGTGTCGGTGGCCGGTTCGCAGGACGCCGCCGTCGGCGCGACGGTGTGCCGCTCGGGTTCCACCACGGGCTGGCACTGCGGCCGGATCCAGGCGCGCAACTCGTCGGTGACCTACCCGCAGGGCACGGTGACCGGCCTGATCCAGACCACCGTGTGCGCCGAACCGGGCGACTCCGGCGGCTCCCTGCTGGCCGGCAACCAGGCCCAGGGCGTGACCTCCGGCGGTTCGGGCAACTGCTCGTCGGGCGGCACCACGTACTTCCAGCCGGTCAACGAGATCCTCCAGGCCTACGGCCTGACCCTGATCACCGGCGGTGGCGGCGACCCCGACCCGCCGACCGGCTGCTCGTCGTCGGAGGCGACGTACAACGGCTCGCTGGCCGCGGGCGGCCAGGCCTACCAGCCCAACGGCAGCTACTACCAGTCCACGGTCTCCGGCGCGCACGTCGGCTGCCTGGCCGGCCCGACCGGCGCGGACTACGACCTGTACCTGCAGAAGTGGAACGGCAGCGCGTGGGCCGTGGTGGCGAAGGCCGACAGCCCGTCGGCGACCGAGTCGCTGACCTACAACGGCACCCCGGGCTACTACCGCTACCGGGTGCACGCCTACAGCGGCTCGGGCTCCTACACCCTGGGCATCACCAACCCCTAGCCTCCAGGGGCTGGTGACCAAGCGGTCCCGCGCCGCCGTCCCCCCGGCGCGGGACCGCTTCGGCCTGTCCACCTCCGCCCGCGCCGGCTCTTCCTCCCCGTTCGGGTGACGTGGCGATACGCAGCGTCAGTCACCCCATCGAGCGGGTGTGGAACCGGCGGGGGCGTGCCGATGTCGGGGAAGTCAACGTGATCGGTCCCCAAAAGGTTAGGAACATCGTGTCTGCACACCGCACCCGCGGAATCCTGCGTGCCGCCGCCCTCCTCGCCGTCGGTGCCTCGCCGCTGATGGCCGGTGCCGGCTCCGCGGCGGCCCAGCCGCTCGACCTCGCCGAGGGCAAGCTGGGTGAAGCGCCGAAGGTCGACCTCGACGTGACCAAGCAGGTGACCGACCTGCTGGAGTCCCAGACCCTGACGCTGCCGTCGTCCCTGCCGGTCGCGCTGCCGGAGGCCTCCGCCGCCCTCGGCTCGGCGCAGCTCCCGGCCCAGGCGCCGGTCGCCGCCGCGCAGGAGCGGAGCCTGACCGACGGGGTCGCGCTGCCCGCGCCCCCGAAGGCGATCACCCCGCCGGAGATCAAGCTGCCCAACGTGCAGAAGCCGGTCCTGCCCGACGTGCCGGAGCTGCCCAACGTCGGCGAGCCGCCGGTGGACGTGCCCGAGGCGGGCTGACGCCCCGCGCGGGGCCGTCCACGAGGACCGGGCGGCCCCGCGTGCTCAGTCGGTCATCTCGCGCACGAGCAGCGCCACGTACAGCGAGAGCACCGACTCCGGGTCCTCCAGCGACACCCCGAGCACCTGTTCGATCCGCGCCAACTGCTGGTAGTACGCCGTCCGCGACAGGTGCGCCGCCGCTGCCGCCGCCGACTTGTTGCCCCCGGCCTCGCAATAGCACCGCAACAGCTCCAGCAACCGGCTGCCCTGGCCCGCGTCGCGCGAGGCCAGCGCTCCCAGCTCGCGCTCCGCGAACGCGCGCACCCGCTCGTCCTCGCGCAACAGGTGCAGCAAGCCACGCAGCCGCACGTCGTCCAGCCGGTGGTAGAGCCGGGTGCCGGGGGAGCGCAGCGCGGCGCCCGCGACGTGCGCGGCCTCGCCGAGGCTGCGCCGCACGTCGGGCACGGCCGACACGGTCGTGCCGACGGCCATCACCACCGGCAGCGCGTGCTGGGTCGCGGCGGCGGACCGGTGGACCTCCCGCGCCAGCCGCCGCAGCACCCCGTCCAGCCCGGCGGCGGGCGGCAGCGAGAGCAGCGCCCGCACGCTCGTGTCGTCCACGACCCCGACCAGCGCGGGCACGGTCACCCGCCGCGTGGCCAGCGCCGTCGCCTCGGCCAGGTCCCGCAGCACCTCCTGCGTGGCCAGCGCCTGCGCGGGCGCCGACGCCGTCCCCGGCCGGATTGCGACCCCGACCAGTTGGCGGCGCTCCACCGGCACGCCCAGCGCGGCGGCCCGCGCGGGCAGGTCGTGCGGCGGGTGCCCCAACAGCTGCGTCAACAGGGTCCGGTGGGTCTGGCGCTCCAGCGACTCCCGGTCCCGCGCCACCAGCCGGTGCACGGCCAGCGCCGACGCGGCCCGCTCGGCGACCACGACCAGCCGGTGCGGCGGCGGTTCCGGCGTCACCACCACCAGCCGGCCCCAGTCGGCCCCGCGCGCCCCGACGACGGTGACCAGCCAACCCGCTCGTTCGTGGTACGCCGTCCGCTCCGGCACGGTCACCGCGTGCGACCGCGCGCCCCAGTCGGCCAGCAGCGCGGTCGGGTCCTGCCCGGCGGCGTCGTAGGCGAGCACCTCGTGCCCGAGGGTCTCCAGCACCACCGGCAGCCCGGACGTGCGGGCCACCTCGCGCAGCACCTCCGCCGGTTCCGCGCCGGCCACGGTCAGCGCGGTGAACGTCTCGTGCACCTGCTCGGCCGCCCGCAGCTCGTCGAGTTGGGCGTCCACGATCAGCGACACCACCGCCTCGGTCACCGCCACGAACCGCGTCTCCCGCGCCAGCGCCACCAGCGGCAGCCCGTGCCGCTCGGCGGCGGCCACCAGCGCCCCCGGCACCTCGTCGCTCCACCGCCGGACCAGCTCCACGACCAGCCCGGACGCGCCCACGGCCGCCAGATCGTCCACGTACTCGCGCAGCCCGGCGTCGTCATCGGGCAGCGCGATCCCGGTGGTCAGGACCAGCTCGCCGCCGCGCAGCAGGTGCGCGATGTCGGCGACCTCCGCGGCGTGCACCCACCGCACCCGCCGCTGCATGCCGGCCGCGCCCGCGAGGACCCTGGGCTCGCCGCGCCGGACGACGGGCAGGGCGAGCGCTTCGGCGACCGTGGGGTACATGGACACAACGTAATGCGATGTCCCGAAAAGCGGTACAGGTTGTGCATGGCGGCGTCGCGCGGTCCCGACCAGACTCCGTGGGCAGGGATGGTGACGAGGAGGACGCGATGTCAGCGACCGAAGGCGATCTGTTGGCCCGGCACCGCGCGGTGATGCCCCGGTGGCTCGCCCTGTACTACGACAACCCGATCGAGCTGGCCAGTGCCTCCGGGCGGCGGGTGACCGACCGTGACGGCCGCGTCTACCTGGACTTCTTCGCCGGCATCCTGACCAACGCGATCGGCTACGACGTGGCCGAGATCAGCGACGCGGTGCGCGGCCAGCTGGCCACCGGCGTCCTGCACACCTCCACGCTCTACCTGATCCGGTCGCAGGTCGAGCTGGCCGAGAAGATCGCCGAGCTGTCCGGCATCCCGGACGCCAAGGTCTTCTTCACCAACTCGGGCACCGAGGCGAACGAGACCGCGCTCATGCTCGCCACCCGGTACCGCCGCAGCGACCAGGTGCTGGCGCTGCGCAACTCCTACCACGGGCGCTCGTTCGCCAGCCAGGCGATCACCGGCAACCGCGGCTGGTCGGCGTCCTCGCTCAGCCCGGTGAAGGTCAGCTGGGTGCACGGCGGCTACCGGTTCCGCAGCCCCTTCAAGGACTGCTCCGACGCCGACTACGTCAAGGCCTGCGTCGCCGACCTGCGCGAGGTCATCGAGACGACCACGGCCGGGGACGTGGCGTGCATGATCGCCGAGCCGATCCAGGGCGTGGGCGGGTTCGCCACCCCGCCGGACGGCCTGTTCGGCGCGTTCAAGGAAGTGCTCGACGAGTACGGCATCCTGTTCGTCTCCGACGAGGTCCAGACCGGGTGGGGCCGGACCGGGTCGCACTTCTGGGGCATCCAGGCGCACGGCGTCACACCGGACGCCATGACCTTCGCCAAGGGCCTGGGCAACGGCCTGGCCATCGGCGGCGTGGTCGCGCGCGGCGACCTGATGGACTGCATCACCGCCAACTCGATCTCCACCTTCGGCGGCAACCCGGTCTCCACCGCGGGCGCGCTGGCCACCCTGAACTTCCTGCTGGACAACGACTTGCAGCAAAACGCCGAGAAGATGGGCGAACGGCTCATCGACGGCCTGCGCGCGATCGCCGAGGGCCGCCCGGCCGTCGGGGACGTGCGCGGCAAGGGCCTGATGGTCGGCGTCGAACTGGTCGGTCCGGGCGGTGAGCCGGACGCGAAGAAGGCGGCCGGTGTACTGGAGGGCGCGCGGGAACGCGGGTTGCTGGTCGGCAAGGGCGGCTTGTACGGCAACGTGATCCGGCTCGCGCCGCCGATGACGGTGACCGAGGACGAGGTCGAGGAAGCGCTGGGCATCCTGGGGGACGTGCTGTGAGGATCACGCACTGGATCGGCGGGAAGTCGTGGAACGGCGAGGGATCGAGGGTGGGTGACGTCTACGACCCGGCGACCGGGCAGGTGGCGGCGCGGGTGGACTTCGCTGACGCGTCCACTGTGGACGAGGCGGTCGCGGCGGCGCGGGAAGCTTTCACGTCCTGGCGCGGCGCTTCTCTGGCGCAGCGGGCCAACGTCATGTTCGCGTTCCGGGAGCTGTTGAACGCCCGCAAGGCCGAGCTGGCCGAGATCGTGACCGCCGAGCACGGCAAGGTGCTGTCGGACGCGGCCGGGGAGATCCAGCGGGCGTTGGAGTCCGTGGAGTTCGCCTGTGGCATCCCGCACCTGCTCAAGGGCGGGTTCAGCGAGAACGCCTCCACGCGCGTGGACGTGTACTCCATCCAGCAGCCGCTGGGCGTCGTCGGCGTGATCTCGCCGTTCAACTTCCCCGCGATGGTGCCGTTGTGGTTCGTGCCCAACGCGATCGCGTGCGGCAACACCGTCGTGCTCAAGCCCTCGGAGAAGGACCCCTCGGCGTCGGTGTTCATCGCGGAGCTGTTCGCGGAGGCCGGGCTGCCCGACGGGGTGCTCAACGTGGTGCACGGGGACAAGGTGGCCGTGGACCGGTTGCTGGAGCACCCCGACGTCAAGGCGGTGTCGTTCGTGGGGTCCACCCCGATCGCCCGGTACGTCTACGAGACCGGCACGCGGCACGGCAAGCGCGTGCAGGCGTTGGGCGGGGCCAAGAACCACATGGTCGTCCTGCCCGACGCGGACCTGGACCTCGCGGCGGACGCGGCGGTGTCGGCCGGGTTCGGCTCCGCCGGCGAGCGGTGCATGGCGATCTCGGTCGTGGTCGCGGTGGACCCGGTGGGCGACGAGCTGGTGGCCAAGATCGAGGAACGCATCGCCGCGCTGCACGTCGGCGACGGCCGGCGACCCGGGTGCGAGATGGGTCCGCTGGTGACCGGCGCGCACCGGGACCGCGTCGTGTCCTATGTGGACGCCGGAGTGGCCGAAGGCGCTTCGCTGGTGGTCGACGGGCGCGGGCACCCGATCGACGGGGCCGCCGAGGGCTTCTGGCTGGGCCCGACCCTGTTCGACCACGTCGGCCCGGACATGTCGATCTACCGCGACGAGATCTTCGGGCCGGTGCTGTCGGTCCTGCGCACGGCGACCTACGACGACGCCCTGGACGTGGTCAACGCGAACCCGTACGGCAACGGCACCGCCATCTTCACCAACGACGGCGGCGCGGCGCGGCGGTTCCAGAACGAGGTCGAGGTCGGGATGGTCGGCGTGAACGTGCCGATCCCGGTCCCGGTGGCATATTACTCTTTCGGTGGCTGGAAGGACTCGCTGTTCGGCGATTCGCACGCTTACGGCCCCGAGGGCGTCCACTTCTTCACCCGCACCAAGGTCGTGACCGGGCGGTGGCTCGACCCGTCCCACGGCGGCGTGAACCTGGGTTTCCCGCAGAACACCTGAGCACCCTTCACACGGCGGCGATCATTCGGTCATCCGATCGGGATCGCCGCCGTGTCGCATATTCAACGCGAATTACCTCCGGTTTGGACCGAAACGCCGCGAAGGGCTAGGGTCCCACGACGTCGTCGGTCCGGTTCGGGTTCGCCGGACTCGTCCGAACGCGAATCCGGCTAGGAGTTCACAGGTGGTCATCGCCCGCCACGGCGACTCGCCCGGTCTCGTGCTGACCGGGATCATCGAGCTGTCGGACCTGGAAAGACTGCGCGCCGCGCTGCTCGACGCGGCGCGACCGGGGCACCCCGAGGTGGTGCTCGACCTCATTGGCGTCCCGTTCCTGCGAATAGCGGAGCTGCGCACGATCGTGACCACGGCACAGGAACTCGCGCACGGTGGCCACCGCCTGCTCCTCCACCTCGCGCCCCACCACGAATGGGCGATCAACGCCGTCGGCTGGGCCGGCGCCCCCGGTCTCGTCCTGGCGAACGGAGACTTGCCGCGATGAGCAACGAGAACTTCCGCCACCACGCGGCGGTGTACGCGGACGACCGGGAATTCCTGGCGATGGCGGTGCCGTTCGTGCGAGGGGGTGTCGAGCGCGGGGAACCGGTGCTGGTCACCACCACGCCGGCGAACTTCGAATTGCTGAGCTCGGCCTTGGGCGGCGCCGTGGAATTCGACTACGCGGAGACGGCGTACTTCGGCCGCCGGCCGCCGGAACGCGCCACCGAATTCTTCCGGTATTGGCGGCGCAAGGCCGCCGAGGCGCCGGTGCGCAACGTCCGCGTGCTGGCCGAACCGCTGTGGGCGGGCCGCACCGAGCGGGACGCGCGGGCGTGGCGGCGCATGGAGTCCGGCCTCAACGTCGTCCTGGCCGACACCAACGTGTGGATGATCTGCCCGTACGACGCGCGGGTCGTCCCCGAGGAGGGCCTGGACCACGCGCTGCGCACCCACCCAGAGCACGTGCGGGGCGAGGAGGTCCTGCCCTCGCCCGCCTACGTCGAGCCCGAGGAGTACGCGCGGGGCTGCGACGCCGCGCCCATGCCGCCGCGTCCGGAGCACGCCAGGGTGCTGCCGCTGCGCGGCGACCCCCACGCGCTGCGCCGGTTCGTCGTGGAGCAGGCGGGCGAGCTCGGCCTGTCCGAGCAGCGCGCGGCGCTGTTGACCGTGGCCCTGGGCGAGGCGTTGCGGTTCGTCCGCGACGACGGTTACGTGGCGCTGTGGCCGAACCAGGGCTCGGTGGTGTGCGAACTGGGCGGCGCGCCCGTCGGCGACCTCGCGCCGTTCGCCGGCTTCACACCGCCCGAGCTGCACCGCCCGGGCGCACCGGGGGAGGGGCTGTGGGTGACCCGGCAGATCTGCGAGACCGTGGACGTGCGCGCCGAGCGCGGCGCCGTGGTGCTGCGGCTCCAGGTGCCGGGCCCGCGGTCGGCGGAGGCCGTGGGCCCGGTTCGCTGGTGAGCGGTCACCTCGCCTGCGCGGCCAGGGACGCGGGGAGCGGGTCGTAGCGGGCGAAGCGGCGGGTGTAGGTGCCGGTGCCCGAGGTCAGGGAGCGCAGTTCGATCGCGTACCGGAGCAGTTCGGTCTGCGGCACCTCGGCGCGGACGACCGTGTAGCCGGCCGTGTCCGCCTCGGTGCCCAGGACCCGCCCGCGCCGGCCGGACAGGTCGCCCAGGACGGTGCCCAGGTGGTCGTCGGGCAGGCGGATGGACACCTCGTCCACCGGTTCCAGCAGTTGGATCCTCCCGTTGGCGGCGGCGTCCTTGAGGGCCAGTGAGCCGGCGGTCTGGAAGGCCGCGTCGGACGAGTCCACCGAGTGGGCCTTGCCGTCCACGAGGGTGACCTTCACGTCGACCACCGGGTAGCCGCCCTGCAACCCGCGGTCCAGCTGGGCCCGCACGCCCTTCTCCACGCTCGGGATGAACTGGTTCGGGATCGCGCCGCCGACGATCTTGTCCACGAACTGGAAGCCCGAACCCCGGGGCAGCGGTTCGACGACGAGGTCGCACACCGCGTACTGGCCGTGCCCGCCGGACTGCTTGACGTGCCGGCCGTGGCCCTTGGACTGCGCGGCGAACGTCTCGCGCAGCGCCACCCGGACCGGTTCGGTGTCCACCTCGGCGCCGCCGGCGCGCAAGCGGGCCAGGACCACGTCCGCGTGCGCCTCGCCCATGCACCACAGGACGAGCTGGTGGGTCTCGGCGTTGCGCTCCAGGCGCAGGGTCGGGTCGCCGGCGACCAGCTTGCCCAGGTTGCGCGCCAGGTTGTCCTCGTCGCTGCGCGAGCGCGGCACGACCGCGACCGGCAGCAGCGGTTCGGGCATCTCCCAGGGGGCCATCAGCAGCGGCTTGTCCGGCGCGGAGACGGTGTCGCCGGTCTCGGCCGAGCCCAGCTTGGTCAGCGCGCACAGGTCGCCCGCCACGCAGTACGGGACCTCGCGCAGGTTCGCGCCCAACGGCGAGTAGACGTGCGCCACGCGTTCGTCGGCGTCGTGGTCCTCGTGGCCCCGGTCGGCCATGCCGTGCCCGGAGACGTGGACGGGCCGTTCCGGGCGCAGGGTGCCGGAGAACACCCGGACCAGGGACACCCGGCCGACGTAGGAGTCCACGGCGGTGCGGACGACCTCGGCCACCAGCGGGCCGTTCGGGTCCGCGGCCAGCCGCGGGTGGGGGATGCCGTCGACGCCGGTGACGTCGGGCAGGTCGTGTTCGAGCGGGGACGGGAAGGCGCGGGCGATGCCGTCGAGCAGCTCCGGCAGGCCCTGGCCGGTCAGCGCGCACACCGGCATGACCGGGTGGAAGGAGCCGCGCGCCACGGCGGTCTCCAGGTCGGCGATCAGGGTCGCCTGGTCGATCTCCTCGCCGCCCAGGTAGCGGTCCATGAGGGTCTCGTCCTCGCTCTCGGCGATGATCCCCTCGATCAGGGCGTTGCGCTGCTCCTCGTAGCGCGGGTCGTCGGTGGTGAGCAGGCCGACCAGGCCGCCGTCGTCGCCGGGCAGGTACAGCGGGACCACGCCCGCGCCGAACGCCTCCTGGCACGCCGCGATCTCCGCCATCACGTCGGCGCGGTGGTGGTCGGTGCGGGCGATCACCACCGCCCGCGGCATCCCGACGGCCGCGCACTCCTCCCACAGCGCCACGGTGGACGCGTCCACGCCCTCCGCCGCGCTCACCACGAACAGCGCCGCGTCGGCGGCCCGCAGCCCGGCGCGCAACTCGCCGACGAAGTCGACGTAACCGGGCGTGTCGATCAGGTTGATCTTCACGTCCCCGTGCTTGACGGGGGCGACGGCCAGGCCGACCGAGCGCTGCTGCCGCACGGCGGCCGGGTCGTGGTCGCAGACGGTGTTGCCCTCGGTGACCGATCCCGCCCGGGTCAGGACGCCCGTGGTGGCGAGCAGGGCCTCGGTGAGCGTCGTCTTGCCGGAGCCGGACGGGCCGACCAGCACGACGTTGCGGACCTTGGCCGGGTCGTCCACAGCGACCGCGCCTGCCGAGTGGGTGTTGTCGGAGGTTTTCGCTGCCATCGTGACCACCCTCCACAAGTGTTTAGTGCTCGATCTCACACCCGTGGCGGCGATGGGACAACCCCAAGTGCCCCGGCAGGAGGAACCCGGCCGGTGGTGCACGCAGGGTCACCGCCGGCCCCGGTGGACGGTGAGGACCGCGTCCGGGTGGTGCCGGGCGAGGTCGTGGAAGAAGCGGTCGGGGTCGATCGCGGCCTCCGGCGGGTGCACGCCCGGCGGCACGGAGTCGAGTTGGGCCAGGGCCAACGCCAACGGCAGCCCGGTCGCCCGCGCCATGTCGTCCAGCAGGGTCGGGTGGTCCAGGCGCGCTTCGACGGCGTGGCCGCCGCCGGTCGCCAGGGCGAAGAAGCGCGGCAGGGTGCCGGGGCCCGCGGGGTGGCGGGCCAGCGACCGCAGCACGCGGCCCGGGGTGGGGCGGACCAGGGCGCGCGCGGCGGTGTCGGGGGTCAGCCGGCCGGTGTCGATGTCGTGGCGCAGCACGTCCAGGTAGGCGATCGTGGCGGCCGGGGCGACCATCAGGGTGGTGGCCGCGCGGGGGCGGAACGTGGTGTGGAAGGTCAGCGGTTCCGGGTGGCCGACGGTGTGGGCGGTGCCGGCGGCGCCGCTGGGGAGCGTCAGGTCCAGCGGGCGCAGGGGTGGCCGCTCGGTGATCGCGCCGCGTTCGACCACCGCGATCCGGCCGCTGATCTGGAGCATCCAGTGCACGAGGGCGGCGGTGGCCGCGGGATCGCCGTCGCCGTCGGCCGGCCAGGCGGTGTGGACCTCGTCCACTTCGGTCAACTCGCGCGCGGCCAGGGCGGCCAGGAGGTTGCTCGCGCCGGGGCTCGCGCCCATGCCGACCACCGCGCGGACCCCGGCCGCGCGGGCGGGCCCGTCGAGGGCGAGCAGGTCGCGCGTGGGCTGCCAGTCGTCGCAGATGTCGAGGTAGTGGGTGCCGGTGTCGATCGCGGCCCGCAGGACCGTGGTGCCGTAGCGGTAGAAGGGGCCGACCGTGTTGAGGACGACGTCGGCGTCCTTGAGCAGGTCCCGCAGGGACTCGTCGTCGGTGACGTCCACGCGCGTGCCGCCCGCGCGGTCGGCGATCACCACCTCGCGGACCTGCGGCAGGTTGGCCGCGACCCGGGCCGCCACCGCGCCCGTCGCGCCCGCGCCACCCAGCGCCACGACCCTCATCGGACCCGCTCCAGGAACCGGACCTGGTCGTCCAGGACGCCCGGGGCGAACAGCGCGCGCGGGGCGGCGACGGCCGTGGCGGCGAGGACGAGGTCGTTGGTGTCGCGGGTCAGGCCGTGGGTCGCGTTCGGGTAGCGGTGGACCTCCAGGTCGCCGATCAGCCGGCGGTAGGTGGTCTCGGTCTCGGCGATGTCCACGTTGCGGTCGTGCTCGCCCAGCAGGAGCAGGACCGGGGCCTGCACGCGGGCCAGGTCGGCGGTCGCGTCGGACCGGTGGTTGGCCAGCACGAACCGCCAGCGGTCCGGGGTCATCTCCTGGTCGCCGGTGGCGTCCTTGTACTCCTCGAAGGAGACGCTGCGGCGGACCAGGTCCAGCCGGGTCTCGCGGCGGGCCAGAGCCGCTTCGGGGTCTTCGCCCGGCGGCAGTTCGGCCAGCAGGTTGTAGCGGCCCTGGCGCAGCCAGTTCACGGCCGTGCCCACGGCGATCACGAACGCCACGTCGGTGTCGGCCGCCACCGCGGGCATGACCCAGCCGGCCTGGCTCGCGCCCCACAGCCCGATGCGGTCCGGGTCCACCTCGGGTCTGGTCCGGGCCCAGGCGAGCGCCCGGCGCACCTCGTCGGCGCGGTGGGCCATCGTCTGGTGCAGCCAGTTGCCCGGCGCGCCCGCCACACCCGGCTTGTCCCACGACAGCGAGGCGTACCCGGCGCGGGCGAAGGCCTCCCACAGCGGGCGGTAGAAGGTGTCGTGGGTGGCGTCCACCGGGCCGTCGCCGTGGACGAACACCACCAGGCCGTGCCGGTCGCCGGTCTCCGGGCGGGCCAGGACGGCGCGCAGGTCGCCGATCTCCACCCGTTCCTCCCGGAGCGCGTAGTCGTGCTGGTGGACCACCCACCCCGTGGCGACGAGCGCCAGGACCAAGAGCGCCGCCAGCACCTTCGCGAGCCTCTTCATGCATCCCCCAAACTATCGTTCTCGCTACGAGCGTAGTAGATTTGAACACATGGATGTGGAGGTGCCCACCAGGACGGTCGTGGAAGCGCTGGTCAGGCCGGACGGGACGGTGGACGCGGGGGAGCTGTACGACGTCGCGGGCGCGCTCGGGATGTCGGACCAGCAGGTGCGGCTGTGCCTGAAGCGACTGGTGGCCGAGGGGAAGTTCAGCCAGGACGGGCGCGGGCGGCGGGCCGTGCTGCGGATGACGCCCGAGGCGTTGCGGGCGGCCGAACCGGACGTGGAGTTCGTGCGGTTCATGTACCGGCAGGACGCGGGGGAGGTGACGTGGGACGGCGTGTGGCACCTGGTGGCGTTCGGGGTGCCGGAGTCGCAGCGGCCCGCGCGGGACGCGTTGCGCGACGCGATCGTGCGGTTCGGCGGTGCGGCGCTGCACGGCGGGCTCTACGTGTCGCCGCACGACTGGGAGGAGTTGGTCGAGGGTGAGGCGTCACGGCTGGGGGTGACGGACTCGGTCACCTTCCTGACCAGCGCGGACCTGCGGGTCGGGACCGAGCGGGACCCCGCGGCGCTGGCCGCGCGGCTGTGGCCGGTGGCCGAGGTCGCCGCCCGGCACGAGCGGTTGGCCGAGGTGGCGCGGGTGCGGTTGCGGCTGCTGGGCGAGGAGCCGGACCGCACGGCGTTGTTGCGCATCGCGGTCGAGGTGGCGGCGGAGTTCACGCGGGCCGTGGAGCCGGACCCGTTGCTGCCGCCGGAGCTGCTGCCCCGGCCGTGGGCGGGCGCGCGGGCGCGGGCGCTGGTCGCGCGGTGCTGGGCGGCGCTGGACCGGCGGTCGGACGAGCTGCCGGCCCTCTTCCAGACCTACGCGGGTGTGATCCGCTCGGACGTGGTGTAGGCCACTACCTGCGGCGCAGCGTCGAGTGGCCTGCCGAAAACGTGTCGGAGTGGCCTTCTTGGAGGGTCCACGTCGCACGTACGATCGGCCTGTTCGACTCCTCGACTTCGAAAGGTTCGCCGTGACCACTGAAACCGACTCCGGCACCCACGCCACCGGCACCTCCCGCGTGAAGCGCGGCATGGCGGAGATGCTCAAGGGCGGCGTGATCATGGACGTGGTCACGCCCGAGCAGGCCAAGATCGCCGAGGACGCCGGCGCGGTGGCCGTCATGGCGCTCGAACGCGTGCCCGCCGACATCCGCGCGCAGGGCGGCGTGTCCCGGATGAGCGACCCGGACATGATCGACGGCATCATCAACGCCGTGTCGATCCCGGTCATGGCCAAGGCCCGGATCGGCCACTTCGTCGAGGCCCAGGTCCTGCAGTCGCTGGGCGTGGACTACATCGACGAGTCCGAGGTGCTGACCCCGGCCGACTACGCCAACCACATCGACAAGTGGCAGTTCACGGTGCCCTTCGTGTGCGGCGCGACCAACCTGGGCGAGGCCCTGCGCCGCATCACCGAGGGCGCGGCCATGATCCGGTCGAAGGGCGAGGCCGGCACCGGCGACGTCTCCAACGCCACCACCCACATGCGCAAGATCCGCGCCGAGATCCGCCGGCTGCAGAACCTGCCGACCGACGAGCTGTACGTGGCGGCCAAGGAGCTGCAGGCGCCGTACGAGCTGGTCCGCGAGGTGGCGGAGGCCGGCAAGCTCCCGGTCGTGCTGTTCACGGCGGGCGGCATCGCCACCCCGGCCGACGCGGCGATGATGATGCAGCTGGGCGCCGAGGGCGTGTTCGTGGGCTCGGGCATCTTCAAGTCCGGCAACCCGGCGCAGCGCGCGGAGGCCATCGTCAAGGCGACGACCTTCTACGACGACCCGGACGTGATCGCCAAGGTCTCGCGCGGCCTGGGCGAGGCCATGGTCGGCATCAACGTCGACGAGATCCCCCAGCCGCACCGGCTGGCGGAGCGCGGCTGGTAGTCCCACGCCGTCCCGCACCGCGGCCCCGGCACCCGCCGGGGTCGCGGTCGCGTTTCCCGGAGTGTGCAGGCCGTGGGGCCCATGCCTAGATGTGCTCCATGATCAGCACGACCGAGGTGTTCGGCTCCAGCGCCTGGGCCTTGTGCGGCACGTCGCCCGGGTACATCGCGTAGTCGCCCGGTCCCAGTTCGACCAGGTCGCTGTTCGGCCCCGTCAGCACCCGACCCCGGCTGACGATCGCGTGCTCCACCGTCCCCGGCATGTGCGGCTCCGACTCGCGGGGGTTGCCGGGTTCCAGGTCCAGCACGTAGATGTCCCGCCGCGCCCCCGGTGGGCAGGACGCCAGCAACGTCGCCGTGTAGTGCGCGCGCTCCGAGTAGATCGCAGGGCCCTGGCCGGCGCGGATGACCTGGACGCGCGTCGTCGGCGGGTCCACCAGGCGGCTGAAGGGCACGCCCAGGGCCACGCCCAGCGCCCACAGCGTCTCCACGCTCGGGTTGCCCGTGCCCGCCTCCAACTGCGACAGCGTGGACTTCGCGATCCCCGCCCGCTTGGCCAGCTCGCTCAACGACAGCCCCACGCGGTCGCGTTCGCGGCGCAGGGAAGCCGCGATGACCTCCAGCGGCGCACCTGTGTTCGGCATGACAGTCCAATCGTTCGCCTTGACGAACGGCCCGACAACCGTTCATCGTGGAAGACGATGCGTTCGATATGGCGAACTCTAGACCCCGAGCTGCTGCGTGACGTCGCCGCGGTGGCCGCCGGCGCCGCGGTCAACGGCGCCTCCTTCGGCGCGATCTCGGTCGCGGCCGGTCTGCCCTGGTGGCTGCCCGTGGTGATGTCCCTGCTCGTGTTCGCGGGCGGCGCGCAGTTCATGGCCGTGGGGATCGTGGCCGGCGGCGGCAGCCCGGCCGCGGCGGTGTTGGCCGGGCTCGTGCTCAACGCCCGGCACCTGCCCTTCGGGCTCGCGGTCGGGCACGTGCTGGGGCGCGGGCTGTTCGCCCGGCTCATCGGCAGCCACCTGCTCATCGACGAAACGGTCGCGTTCGCCCTCGCCCAGCGCGACCCGGCGAAGGCGCGGGCCGCCTACTGGTCGTGCGGCGTGGCGCTGTTCGCCGCCTGGAACCTGGCCGTCGTGGCCGGCGCCCTGGTCGGCCAGGCCATCGGCGACCCGGGCGCGTTCGGCCTCGACGCCGCGTTCCCGGCGGCCCTGCTGGCCCTGACCCTGCCCGCCCTCAAGGACCGCCGCACCCGCGATGCGGCCCTGCTCGGCTCGGCCGTCGCCCTGGCCACGACCCCGTTCCTGCCCGCCGGACTGCCGGTCCTGCTCGCGCTGGCCGGCCTGGCCGTCGCCGTGACCACCCGACAGGAGGCCCGCGCGTGACCCTCACCGCCGTGCTGGTCCTGGCCGTCGGCACCTACGCCTTCCGCCTGGCCGGCCCCCTGCTCCGCGACCGCCTCCGGCTGCCCGACCGGGTCAAGGAGCTGATGTCGATCAGCGCGACCGTGCTGCTGGTCGCCCTGGTCGCGACGTCCTCGCTCACCAGGGGCCAGGGCTTCGCGGGCTGGGCGCTGCCGGCCGGCGTGCTGGTCGGCGGGCTCGCCGCCTGGCGGAAAGCGCCCTTCGTCGTGGTCGTGGTCCTCGCGGCGGCCACCACCGCCGGCCTGCGCTACCTCGGCGTCGACTGAACGGGCACCAGCCACGGCCGCAGCTCGACCGCGTCGTCCACCTGCGCCAACCGCTCCCGCAGGGCCGGCGTCACCGCCACCAGCTCGACCCGCACGACATCCGCGCCGCCCACCGCGTACACGCCGTTGGCCGGGTCGGCCATGAGCGGCAGCACGACCCGGTCCACCCGTTCCCGCAACGACTTCTGGTCGGCCAGGCTCATCCGCCCCACCGCGTCCACCACGCACAGGTTGCCCGCGTACCGGCTGCGCAGCGCGTTCCCGGCGGCGGCGACGTCACCCTTCACCACCTCCACCACGACCACCTCCGCGGACGCCGCGTACGCCACCGACGGCATCCGGAACCGCTCCGGGTGCTCCTCGGCCACGTACCGCTGCAACGCGGCCCGGTCGGCGGTCCCCGGCGAACGCCACCCGGACGCGGGCGGGGCACAAGGCAGCGGGACCGCCTCCACCTCCGGCCGCACGGCCGGCGTGTCGCGAGCGGTCACCGCCAACGCGCCCGACCGCCACACCCCGGTCAACGCGACGAGCGTCCCGTCCGGCACCGGTTCGAGCCCGGTGACCTCCACGCCGAACACGCACTCCCGGGACGCGCCGGCACCCGAGACCGGCGCGGGCGCGCAGAACCGCGGTGGACGCCCCGGACGCGCCTCCACCCGACCGGTCGCCCGGACCGCGTCCCCCTCGACCACCACCAGCCGGTCCAGGTCGGGCACGGGCGCGGCACTGGCGAACGCCGCCGCGTCGGTGGGCGCGGCGACCACCGGTGGGGAGGAAGGGCTGGACGCCACCGCGTAGACCGCACCGGCCACCACGACCGCCGCCCCCGCGAACACCGCCACCGACGCCCACCGCGACGCGCCGCGCGCAGCCCCCTCGTCCACGTGATCCCCCGATCACTGCGGGTGGACGACCCTCCACCCACAGCGATCGTCGCAGCCGCCGCGGCCACGCGGAACGGCCGAACGGGTCGAACCCGAACGCCGCAACCCGCACCCCGCCGAGCCCGGCACTCCGCCGAGTCCGGCACTCCGCCGAGTCCGGCACTCCGCCGAGCCGGGACCCGGCCCGAGCCCGTGCCTCAGTCGGCGTACGGTCGCAGCCGCACGGCCAGCGCCTGCCGGTTGCCCTTGGCCGTCGGCTCCGTCCCGCCGGACCCGCCGGCCAGCACGTCGGCCACGAACCGCGCCACCTCGCGGGGCGGCGGGACCACGGGATGGCCCAGGTGGGCCAGCACGACGGGCGTCTCGAAGGGCGCCGTCTCCACCGCGATCGACCAGCCGTGGACGTCGCTCCACACCAGCATCAGGTCGCGCTCGGTGCCCTCGGTGAGCGCCAGGTACGCGGTGACGGTGTCGCTGACCTCGTACTCCGTGCCCTCCGGGGGAACGCCGACCTGCTGGGCGACCGCGCGCACGTACCCGGCCAGACCTTCGGTCAGCTCGTCCATACGGGCCATTGTGGCCTCCTCACGCGATGATCGGAGCCCCCGACCACGACTCCGGCACGCCGAACGCGTCCACCAACCGCCGCGCGTCGGGCCGCACCAGCCGGCACAGGTCGTTCACCGCCTGGGTCACGGCCTTGGCGCGCGCCGGGGTCAGCCGCCCGTGCTCCAGGAACCACGCCCGGTCCGCCTCGATCACCGACAACGCGTACAGGTCGCACACCCGGTCCACCAGCTCGCGCGTCGACGGGTCCGCGCACCGGTCCACCGCCGCCACGAACGCCTCCAGCACCACCCGGTCCACGTGCGCCCGCGCCGCGTGCAGCACGTGGTCCTGCGCCGCGTTGAACACCTCGAACGCGTTGTCCGCCGTGGCCCGCCGCAACCGCCGCGCCAAGCCCTCCAGCACGTGCCGCTCGCGGTCCTCGAACTGCCGGACCTGCCAACCCCGGTCCAGCAACGCGTCGGAGCTGCCGCTGACCAGCCGGTCGATGATGGCCCGCGCGGCGGTCCGCTCGATGACCACGCCCACGGCCTGGTCGGCGACGAACCGCGCCATGCCCCACGGGTCCAGGTCGCCGACGTGGTCGCGGTAACTGGTCAGCAGGCCCTTCGCGACCAGTTGCAGCAGCACGGTGTTGTCGCCCTCGAACGTCGTGAAGACGTCCGTGTCCGCCTTGAGCCCGGCCAGCAGGTTCTCCGACAGGTACCCGGCCCCGCCGCACGCCTCCCGGCACGCCTGGATGGTGGCGGTCGCGTGCCAGGTCGCCACCGCCTTCAGCCCGGCGGCCCGGGACTCCAGCTCGCGCTGCGCCCGGTCGTCGGACACGTCGTGCAGCGCGGACACCAGCTCCTCCTGCGCGAAGTGCAGCGCGTAGGAGGTGGCCAGCGCGGGCAGCAGGCGGCGCTGGTGGGCCAGGTAGTCCAGGACCACGACCTCCTCGCCGGTGTCGGGCCGGGTGAACTGCCGCCGCCGCTCGGCGTACCGGACGGCGATGGTCAACGCCTTCTTCGTCGCGCTGCCCGCGCCGCCGGCGACGCTGATCCGCCCGCGCACCAACGTCCCCAGCATGGTGAAGAACCGCCGGCCCTCGCCTTCGATCGGGCTCTCGTACGTGCCGTCCGGGTGCACCTTCCCGTACCGGTCCAGGAGGTTGGCCCGCGGCACCCGCACCCGGTCGAAGGTCAACCGCCCGTTGTCGACGCCGTTGAGCCCGGCCTTCGGCCCGCAGTCCTCGATCCGCACGCCCGGCAGCGGGTCGCCCTCGGCGTCGCGGATCGGCACCAGCAGCGCGTGCACGCCGTGTTCCGCGCCGCCGCTGACCAGTTGCGCGAACACCACCGCCATCCGCCCGTCCCGCGCGGCGTTGCCGATGTAGTCCTTGCGCGCCGACGGGTCCGGGGTGTGCACGACGAACTCGTCGGTCTCCGGGTCGTGCGTCGCGGTGGTGCGCAGGTGCTGCACGTCCGACCCGTGCCCGGTCTCCGTCATGGCGAAGCAGCCGGGCAGGTCCAGGTTCATGATCGCGGGCAGGTGCTCGGCGTGGTGCCGCTCGGTCCCCAACGCCTGCACCGCGCCGCCGAACAACCCCCACTGCACCCCGGCCTTGACCATCAACGACAGGTCGCCGTACCCGAGCACCTCGAACGCCACGACCGACCCGCCGACGTCGTCCTGGCCGCCGTGCTCGGCCGGGAACCCGATCAGCGGGTGCCCGCCGTCGGCCAGCGCGCGCATCTGGTCCAGCACCCACGCCCGGTACTGATCGCGGGGCAGCTCGCCGGCCGGCTCCAGCTTGCCCAGCAGTTCCAGCGAGGTGCGCCGCAACGTCGCCCAACGCCCGTCCAGCAGGTCCCGCAGTGCGTCAGCCATGCCCATACCTAACACACCGCGCGGCGTGTCGCCGTTCGTCACGACCAGGTGCCGCGCCCCTCGACCGGCGGCACGGTGTGCTTGCGGACGTGCTGGAACAGCAGGTTCGTGTGCAGTTCGCTGACCTCGCGGCGGGTGGTGAAGCGGTCCAGGACCAGGCGTTGCAGGTGGGCGGTGTCGGCGACGGCGACGTGCACGAGGAAGTCCTCGGGGCCCGCCACGTGGGACAGGGCCAGGACCTCCGGCAGCGACAGCACGTACTCCATGAACGGCTCGACGATGGCCCTGGTGTGCGGGCGCACGCGGACCGCGATCACCGCCTGCACCGGGCGGCCGATGGCGGCCAGGTCCACCTCCGCGTGGTAGCCGGTGATCACGCCGCGCTCGCGCAGCGCCCGGTGGCGGACCACGCACGTCGACGCCGCCACGTTGACCCGGTCGGCCAGGTCCTTGTTGGGCAGCCGCGCGTCGTTCTGCAGCTCGCGCACGATGGCCGCGTCTATCGAATCCATTGCGGTGAACTCCCTTGTCCGCCGAACGGCCTGCGGAATCAGGGCCGTCGCGCCGAGGATAAGGCGACGATTCGGCCATGACACGCTTGCGAACGACGGCGGTGCACGGTGGACGCGGTGACCTCGCGGACCTGGGCGTGCACGCCCCGCCGATCGACCTGTCCACCACCTACCCGGTGCCCGACCAGGTCGCGGGCGGCCACGCCCTCCAGGACCTCGCCGAGGGTGCCGCGCACGCCGCGTCCCCGGTGTACTCGCGGCTGCACAACCCGACCGTGGCCCGGTTCGAGGAGGCGCTGGCGTCGCTGGAGCGCACCGAGACGTCGGTGGCGTTCGGCAGTGGCATGGCGGCCGTGACGGCCGTGGTGCAGGCGGCGTGCGTGATGAGGGGGCTGTCCCACGTCGTCGCCGTGCGCCCGATCTACGGCGGCACGGACCACCTGCTGTCCTCGGGCCTGCTCGGCGTGCGCACCACGTACGCCACGGCCGACCGGGTCGCCGAGGCGATCACGCCCGAGACCGGCCTGGTGGTGCTGGAGACCCCGGCCAACCCCAACCTGGACCTGGTGGACATCGCGTCGGTCGTGGCGCAGGCCGGGGGCGTGCCGGTCATGGTGGACAACACCTTCGCCACGCCCGTGCTGCAGAACCCGGCCCTGCTGGGCGCGACCTACGTGCTGCACTCGGCGACCAAGTACCTCGGCGGGCACGGGGACGTGCTCGGCGGCGTCGTGGCGTGCGAGGAGGACGTGGCGCGGGCGTTGCGGCAGGTCCGGATCATCACCGGCGCGGTGCTGCACCCGCTGGGCGGCTACCTGCTGCACCGGGGCCTGGCCACCCTGCCGCTGCGGGTCGAGGCCGCGCAGGCGTCGGCGGTGGAGCTGGCGCGGCGGCTGTCCGGGCACCCCGGCGTCGGGCTGGTCCGCCACCCGAGCCTCACCGGCTCGCCGTTGATCGGCACCCAGATGCGGGGGACCGGCGCGGTGCTCGCGTTCACCACGCGGGAGGACCCGGCGGCCGTCGTGCGCCGGCTGACCCTGGTCACCCCGGCGGTGTCGCTCGGCTCGGTGGACACGCTCGTCGAGCACCCGGCCGCGCTGACCCACCGGTTGGTGGACGCCGAGGACCGGATCGCGTCCGGCGTCCCGGAGAACCTGCTGCGCGTGAGCGTCGGCCTGGAGGACGTCGAAGACATTTGGGACGATCTGGACCAAGCGCTTTCCGGTGATTGTGAGGGTGATTACATCAAGCCTTCCTCAAGCGATTCTTACGCGGCCGTGTAGAACCGCTAACGTCCGGCCACCATGAATGAGCAGATGGCAACGGAGCCGGACGCCGACGGCTACACCAAAGCGCTGTCGAAGCGTCAAGTTCGGATGATCGCCATCGGTGGCGCCATCGGCGTGGGCCTGTTCCTGGGCGCGGGCGGGAGACTCGCCCAGGCCGGGCCCTCGCTGGTCTTCTCCTACGCGGCGTGCGGTATCGCGGCGTTCTTCGTGATGCGCGCGCTCGGCGAATTGGTGCTGCACCGGCCGACCGCCGGCAGTTTCGTGGAATACGCCCGCGAGTTCATCGGCCCGTGGGCGGGATTCACCTCGGGCTGGATGTACTGGGTGAACTGGGCGATGACCGGCATCGCCGAGATCACGGCGGTGGCGATCTACGTCCACCGCTGGCTGCCCGACCTGCCGCAGTGGGTGACCGCGCTGATCGCGCTCGGCGCCCTGGTGGCGATCAACCTGCTGTCGGTGAAGCTGTTCGGCGAGCTGGAGTTCTGGTTCAGCGTCATCAAGGTGACCGCGATCGTGGTGTTCCTGTTCACCGGCGCGGCGCTGGTGATCGGCGGCGCGGACGTCGGCGGCCACACCGCGGGCGTGCACAACCTGTTCGACAACGGCGGCATGTTCCCGGCGGGCATCGGCATCGCCCTGATGACGCTGCAGGCCGTGATCTTCGCGTACTCGGCCATCGAACTGGTCGGCATCGCGGCCGGCGAGACCGCGAACCCGCGGGCCGTCATGCCGAAGGCGATCAACGGTGTCGTGTACCGGATCGGGGTGTTCTACGTCGGGTCGGTGCTGCTGCTGGCGATGCTGCTGCCGTGGAACCTCTACAGCGGGGCGGAGAGCCCGTTCGTCACGGTGTTCTCGGCGCTGGGCATCGCCGGGGTGGGTGACGTGATGAACGCCGTGGTGCTGACGGCGGCGCTGTCGTCGTGCAACTCGGGCCTGTACTCGACCGGGCGCATCCTGCGGTCGCTGGCGCAGAAGGGCGAGGCGCCGGCGTTCACCGGCCGGATGAGCGCCCGGCACGTGCCCTACGGCGGGATCCTGTTCACGTCGGTGGCGTACCTGGCGGGTGTGGTCCTGAACTACATCGTGCCCAAGGAGGCGTTCGACATCGCGATCGCGGTGGCGTCTTTGGGCGTGGTGGCGACATGGGCTACGTTGATCTTGTGCCAGTTGCGGTTGCGGAAGGCGGCGTTGCGCGGTGAGGTCGAGCGCCCGTCTTATCGGATGCCCGGTGCGCCTTACACCGGTTACGCCACGCTCGGGTTCCTTGCGCTGGTCATCGTGCTGATGGCGTTCGCGGGAACCGCGGAGCGCATCGCGTTCTGGTCCATCCCCGTGCTCGCGGTCGTCCTGGTGGTCGGCTGGCGAGCAGTCAAGTCCCGTCGTTCGTCGGCCCACCAGGCAGGCGAACGGGTCGCGGCAGGCGACTAGCACCTCATCTGCCGCGGGAGCATCGGGCGGCCGGTGGGAACGAGTGCCACGAGCACCCGCCCCACCGGCCGCCTGCTTCTTCCCACCCTCGCCCCATCGCTGCCCACCTGCTGCCTCTACCGCCGGGCTTGCCGCACCGCTCCAGCCCGATTTGTCGGTGGTCCGTGCGATCATGGACTCGGGGGCCGGAGGCCGCCGCCAACGCCGTCCGCGAACCCTCCGCAACGCCCTGAGCTGCTCAAACGGCTTGGGTGCGCGGCTCAGCCAGGCAGGGCTCGGCAGCCAACAGTGCGCACGAGCAAGGGCGGCGCGGCCGCCGCCACGCGGCTTCGCCGCGAGCGACTGCGTCGCAGCGACTGCGTCGCCAAGGACACCGGTGCCGGTCGCCCGAAGAACCCGCCCGAAGTGAGCCCAAGAACCCGCCCGAGGCGAGCGCCCGAAGCGACCCGCCCGAACCCGACGCGCCCGCCCGAACCCGACGCGCCCGCCCGAACCCGACGCGCCCCGACCGCGCCCGCCCGCGCCCTGACGCGCCCGCCCGCGCCCCGACCCACGCGCCCAGCGACCCAGCCCGCCACCGCGCCCAAACCGGCTGGTGGGGAAGGCCCCAACCGCTCCAGCTAGGCTGGTGGCACTGCACAAGGAGGAAGACCACCCGTGTCCGTCGTCGGTGTCCTCGCCCTACAGGGCGACGTCCGTGAGCACCTCGTCGCCCTCGCCGAGGCCGACGTGCTCGCCCGCCCCATCCGCCGCCCCGAGGAGCTCGCCGAGGTCGACGGGGTCGTGTTGCCCGGTGGCGAGTCGACGACCATCAGCCGCCTCCTCGACACCTTCGACCTGCTCGAACCGCTCCGCCGGCGGATCAAGGACGGGATGCCCGCCTACGGTTCGTGCGCCGGCATGATCCTGCTCGCCGACCAGGTCCTCGACGGCCGCGCCGACCAGCACCAGCTCGGTGGCCTCGACATCGTGGTCCGGCGCAACGCGTTCGGGCGGCAGGTGGATTCGTTCGAAGCGGAACTGGACTTCACCGATGTGGGGGCCGTGCACGCCGTGTTCATCCGCGCCCCTTGGGTGGAAAACGTGGGTGAAGGCGTCGAAGTGCTCGCCAGGGTCCCCGATTCCGCCGAAGCCGGAGAGGCCGCCGGTAGGATCGTCGCGGTTCGGCAGGGGCACGTGCTCGCCACCTCGTTCCACCCGGAACTGACCGGTGACGGACGCGTGCACCGCCTGTTCGTGGACATGGTCCGCTCCGCGGGCTGAGTTAATCGACGGAGGAGTTTGATGAGCGGCCACTCCAAGTGGGCCACCACTAAGCACAAGAAGGCCGCCCTCGACGCCAAGCGCGGCAAGCTGTTCGCCAAGCTCATCAAGAACATCGAGGTCGCCGCGCGCACCGGCGGGGGTGACCCGGACGGCAACCCGACGCTGTACGACGCCATCCAGAAGGCGCGCAAGAACTCCGTGCCGCTGGACAACATCGAGCGCGCCCGCAAGCGCGGCGCGGGCGAGGAAGCCGGTGGCGCGGACTGGCAGACGATCATGTACGAGGGCTACGGCCCCAACGGCGTCGCCGTCCTGGTCGAGTGCCTCACCGACAACCGCAACCGCGCGGCGTCCGAGGTGCGCACCGCCATGACCCGCAACGGCGGCAACATGGCCGACCCGGGCTCGGTGGCCTACATGTTCACCCGCAAGGGCGTCGTGATCGTGCCGAAGAACGGCCTGTCCGAGGACGACGTCCTCATGGCGGTCCTCGACGCGGGCGCCGAGGAGGTCAACGACCTCGGCGAGAGCTACGAGGTGGTCAGCGAGGCCGGCGACATGGTGGCCGTCCGCACCGCCCTGCAGGACGCGGGCTACGACTACGAGAGCGCCGAGGCGAACTTCCTGCCGTCGGTCACCGTCCAGTTGGAGGCCGAGGGCGCGCGCAAGATCTTCAAGCTGATCGACGCGCTGGAGGACTGCGACGACGTGCAGAACGTCTTCGCCAACTTCGACGTCTCCGACGACGTCATGGCCGAGGTCGACGCCTGATCACCCACCCCCGTGTGACCCCGGCCGACCGTACGCCGGGGTCACACGCGGTTGGGCAGAATGGCCGCCGTGTCGAGCCCTGACCCGCAAGACCTCAAGCTCCGCGACTGGCTGTTCGACCAGACCGAGCGCCACGGGCACGCGGTGGTCAACGTCGCCGCCGACCGCGAGGGCGCGGGCTACTCGTTCTCCGTCGGGGCGTGGCGGCGGTTCGGCGTGGCGGAGGCGGTCGTGCTGGGCCTGCCCACCGACATTGCCGAGGTGCTGATCCGCAGCTACGTCGACCGCGCCGCCCGCGGCGAGCGGTTCGTGCCCGGCAAGCTGTACTTCGACTTCTTCGACAACGTGCCGATCACGTTCGAACGCGTCTTCAAGGGCTTCTACCCGGAGTTCTTCGGCAGCGCGTTCCTGCTCTACGGCAAGGGCGACTTCGCCGCCGTGCAGATCCTGATCCCGACCGTCGAGGGCGTCTTCCCGTGGCAGCCGGGCGCGCCCCAGGGGTTCGCCGACTGGCAACTGGTGCTGACCGAGAGCGGCGTGCCGGAGAGCTGGACGCCGGGCGTCAGCGGCCCCTGACCCCTCTTCACCTGCGCTTTCCACTCCGTTCACCCGCGAACGGTCTTCTCCGTCGTTGTCCGGCGATCGTTGTCAGGTGTCCGGGCCCCGACACCGGACAACCGCCGGCGGCTATCACTGTGGTGTGCCCGAGTAGTCGGGGACTTGAGCACAACCACAGGGGGAGGCACGTCCCGCTCCGCGAATGCGGGGAGATTCGTGGAGCGGGACGCGCACCGGGTTCGGGTCCAGGGCTCGGCCACCGGGACGCCCCGCTCGGGGTCGAGGAACAGGTCGTGGGGGAAGCCTCCGACGGGTTTCCCCCACGACAAAGACGGGGTCGGTTCTGCACGGCGAGCACTCAGGGCGTCCGGCCCAGCAACGCGACCAGTCTGGTCTGGTCGTCCGCGTCGTCGGGGACCGGCACGGGCGCGTCGAACAGCCCGCTGTCGGCGTAGGAGCCGGCGTTGGCCCGCGCGTACTCCAGGAGGGTGCGCGCCAGGTCCGGGTCCAGCCGGTCGTCCACGCCGATCGCCCGCGCCAGGTCCCAGGCGTGCACGCCCAGGTCGAGCGTCATCTGCCAGCAGTACTCGCTCGCCGGGATCGTGCCCCAGCTGACGTTGACCGTCTTGGCCAGGGCCTCCGGTTCGATCCACGCCTCCCGCGCCGCCGCGGCGGCCACCACCCACGCGTGCAGGGGGTCGTCGCCGAGCTGGTCGCCGTCGAAGCGGTCGCCGACCTGCTGGACCGTGCAGCCGGCCAGCAGCTCCGGCGCCCACAGCTGTTCGTGCACGAGGTGGTTCACCAGGTCGTGGACCGACCACTCCTTGCACGGGGTACCCAGGTCCCAGTGGTCGGGGCGCACCCGGCGCACCCGCGAGTCGAACTCCGTCATCGCGCGTCCGTGAGCCTCGATCAGATCCACCCCCCGAGTGCACCAAAGGTTGCCCGGGATCGCACCCCGAACGTGTGCGTTGGGCCACTTGGCGGCTTCCCGGTTTTATCCAGTACGTCCGTACGGCGTAACGTGACCCGGAACGCCGGGGTGACATCGTTGACACCAGCAGGAGGAACCAGTGGGCGCCACGAGCGCGGTTTCCACTCCGCAGCGCGGCTTCTTCGGACATCCCCGAGGACTCTCGACGCTGTTCTTCGCCGAACTGTGGGAGCGCTTCTCCTACTACGGCATGAAGGCGATCCTCGCCTACTACCTGTACCGCAGCGTCGACGAGGGCGCGCTGGGCCTGGACAAGAGCTTCGCGCTGTCGCTGGTCGCCATCTACGGCGCGTCGGTCTACATGTCCGGCGTCGCGGGCGGCTGGCTCGCCGACCGCGTCCTGGGCGGGCAGCGGTCGGTGTTCTACGGCGGCGTGCTGATCATGTTCGGCCACATCGCGCTGGCGCTGCCCATCGGCGTCGCCGGCGTCTACACCGGCCTGATCCTGATCGTGCTGGGCACGGGCCTGCTCAAGCCGAACATCTCCACGGTCGTGGGCGGCCTGTACGCGCCGGACGACCCGCGCCGCGACTCCGGTTTCACGATCTTCTACATGGGCATCAACCTCGGCGGCTTCCTCGCTCCGCTGGTCTGCGGGTGGCTGGGCGAAGAGGTCGACTGGCACTTCGGCTTCGGCGCGGCGGCCGTCGGCATGGCGCTGGGCCTGGTCGCCTACCGCTTCGGCCGGCGCAACCTCGGTGACGCGGCCCTGGTGCCGCCCAACCCGCTGCCCGCCGCCGAGCGCGGCGCGCTGATCGGCCGGATCGTCGGCGTCTCGCTGGGCGCGGTGGCCGTGGTGGCGCTGCTGGTGGTGACCGGGCTGGTGGGCGCGGAGGGCGTGATCAACCTGATCAGCCTCGCGTCGGTGCTGCTGCCCATCGGCTACTTCGTCGTGATGATGCGCAGCCCGAAGACGACGCCGGTGGAGCGGTCCCGGCTGACCGCCTACATCCCGCTGTTCATCGCGGCGGCCATGTTCTGGCTGCTGTTCGAGCAGAGCGCGACGGTCATCGCGGCGTTCGCCGACACCCGGCTGGACCGGCACTTCCTGGGCTTCGACGTGCCGCCGTCGTTCATCCAGTCCATCAACCCGGTGATGATCATCCTGTTCGCGCCGCTGTTCGCGCTGCTGTGGGTGAAGCTGGGCAAGCGCCAGCCGTCCACGCCGCGCAAGTTCGCGTACGCGTTGCTGCTGGTGGGCCTGTCGTACGTGCTGATGATGGTGGCCAGCCAGGGCGACCCGGCGGTGCGGGCGTCGTTCCTGTGGATCATCGCGATGTACGCGGTGATGACCTCCGGTGAGCTGCTGCTCTCGCCGGTGGGCCTGTCGGTGACCACCAAGCTCGCGCCGCGGGCGTTCGCGTCGCAGACGATGGGGCTGTGGTTCCTCGCGTCGGCGGCGGGCCAGGGCGTGGGCGCGATCGTGGTGCGGTTCTACAGCGACGAGAACGCGGTGGCGTACTTCGGCGTGCTGGGCGGCGTGTCCATCGTGCTGGGCCTGCTGCTCGCGGCCGGCACGAAGAACATCCGCAAGCTGATGCACGGCGTGGACTGACGCGGATTCACGGGGGCCAATGGGTCACCTATTTCCGCAATAGTGCGGAAAAGCGTGGGCGACCCGCCGCGGCGGCGGTGCGGCGGGTCGCCCACGCGCATTCAGCATGCCCCACATTCCTGTGGATCAGCTGATGGTTTCCACCATCGTGTGGCGCCGCGCGGTGCCGGTGTGCACGGGGAAGCGCGCCGCGCCCCGGATCACCCGCGACGGCCGCCGTCGCACCCGGCCCGCCGCGCGCAGGTCCGGGAACCGGCGGAACAGCCCGCGCAACGCCGCCGCGCCCTCCATCCGCGCCAGGCCCGCGCCCAGGCAGTAGTGGATGCCGGAGGAGAACGCCAGGTGCTCCCGCCCGTCCGGGCGGCCCGGTTCGAACCGGTGCGGATCGGTGAACACGGCCGGGTCGCGGTTCGCGGCGGCCAGCATGAGCATGATCGGCGTGCCCTTGGGGATCCACGTGCCCGCGACCCGCGTGGACTTGAACGGGACGCGCACCGTGTACTGGACCGGCGGGTCGAGCCGCAGCGTCTCCTCGATGACCGCGTCGGCGTGGGCCGGGTCCTCGATGAGGCGTTCGCGGACCCGCGGGTGCGCCAGGACGGCCAGCACCGCGTTGCCGATCAGGTTGACCGTGGTCTCGAACCCGGCGACCAGCAGCAGTTCCGTGGTGGCGATCAGGTCCTCGCGGGTCAGGTCGTCGTGCGCGACCAGGGCGCTGACGATGTCGTCGCCCGGCTCCCGCCGGCGGTGCTCGACCAGGTCGTCCAGGAACGCCTCGAACTCCCGCAGGCCCCGGTGCAGGGCGCGCATCTCGCCCATGTCGCGGACGCCGTCGAGCGCGTTGACCAGGGCGCTGCCCCAGCGGGCGAACGCCTGGTGGTCCGCGCCGGGGACGCCGAGCAGGTCCGCGATCACCTGGATCGGGACGCGGGCGGCGAAGTCCCCGACGAGGTCGAAGGTGGAGCGGCGGGCGGCGTCGTCCAGGTACTCCTCCACGACCCGCTCGACCGTCGCCGCCTGGGCGCGCAGGCCCTTGGGCGTGAACCAGGGCGCGACCAGGCGGCGCAGGCGCGTGTGGTCGGGCGGGTTGCGGACCAGGAAGGACTCCTCGACCGGGTTGACCAGCCGCCGGCCGTCGACGTGGGCGTTCGAGTCGACGGGGGACAGGGCGCCGGCGGGCAGCGTGCCGAAGTCCGGGCGCTTCAGCAGGTCGAGGCACAGCTCGTGCGAGGCGGTGAGGTAGAGCCCCATCCGGCTCTTGACCAGCGTCCCGCGCGCCCGGACGGCCTCGTAGGCGGGGTAGGGGTCGCGGGACGGGCTCATCCCGAACAACCGGGCGGCGGGGTCCCCGAGCAGCGCCTGAAACCGAACGACCGAGCGCCCCAGGAACAGCAACGTTGCGTTCTTCACCACGGACGACATGCCCACAACGGTGACCCCTGGACCGCCGGCTGTTCAAGGACGGAAACGATCAGTTCGACGGTCCGCGGCGACCGTTCCCGCCACCCTTCGTCCTTTCAGGGTCAGTGCAGGGTGACGGGCAGGGTGGTCAGTCGCCAGGTGCCGGGGTCGGGGGTGCGTTCCGGCGTGCCCGCGAGCTTGAGGTTCGGGTAGCGGGTGATCAGCGCCGTCAGGGCGATCTCCGTCTCGGCTCGGGCGAAGGCCGCGCCCAGGCAGAAGTGCGGCCCGTGGGCGTAGCCGAGGTGGCCGGGGCCGGACCGGGTCAGGTCGAGGGTGTCGGGGCGGTCGAACGCCCTCGGGTCGCGGTTGGCCGACACGATCGCGGCGCTGACCGGTTCGCCCTTGCGGACGGTGACGTCGCCGAAGGTCACGTCCTGCTTGGCGAACCTCGGCGTGGTGAGCAGTTGCGGCCCGGCCCACCGGGTCAGCTCCTCCACCGCGCGGGGCATGAGGGACGGGTCGGCGCGCAGGGCGGCGAGCTGGTCCGGGTGGGTGAGCAGGACCTCGACCGCGTTGGCGATCAGGTTGGTCGGCGTCTGGCCCGCGAGGACGAGGTGCCAGACGAGGGTGACCAGTTCGTCGTCGGACAGGCGGTCGCCGTCGTCGGTCTGGACGCGGAGCAGCGTGGAGATCAGGTCGTCGCCCGGCTCGGCCTTCTCGTCCGCGACTGCCTTCCGGTCCGCGACCGCCTTCCGATCCGCGACGGCCTTTTGGGCACCTTCGATGATCCGCGGGATGGCCTCCAGGAACGCGGGCCCGAACCCGCTGACCACCGCCGTGCCGTAGTCCCTCCACTGTGGACGGTCTTCGGCCGGGATGCCGACCAGTTCGCAGATGACGTCGATGGGGAGTGGTCGCGCGAAGTGCTCGATGAGGTCGGTCGCCTCGTCGGGGAGTCGGTCGGGGAGGGCGTCGAGGAGGTCGTCGACGATCCGTTCGATGTGCGGTCGGAACGCCCGTGCACGACTGGCCGTGAAGGCCGGGGCGGCGAGCGTCCGGAGGCGCAGGTGCTCGGGGCCTTCCGTCTCGGCCATGGTGCGCAGGTAGCGGAGGCAGTGCTCCGGGATCCCGGGTGGCCGCATGAAGCTGCTACCCGAGAGCTCGAAGTGGCCCCCGCCCAGCACTTCCCGCGCGTCTTGGTACCGGGTCGCGATCCAGAGCGCGCCCATGCCCGGAACCTGCATCCGCGCGATCGGACCGGCTTCCCGCGCGGTGTCGTAGGTGGAGAACGGATCGAACAGGACGCTCGGGTCGGTGGGGTCGATCTCGGGCACGGTCATGTGGTCACTCCAGATGTTGCGGTCATATGTTCACATCAGATGTTCTCATCATCTGAGTGCGGACGTTATCGTGGATCTTGGCAAGGAGACAAGGCGCGGCCGAATAGCCGCAGGTCAGGTGGGTGGGTTTAGGTGGCGCGCGGTCGGCCGGGCGATGGCGTGCGCCGAGCACCGGGAGCGCCGAGAGGACCCCGACACGCTGATCGGCGGCCCGGCGCGCGGGTGGTTGGAGCGTGGTGTCGGCGGCCCGGTGGCGGCGGCGTAGAAAGGTGGCGGCGCGCGCCGGCGGGTGCGGGCTCCGTGGCGGTCGGCTCGTGGCGGTCGGCTCGCGGCGGTCGGCTGGGCGGCGGCTTCGGCCGGGTCGGTGGTGGTGTGCGGTGGGTGGGTGGAGGTTGGGTTGATGACGCGGGTCAGTCGGGCGGAGACGCAGGAGCGCAATCGCGGGAAGGTGTTGGCGGCTGCTCGGGAGGAGTTCGCCGAGCGGGGGTTTCGCGATGCCAAGGTCGATGTGATCGCTCAGCGGGTCGGGCTGACTCGTGGGGCGGTGTATTCGAACTTCCCCGGGAAGCGGGCGTTGTACTTCGCCGTGCTCGCCGAGATGGCCGAGCGGGTTTATCCGCCTGCGGGTGTCGGCGGGGGTTTCGCCGGGGTCGGGCCTGAGGGTGGGGCTTTTGCGCTGAAGGAGGTGAGCGAGCAGCCGGAAAGCGTTTTCCGCGCTAGTGGTCCGAGGGTGGGCGTCGAAGAGGCCGCTCGGGTGGGGGAAGTGCGGGTGGAGGGGGCTTATCGGCGGATCCTGGGGGCGTTGGCGCTGGCTTGGGTTCGGCCGCTGGTCGCCGAGGACTGGTTGGGGCGGGACCTGGGGGCCGAGTTGCTCGCCGACGAGCTTCGGCGGCCCTACACGCAACTGCTCGAACTCGACGCGCTGCTGCTGGCCCTCGCCCTCGAACGCCTGCGCCCGCCCAACCCCGACCCCGCCGCGCCGCCGACCCGGCTGGTCCGCCACGCCCGCGCACTCCTGACCACGCTGCTCGGCGCCACCCAGCTCGCCGCCACGGCACCCGACTTCCTGGAGCCCTACGACGTGGTGACCGCTGTCGAACGGCTCGCCGACCTGCCGATCAACGACTTCTGGGCCCCGCCGACCTCCCGGCCGCCGGTCCGGCGCACCGACGACGCCTGGGCACCGCCGCCGGCCACCGACCTGGTGCGCGGCACCCCGCACGACGTGACGGACGGGGTGGTGGCGGTGCTGGGGCTCAACCGGCTGGCCGGCGCCGAGCAGGCGGCCCGCCTGGGCAAGACGACCGTCGTCCTGGTCACCGGCTCACCACAGGAGCTGGGACCGCTGGCGCGCCTCACGCTCGCCCAGCTCACGGGACCGCTCCGCCAGGCCTTCCCGGAACCGACCTGGCCGGACGTGCGCGTGGTGTGCGACGAGACCGGGGAGATCGCCCGGGCCGCGGGCGTCCCGGCGGTCAGTGACGAGACGGAGGTGGCCATCCGGGTCGCCGACGGGCGGATCGTGGCGCGGGCCGAGGGGTTCGCCGCCTGTCACGCCATCGCCGCGACCTGAGACCCACGGGAGCGGGCGGCCGGTGGCGGGAAGTCAGCGGGTGGCGGAGCGTGGGGCGGGCGTGCGTTCGGCGGTCCGCGCGAGGGGGCGGGTCGTCGGGCGGCTGGGTTGGAAGAGCTTGCGGAAGTCTTCCGGGATCGGGGTGGAGCGCAGCTCCGGGGTTCCGAAGGACACGTACCGGTTCCAGCCGGTCGCCACCGGCGTCCCGTCCACGTCCGCGTCGAACCCCATCGTCAACGTCGTCGTCCCCAGCGTCCGCACCCGCACGCCGATCCGCAGCAGGTCGTCGAACCGCGCCGGGCTCAAGTAGCGGATGGACGTCTCCGCCATCACGAAGTCGATGCCGTGCTTCTCCAGCTCCTTGTACGACCCGAGCAGGGACCGCAGCGTCTCGACCATCGCCGCCTCGAAGAACACGGCGTACCGGGACGCGTGCACGATCCCCTGGCGGTCGCAGTCGACCGGGCGCACCCGCACCCGGTGCACGTGAGCGGCAGGTCGCGGGTCAGCCATGTCGGTGATCCTATGGGGTCACCCGAACGGATCGCGACGGCCTCGCGGCGAGCGCCCCCAGCCCGGCCGCGACCAGGTGCGCCGCCGCGACCAGCGAGATCACCGTCGTGGCGCCCGTCCGGACCACCAGCACGCCGCCGACCGCCGCGCCGATCGCGAACCCGCCCAGCTTGAGGCTCGCCCCCGTCGTGGACACCTGCCCCAGCAACGCCGCCGGCGTGTAGACCTGCCGCGCGGTGATGACCGACGTCAGGGTCGGCCCCTGCACCAGGCCCGCCACCAGGACCAGCACCAGCAAGACCGGCACGCTCGACGCCACCGACCACAGCGCCATCGCCGCCCCGAACGCCGCCACCGCGACGAACACCACCCGCTCGGGCCGCCACCGCGGCAGGAACCGGCGCAACGCCAGCAACCCCGCCACGCACCCGACCTCCAGCACGGCCCACACCACGCCGGTGTACCCCTCGCCGTACCCGAGAGCCACCACGTGCGCGGGCAACGTCGGCGCGAGCATCCCGATCGACCCGTACGCCAGCACCGAAGCCAGCGTCGCGCCGCGCAACGGGGGAGTGGTGACCAGGTGCCGCACCCCGCTGCGCATCGCGCCCAGCAACGACGCGTGCGACCCGCCGGCCCCCGGCACCCGCAGCGTCAACGTGCACAAACCGCCCAGCAGGGCCAGGACCGCCAACGTCAGCACCGCCGACACCGGCCCCCACACGGCCACCAGCACCCCGGACACCGCCGGCCCGCCGATCGCCGCCGCGTTGAACAGCAACGCGTCGTAGGAGGTCACCCGCCGCACGTCGTCGGCCAACCGCGGCACCAGGCTGGTGAACCCGCCGCTGGTCATCGGCAACGTGATCCCCGCCAGGCACGCCAACCCCAGCAGCGCCCACGGCGCGGACACCGCCACCAACCCGCACGCCGCCACCGCGAGCAGGAACTGGTTGCCCGCCAACGCCGTCACGGGCCGCCGCGTCCGGTCCAGCCACGCCCCGAGCAGCGGCCCCGACAGCACCGACGGGATCGTGTAGGCCGCGACCACCGCCCCGGCCAGCACCGACGACCCGGTGCGCGCCAACACCAGCAGCACCACGGACACGCCGACCATCTCGTCGGCGAACCGCGCGAGCCCCGCGGACACCAGGTACCGGGGAACGCCACGCCCCAGAGCAGCCATCAACCGGAACGGCGGTGCCGGCGCACGGACTCCTCGACCAGGTCCAGCACGGGCTCCAGGTCGTCGGCCGGCAACCCCATCGCCAGGTGCGACACGAGCCCTTCCAACACCAGCTCCAGGAACGACGTCAGCACGTCGATGTCCACGTCGTCGCGCAGGTTGCCCGCCTCCCGCTGGCGCACGAGGCGCTGCCGGGTGGCGTCGGTGAGCTGCCGCGACCGCTCGGCCCACCGGCCCCGGAACTCGGGGTCCGTGCGCAGCCGGCGCGACACCTCCAGCCGGGTGCCCAGCCAGTCGGCCGGGTGGTCGGCGTCCGGCTCGGGCGCGGACAGCAGGTCGCGCATCACCTGCACGAGACCCTGCCGCGCCACCACGTCCGCCATCCGCAGCGCGTCGTCCTCGGCCAGCGCCAGGAACAACGACTCCTTGTCGCGGAAGTGGTGGAAGATCGCTCCCCTGGACAGACCGGTAGCCTCTTCCAGACGGCGTACGGTGGCACCCTCGTAGCCGTAGCGCGCGAAACACGCACGCGCGCCGTCCAGGATCTGGCGGCGGCGGGCATCGAGGTGGTCCTGGCTCACCCTGGGCACCGGTCGATGTTGTCAGGACCGGCTGAGAAATTCCAATCAGTACGTACGGATTGGTCGGACCCACTTTGGGGTGGTCTTCCCGCGCCGGAGTCGAAACCGCTGGTCAAGGCGCACTACGGTGGCGCACCGTGATGAAGGACATCAGCCGGTTCGCGCGATTGGGCCGGCGCCCGGCCGACGGCGACGTGCGGCGCGGGATCGACCTGATCGACCTGGTGCGGCTCGCCCACTACGACCTCGCCGACCCCGACGGCCCGGACGCGCTGCGCGCCGCCGAACGCCGCGCCACCCGCATCGTCGCCTACGACGCCCTGGCGGTGCCCGCCCTGCTCCAGACGCCGGAGTACGCCGGTTCCCTGGGCGACGACCCGACGCGCGCCGAGGTCCTGCGCCGCCACGTGCCGCCCGCGTGCGAGTTCTTCGTGCACGAGACGGCCCTGCACGCGTGGGCGGGGGACCAGCGCGTGCTCGACGACCAGCTCGCGGCGCTGGCCCGGCGCGACGACGTGCGGCTGGTGCCGTTCACCGCCGGCTGCCGGCCCGAGCTGCGGCACTCGTTCACGTTGCTGGCCTTCGCGGTGGGCGGTCCGGCGGTGCACGCGGACGGGCTGTCCGAGCGGGTGGACGCGGTGGCGCGCTTCCAGGCCGCGGTCGACGTGCTGCGGCGGTGCTCGTTGGACGTCGAGGAGTCGCGGCGGGTGTTCGCGAGCCCGGTCGAGGCGGCCCGGTGACCTTGACACCCCGCGGGGTGATCGGCCACAGTTTGGAAAGTTTCTTTTCTATACACCGCCGCCGCTCGCGCACCCCTGCCGACGTGGAGGCACCGAAGTGGCACCGAGGTTCCCGCGCAGCGCCGTCGTCGCGCTGACGGCGTTCGCCCTGATCGCTCCGCCGGGCATGGCGACGGCCGCCCCGACCGTCCACGAAGCCGAGTCCGCCGCGCTGTCCCGCGCCGTCGTGGAGGCCGACCACGCCGGCTACTCCGGCACCGGGTTCGTCAACTACGACAACGTCGTGGGCAGCCACGTCGAGTACACCGTGAGCACCGCGCAGGCCGGTCCGCACCGGCTGGTGTTCCGCTACGCCAACGGCACCACGACCGACCGCCCGCTGTCGGTGACCGTGGACGGCACGGGCGCGACCACCGTCTCGTTTCCCGGCACGGGCGCGTGGACGACGTGGCGCGACGTCACCACCACGGTCACCCTCAAAGCGGGCACGAACAAGGTCCGCGCCACCGCCACGACCGCCAACGGCGGCCCGAACGCCGACCGCCTCACCGTCAGCCCCGCCGACACCGAGGCCCCGACGCCGCCGCGCGACCTCCGCGCCACCGGCAAGACCTCGACCAGCGTCTCCCTCGCGTGGGACGCGGCCACCGACAACGTCGGCGTCGTCGCCTACGACGTCTACCAGCACGGCCAGTTGATGAAGAGCGTCACCACGCTCAGCGCCACGGTCACCGGCCTGACCCCGGACACCGAGTACGACTGGACGGTGTTCGCCCGCGACGCCGCGCCGAACGTCTCACCGGCCAGCAACAACGTCCTGGTCCGCACCGACCCCGCGCCCCCGGACACGCAAGCGCCCACCGCGCCGACGAACCTGCGCTCCACCGGCCGCACCGCCACGTCGGTGGACCTGGCCTGGACCGCGGCCACCGACAACGTGGCCGTCACCGGCTACCAGGTCTTCCGCGACGGCGCGCAGACCGGCGCCGCGGACGGCACGTCCACCACGGTCGGCGGCCTCACCGCGGGCACGGCCTACCGGTTCACCGTCCGGGCGCGTGACGCGGCGGGCAACCTCTCCGCGTTCAGCAACGAGATCACCGCCACCCCCGGCGGCACCACCCCGCCCGGCACCCCCGACCCCGGCACGGTGACGACGATCCTCAACGGCACGGACGTCCCGTGGGGCGTGGCGCCCCTGCCCGACGGCTCCGCCCTGGTGACCGAACGGGAAGCGTTCACCGTCTACCGGCTCACCGAATCGGGTCAGCGCACCAACCTCGGCAAGGTGCCGGGCGCGCAGACCACCGGCGGCGAGGGCGGCGTGCTGGGCATCGAGGTGTCGCCCACGTTCGCCACCGACGGGCACGTTTTCGTCTACCACACGGCGTCCTCGGGCAACCAGCTCGTGCGCGCGAAGCTGGAGGGCACGACCCTCACCGGCTGGACCACGCTGCTGTCGGGCGTGCCCAAGAGCCGGTTCCACAACGGCGGGCGGCTGCGGTTCAGCCCCGACGGCCGCTACCTGTTCATCTCCACCGGCGACGCCCAGAACGGCGACAACGCCCAGAACCTCAACAACAACGCGGGCAAGGTCCTGCGCATCCACCCCGACGGGTCGATCCCTTCGGACAACCCGTTCGCGGGCAAGGCGATCTGGAGCTACGGCCACCGCAACGTCCAGGGCCTGGACTTCGACTCCAAGGGCCGGCTGTGGGCGACCGAGTTCGGCAACTCCGCCCAGGACGAGGTGAACCTGGTCCAGAAGGGCGGCAACTTCGGCTGGCCCGCGTGCGAGGGCACGTCCGGCTCGTGCTCCGGCACGGTCGCGCCGAAGAAGACGTGGTCCACGTCCTCGGCCTCGCCCAGCGGGCTGACCATCGTCAACGACCACCTCTTCGTCGCCACGACGGTCGGGCAGCGGGTGTACCGGCTGCGCATCGACGCGTCGGCGAACCTGGTGGACCAGCGGACGTACTTCCAGGGCACCTACGGGCGGCTGCGGACGGTCGAGGTGGACCGCGACGGCGACCTCTGGCTCACCACGACCACCGACAAGGACGGCACCGCGAACAACGACCGCGTGCTGCACGTGGACGTCGTCTACTCGGGGTGACCCGGGTTCGCACGAACGGGTGAATCCGGGATTTCTCGCGCTCGCGGGCGCCTCCTGCACGTATGGCACCCAGATGGCTTACCCGGAGACGGGCCGCCGTCGCTTCGGCGGCGGCCGTCGTGGTGGTGTGCGGCGTCGTCGCCGCCGTGGTGGCGGGCGGGGAGCCGCCCGCCGCGGAGCCCGCGAGGGCGACGGCCCCGACGGCACCCGCAGCCGAGACGACGACGGACACGACCGCGGGCACGACCCGCATCGACACGATCGTCCCGACGACCGAGCGGACGACCAGGACCACGACCACCACTACCACCAAGCAGCCGCCCGGGGAGAGCGGGTTCGCGTGGCTGCCGTGGGGCCCGGCCGACCCCGGCGACCCGCCGCCGATCCAGTGGTACGGGCGGCTCCAGTCGGGCGAGTGCCCGGACGACGGGTCGGCGGACGTCCCGCTCTGGGCGGCGATGCGAGCGCTGTGCGCGGTCGTGGTCGAGGGCGACGCGGACCGGTGGGCGGACGTGCGCGTGGTGGCGGGCCCGGGGAAGATGCCGTGCCTGGAGAACGCCGCCCGCGCCTTGCTGGAGCGCGCCGTGGCCTGGCACGAGCGCAACCCGGACCGCCGCCCGGTCGTCGCGTTCGCCCAGCCCGGCCAGAAGACCGCGTGCCCGCCGGTCGTGACCGGGGTGGCCGGCCCGGACCCGGACGACGGCTGCGACGTCGAGAGCCCGTTGCGCGGACCGGTGGCCGGCGGCACCGGGCTGACCTTCTGCGGCTCGGGGTTCGACTCGACGGAGGTCACCGTCCTGGTCGGCGGCCGGGCGGCGACACCCGACTACGCCACGAGCACCCAGGTCGCGGTCCGCACACCGGCGGCGGCCGGGCCGGGGGCCGTGCGGCTGGAAGTGGTCAGCCGGGGGCAGCGGGTCGTCGTCTCGGAGGTGTTCGAGTACGCGGCCGAGGTGGTGCCGACGTCATGAGCGACGAGCAGGGCCGGGACCTGTCCGCCCTCGCCGGGGTCGCCTCGGCGGTCGGGGCGCTGGCCCCGCCGGTCACCATCGCGACCTCGCTGATGCTCTACTTCGGGTGGGCGCGCACGGCCGAGCAGGCGCGGTTCATGGGCGTCGATGTCAGCCTGTTCGGCTACAGCACCCAGGACTACGTGCTGCGCAGCATCCGCACGCTCTACATCCCGCTGCTCGTGGTGGCCGCCGCTGTCCTGTGCTGGCTGGCCGTGCACCACCGGGTGCTGAAGGTGCTGGAGACCCGGCGGCGCGCCCTGCGCGTGGCCGGGCGCGCCCTGTTCGCGGCGGGGCTGGCGGCGATGGCGGCCGTGGCCGTCGTGGCCACCGTCGAACGCTCCTTCCTCCCGCTGGTGGTGCCGCTGGTGCTCGCCGTGGGGACGGTGGTCGCCGCCTACGGGGCGTGGCTGACCCGGGTCACCGGCGACGGGAAAGCGCCCGCGCCGCCGTGGCACAACGCCCTACGCAAGCTGATGGTCGGCAGCATGATCACGCTCGCCCTGTTCTGGGAGCTGTCGCTGTACGCGGGGGTGACCGGGCGCGGTTACGCCGACGAGCTGGCCGCGACCGTGCACACCCTGCCGCGCGCCACCGCCTACAGCGGCGAAAGCCTGGGCATCGAGGCGCCCAACGTGGTGGAGGAGCGCCTGGACACCGGCCGGCACCGCACCACCGGCCTGCGCCTGCTGGTGCGCTCCGGCGGCCGGGTGTTCCTGCTGCACGACCACTGGAACCCCGCGGACGGCCGGGTCGTCGTGCTGCCCGACAACGAGACCGTCCGCTGGCAGTTCTCCCGGTGAGCGCCGGGTTCACCCGGAGCGGACACTGTCCGAAACGCCCCGAATACATCACGCGAACGGCGGTTGTCCTTGGTGCGCAAGGCTTTTCCGGGCATGCGATTGTCGGTCCCCCCGTGTAGCGTCGGAACGACGAGTGTGATCACGGGGAGTGCCGAAAGTGACTGCTGTCCGTAACACCCCGCCCGCGGGGCCGAGCCCGGCGGTCTTCCGGGACCGAGCGGAGGCCGAGGCGTACGTCGCCTCGGTCTGCTTCAAGCACGGACCTCCGAGGCTGCTCGGAGTCGAGATCGAATGGACCGTCCACCACCGAGAAGACCACAGCAAGCCCGTCGACGCGACCGCGCTGGCAGCCGCACTGGGCAAGCACGCGCCACCCACGCTGGTCCCCGACAGCCCCCAACAGCCGCTTCCCGGCGGCACGCCGCTCACCGTCGAACCGGGCGGCCAGGTCGAGATCTCCACCCCGCCGAGCACCTCCCTGACCGAGCTGCTGGGGACCGTCGCGGACGACATCGACCACCTCACCCGCCTGCTGGAGCCCCACGGCCTCGTCCTCGGGCACCGCGGCGCCGATCCCCACCGACCACCGCGCCGGGTGTTGCGGGTACCCCGGTACGCGGCGATGGAGCAGGCCTTCGCCCCCCTGGGCCCCGAGGGCCTCACCATGATGTGCAGCACGGCCGGTCTCCAGGTGTGCCTGGACTTCGGCCTCAAGGAGGACCTGCCCGCGCGCTGGGCCGCCGTGCACGCGCTCGGCCCCGTGCTCCTGGCGTTGTTCGCCAACTCGCCCGGCGTCGGCGGCCGGCGCACCGAGTGGGCCAGCGCCCGCATGCGCAGCCTCTACGCCACCGACCCGGTCCGCACCCGCCCGGCGGCGGTCTGCGCGGACCCGGCGGCGGCCTACGCGCGGCGCGTGCTGGACACCCCGGTGATCGTCGTGCGAAGACCAGGGCCCAACTGGTTCCCGCCCCACAAGTTCTCCTTCGCCGACTGGATCGACGGCGCCCTGCCGGTCCAACCGACCACCGACGACCTCGACTACCACCTGACCCTCCAGTTCCCGCCGGTGCGCCCGCGCGGCTACCTGGAGGTCCGCTACCTCGACACACCGCCGGACGGGCAGTGGCTGCCGCCGGTGGTGCTGATGGCCGCGCTGTTCAGCGACCGGTCCGTGGTGGACGGCGTGCTCGCCGCCACCGAGACCGCCGCGAACCGCTGGCTGGCCGCCGCCCGCCACGGCCTGGCCGACCCGGTGCTGGCGCGGGCCGCGCACGACGTGGTCGAGCTGGGCTGCGCGGCGCTGCACCGCACGGACCTGCCCGTCGCCCAGACCGACGCCATCGCCGCGCGACTGCACCGACAACTCGCCGAGAAGACCGGAGCTGAGAAGACCGGAGGGGGCCGATCATGACCAGCCAGTTCACCGAGGGGACCGAACGGGTCCGCGACCACGTCGCCGCGCAGCTCACCCGCGCGCGGCGGCGCAGCGAGCTGCTCACCGGCGCCGTGGACGACCACGACCTGGTGCGCCAGCACTCCAAGCTGATGTCGCCGCTGGTGTGGGACCTCGCCCACATCGGCAACCAGGAGGAGCTGTGGCTCGTCCGCGACGTCGGCGGGCGCGAGCCGGTGCGCCAGGACATCGACGAGCTCTACGACGCGTTCAAGCACGCCCGCGCGGTGCGCCCCGAGCTGCCGCTGTTGGGCCCGGCCGAGGCCCGCAAGTACGTCACCGAGGTGCGGGACAAGGTTTTCGACGTGCTGGAGACCAGTCCGCTGGAGGGCCGCCGCCTGCTCGACGGCGGGTTCGCGTTCGGCATGATCGTGCAGCACGAGCAGCAGCACGACGAGACAATGCTGGCCACCCACCAGCTACGCGTCGGCCCGCCGGTGCTCGACGCGCCGCCACCGCCGCGCGGCGGCCCGGTCGGCCCGCCGGAGGTGCTGGTGCCCGGCGGCCCGTTCACCATGGGCACGTCCACCGAGGCGTGGGCGCTGGACAACGAACGCCCCGCGCACCAGGCGTTCACCGACCCGTTCTTCATCGACACGACCCCGGTCACCAACCGCGCCTACGCCGAGTTCATCGCCGCCGGCGGCTACACCGACCCCCGCTGGTGGTCCGAGGCGGGCTGGGCGCACGTCCAGAAGGCCTCCCTGGTGGCCCCGAGGTTCTGGGAACGGGAAGGGGACCAGTGGTTCCGCACGGCGTTCGGCGTCACCGCGCCGCTCGACCCGGACCAGCCGGTCGTCCACGTCTGCTACTACGAGGCCGAGGCGTACGCGAGGTGGGCGGGCAAGCGGCTGCCCACCGAGGTCGAGTGGGAGAAGGCCGCCCGCTTCGACCCGGCGACCGGCCGGTCCCGGCGCTACCCGTGGGGCGACGAGGACCCGACGGAGGCGCACGCCAACCTCGACCAGCGGCACCTGTCCCCGGCCCCGGTGGGCGCGTACCCGGCGGGCGCGTCGCCGCTGGGCGTGCACCAGCTCATCGGTGACGTGTGGGAGTGGACCAGCTCGGACTTCCACGGCTACACCGGGTTCGAGGTGTTCCCGTACGCGGAGTACTCGCAGGTCTTCTTCGGACCGGACTACAAGGTGCTGCGCGGCGGCTCGTTCGGCAGCGACCAGGCGGCGGTGCGGGCCACGTTCCGCAACTGGGACTACCCGATCCGGCGGCAGATCTTCGCGGGCTTCCGCTGCGCGCGGGACGCGCGGCCGGAGGAGCTGGCCTGACGTGTGCCGCCACCTGGGTTACCTCGGCCCCGCCGTGCCCATCGCGAGTCTCGTGCACGACCCGCCGCACTCGCTGCTGCACCAGTCGTACGCGCCGCGGGACATGCGCGGCGGCGGCACGGTGAACGTGGACGGCTACGGCGTCGGGTGGTACCCGGCGCCGGGCCGGGCGGTGCGCTACCGCCGGGTCGGGACGCTGTGGGCGGACGAGAACCTGGCCCGGCTCAGCCGGGTCCTGGAATCGCCCGCGATTCTGGCCGCCGTCCGCTCGGCCACGGTCGGCATGCCGGTCGTGGAGACCGCGTGCGCGCCGTTCACCGACGGCGAGTGGCTGTTCAGCCACAACGGCCGGGTCACCGACTGGCCGGGGTCGGTCGCGGACCTGGCCAAGACCCTGCCCACCACCGACCTGCTGACGTTGGACGCGCCCACCGACTCCGCCCTGCTGTGGGCGTTGGTGCGGTCGCGCCTGGCCACCACGCCGCCGGCGCGAGCCGTGGCGGACGTGGTCGCCGAAGTGGCCGCCGCCGCACCCGGCTCGCGGCTGAACCTGTTGCTCACCAACGGCTCCGTGCTCGTCGGCACCACCTGGACCCACTCGCTGTGGGTCCGCCGCGCCGACGACGCGGTGACCGTGTCCTCGGAACCGCTCGACGACGACCCGCGCTGGCGGGAGGTGCCCGAGGGGCACGTGGTCGTGGCGGATCCCTCCACAGTGGACGTTCAACCGATGGGACGACGATGACCGAGCCAGTGCTGGACGTGCACCTGACCCCGGAGGAGGCCGCGGTCGCCCTCCGGGCGGAGGCGAAGGCGGGCCTGACCGCGAGCCCGAAGTGGGTCTCGCCGAAGTGGTTCTACGACGCGGTCGGCAGCGACCTGTTCGAGGAGATCACCCGGCTGGACGAGTACTACCCGACGCGCGCCGAACGCGAGATCCTCGTGGCCCGCGCGGGCGAGATCGCCGCGACCACCGGCGCGCACGCGCTGGTGGAACTGGGTTCGGGGTCCTCGGAGAAGACCCGGTTGCTGCTGGACGCGTTGCGCGACCACGGGACGCTCAACGAGTTCGTGCCGCTGGACGTCTCGGTGTCGGCCCTGACCGACGCGGCGAAGCAGATCATGGCCGACTACCCGGGCCTGAAGGTGCACGGCGTGGTCGGCGACTTCACCGAGCACCTCGGCCTGCTGCCGGGGGCGTCGCCGCGGCTGGTGGCGTTCCTGGGCGGCACGATCGGCAACCTGATCCCGGAGGAGCGGGAGAAGTTCTACGCCTCGGTGCGGGAGGTGCTGGAGCCGGGGGAGTGGCTGCTGCTGGGCACGGACCTGGTGAAGGACCCGGAGGTGCTGGTGCGGGCCTACGACGACGCCCGCGGCGTGACCGCCGAGTTCAACCGCAACGTGCTGCGGGTGTTGAACCGGGAGCTGGGGGCGGACTTCGTGCCCGAGGAGTTCCGGCACATCGCGCTGTGGAACGCCGAGGAGGAGTGGATCGAGATGCGCCTGCGGGCGGACCGGGCGGCCTCGGTCCACGTCGAGGCGCTGGGGCTGGACGTGGAGTTCGCGGCGGGGGAGGAGTTGCGGACGGAGGTGTCGGCCAAGTTCCGGCGGGAGGGCGTGACCCGGGAACTGGCCGAAGCGGGCTTCGACCTGCACCGCTGGTGGACCGACGAACAGGGCCGATTCGCCCTGTCCCTGTCCCGCGCCCGCGGCTGACCACTGGTCGCTGACCACTGGTCGCCGACCACCGGTCGCTGACCACTGGTCGCTGACCGCGCCGGGGGAGCGGGATGCGCTCCCCCGGCGCGTCGGGCCCGCAGCGTGTCGCGACGCCTCGCCCGCCGCGCCTCGCGCCTCGCCCGCCGTGTCGCTTCGGGCGTTCCGCCCGCCCACCCCCACCCAGGCCACCCCGCACAAGCCACAACTGCACCGCCTTCGGCGGGGCCGCCTGCGGCGGCCGGCACGGCACGGCTTCGCCGGCCGTGCGACCCCGAGCGCGCAGCGCTCGGGTCTGCGCGCGAAGCGCGCTGGCGCGCCCCGCGCGCCTGGCTTGTGCGGGGTCGGCTCGGGTGAGGGTGGGCGGGCGGAACGCCCGAAGCGACACGGCTCCGTCCCGAGCGCAGCGCACGCCGAGTGCACACCGGGCACAACCCGGGAAGCCGCCTCTCGACAAGCACCGTGGGCCGATCGGTCGGTCGAAACCCTCCGTTCTGCGGGTGTTCCCCGCTCCCCCCCGGGTGGGAGCCTCGCGCGACGGTGCCGTGGAATTTCGACGAGGGGCGGCACCGACTCGGACGCGAGGGAGCACCGCTCGTGAAGCTTGGTTCTAGAACGTTGGTCGCCGCGCTGGCACTGGGCACCGCGGTGTCCGGGCTCGTGGCGACCGGTACCGCCGCCGCGCAGGACGCACTGGCCGGCGCGCCGATCCAGTGGAGCAAGTGCGCCGACGACGTGTTGGCGCAGATCCCCGCCGCCCAGCGGGAACGGGTCACCTGTGCCAACCACCCCGTTCCGCTGGACCACCGCAAGCCGCGCGGTGCGAAGATCACCATCGCCCTGATGAAGGCGCCCGCGACCGACCAGGCCAACAAGGTCGGCTCGCTGTTCATCAACCCCGGTGGGCCCGGTGGCGCCGGGCTCATCTACTCCGCGTACGGCAGCTCGTTCTTCCAGCCCGAGGTCATGCGGCGGTTCGACCTCATCGGGTTCGACCCGCGGGGTGTCGGGCGCAGCACGCCGTTGCGCTGCTTCAAGACCGAGGAGGAGGCCAACGCGGTCTTCGGGCGCATGTCGCCGGTCCCGGTCACCCGCACCGAGATCCGCGACACGATGGACGCGACCAAGGACTACACCGACTCGTGCGCCAAGGTCGCCGGGCCGCTGTTGGACCACATGTCCACCGAGGACGTGGCGCGTGACCTCGACCTGCTCCGCCAGGGCGTGGGCGACCGCGACCTGACGTTCGTCGGCTTCTCCTACGGCACGCTGCTCGGCGCGACCTACGCCAACCTGTTCCCGCAGCGGTCGCGGGCGCTGGTGCTGGACGGCAACGTGGACCCGGAGCTGCGCACCAGCAACGGCGCGGAGTACGACCGGCAGCGCGCGCAGGGCTTCGAGCTGGCCCTGGACGCGTTCCTCAAGCGTTGCGACGCCGAGGGCGCCAAGTGCGCGTACAGCGACGGCGACCCGCGGGCCAAGTTCGACGAGGTGCGCGACGCGCTGCGCAAGGCGCCGATCACCCTGCCCTCGGGCCAGGTCGTGACCTACGCCGGCTACATCGGCCGGGTCACCGGCGACCTGTACGCGCCGACCCGGTTCAAGGCGCTCGCGGCCTGGCTGCAGTCGATCTACGGCGTGCTGCACCCGTCCGCCGCGCTGACCGCGCAGGCGGAGCCGGAGCTGGAGAAGCCGTTGGCCAACAAGCACGGCCTGGCCGACGTGCGGGCGGGTCTGGCGGACGCGGAGTACCTGTCCGACGACTCGTACTACGGCGTGAACTGCACCGACAAGCCGTTCCCGCGGATCCCGGAGCTGTTCCCGTACGTGGCGGCGAAGTGGGAGCGCGAGTCGCCCACGTTCGGCCGCCAGCAAGCCGCGTCCGACCTGCTGACCTGCGCGTCGTGGCCGGTGCCCAAGCCGGACCGGTACGCGGGTCCGTGGAACAAGCGCACCAAGAACCCGGTCGTCGTGGTGGGCAACTACTACGACCCGGCGACGCAGTACAAGTTCTCCCAGCGCATGACCCGTCAGCTCGGCAACGCGGTGCTGCTGAGCGTGGACGCGTTCGGCCACTGCATCCTGGGTGACAGCGCGGGTGCGGACACCGCGGTGACCGACTACCTGGTGAACCTCAAGACGCCGGCCGCCGGGCAGGTCTTCCAGCCCAACGTCCAGCCGTTCTAAAGGGTTCGCGGGCGGCGGTCGCGCAGGACGAGCGCGACCGCCGCACCGGCCAGCACCAGCGCCGACGGGTAGAACACCACCAGCGGGTCCACGCTGAACCACCACGGCGGGAGCTCGCGCACCCGCCCGTCCACCCACCCCATGTGGAAGTCGGAGTCCGGGGTCAGCGGCACGTAGGCGAACCAGCCGAACGTCTCCGTCCCCGCCGACGCGAACCAGTCGGCGGCCACGAGGAACAGCCCCGTGCCGACCACGAGCAACGGGAACCACGCCCCGGGCCGGCGGGCGTGCAGGTCGTGCGCCACGATCACCACCACGCCGGCGAGCGCCACCAGGGCCGGGACGGGTTGCGTCCCGACGATCCCCGCCACCGCGAAGGCCGCCGCCGCGCCGGCCAGCCGCGGGCTGCGCCACCGCCACGCCAGGACCAGCAGCAGGGGCGTCCCCACGGCCACCCCGTACTCCCACAGCGTGCTCAACGGCCCCACCACCGCCGGCGGCACCCAGTCGCGCCGGCCGTGCGCCACCGCGAACGCCACCGCCGCCCCGGCGAGCAGCACGACTTCCGGCCGCACGGCCGCGTCCGCCGTGGCCAGCGCCGCCTCGAACTGCCGCTGGCTCAGGAACTGCACCCCCGGCGCGGACACCTCGGGCTGGACGTACCAGGCGGCGGCGAGGTAGGCGGACGCGGTCGCCGGCACCACGAGGCTGCGCGCCCGCCACGCCCACACCGCCAACCCCACCGCCACCACCAGCGCGACGACCACGGCCAACGCCCAGTCCGACACCGAGGTGCCGACCGCGAACGCGGTCGACGCGGACCGCTCCAGGTGCACGCCGTAGACGGTGAGGCCGGCGGAGCTGTCCTCCGGCACCAGCGGGGACGCCTGCCACTCGTCGCCGAAGAACGCCACCAGCACGCCGACCCCGATGGCCAGCAACGGGAACCACTCACCCGGCCGCCGCGCGTGGAGGTCGTGCGCCGCGATCAGCAACGCCCCGGCCACCGCGACCACCGCCGGGAACGGCTGGTCCCCGACCAGCGCCGCCACCAGGAACGCCGCCGTGGCCGCCCCCAACCGCACCGACCGCGTCCACCCGGTCACCACCGCCAGCACACCCGCGCCGACCAGCGGCCCGTACTCCCACACCGTGCTGAGCAGCCCCACCAACACCAACGCGAACATCCTCGACCCCCTCGAAGGCGTTCACCCTAGCGAGCCCGATCACGCGAAAGGGCCGCCCACCCCGAACGGGTGGACGGCCCTTCCACGTCGAGCGACTAGCTGCGGACCATCTTGCGCAGCACGTACTGCATGATGCCGCCGTTGCGGTAGTAGTCGGCCTCACCCGGCGTGTCGATGCGGACCACCGCGTCGAACTCCACCTTCGCGCCGTCCGCCTTCGTGGCCACGACCTTGACCGTGCGCGGCGTCTCACCGTCGTTCAGGGCGGTGATCCCGGTGAAGTCGTAGGTCTCCGTGCCGTCCAGGCCCAGCGACGACGCGGACTCGCCGGCCGGGAACTGCAGCGGCAGGACGCCCATGCCGATCAGGTTCGACCGGTGGATGCGCTCGAAGGACTCGGCGATGACCGCCCGCACGCCCAGCAGCGAGGTGCCCTTCGCGGCCCAGTCGCGGGACGAGCCGGAGCCGTACTCCTTGCCCGCCAGCACCACCAGCGGCACGCCGGCCTCGGCGTAGGCCACCGACGCGTCGTAGATGGTGGTCTGCGGCGCGCCGTCGGCCAGGAAGTTGCGGGTGAACCCGCCCTGCACGCCCTGCCCGTTGTTCTCGTCGGCGAGCAGCAGGTTGCGCAGGCGGATGTTGGCGAACGTGCCCCGGATCATCACCTCGTGGTTGCCGCGGCGGGAACCGTAGGAGTTGAAGTCCTTGCGCTCCACACCGTGCTCGGTGAGGTACTTGCCCGCGGGCGAGTCGGCCTTGATCGCGCCGGCCGGGGAGATGTGGTCGGTGGTGACCGAGTCGCCCAGCAGCGCCAGCACGCGCGCGCCGCCGATCTCGGTGACCGGCTTCGGCTCCATCTCCATGCCCTCGAAGTACGGGGGCTTGCGCACGTAGGTGGACTCGGCGTCCCACTCGAAGGTCTTGCCGGTCGGCGTGGGCAGCGACTGCCAGCGCTGGTCGCCCGCGAACACGTCCGCGTAGCCCTTGGTGAAGCCCTCCGGCGAGATCGACGACGCGACGACCTCGGAGATCTCCTGCGGCGACGGCCAGATGTCGGACAGGTACACCGGGTTGCCCTGCGGGTCGGTGCCCAGCGGCTCGGTGGTGATGTCCTTGTCCATCGAGCCGGCCAGCGCGTAGGCCACCACCAGCGGCGGGGACGCGAGGTAGTTCATCTTGATGTCGGGGTTGATCCGGCCCTCGAAGTTCCGGTTGCCCGACAGCACCGACACCGCGGCCAGGTCGCCGGAGTTGATGCCGGCCGAGATCTCGTCCTGCAGCGGGCCGGAGTTGCCGATGCACGTGGTGCAGCCGTAGCCGACCAGGTGGAAGCCCAGCTTCTCCAGGTAGGGCAGCAGGCCGGCGCGCTCGTAGTAGTCCATGACGACCTTGGAGCCCGGCGCGAGGGTCGTCTTGACCCACGGCTTGCGCTCCAGGCCCTTCTCCACGGCCTTCTTCGCCAGCAGCGCCGCGCCGATCATCACCGACGGGTTGGACGTGTTGGTGCACGAGGTGATCGCGGCGATCGCGACCGCGCCGTGGTCCAGCTCGAACTCCGCGCCGTCCACGGTCACCTTCACCGGGTTGGACGGCCGGCCCTGCGCGCCCTCGGCGGCGGAGTGGAACACGCGCGGCTCGCCGCCCGCGTCACCGTCGGACACCGAGATCGGGTCGCTGGCCGGGAACGTCTCGTCCACGGCCTCGTCCACAGTGGACTTCGAGTGGTCCTCGGTGTCGGTCACGTACGCGCCCAGCGCCTGCCGGAACGCCTCCTTGGCGCTGGACAGCTCGATGCGGTCCTGCGGGCGCTTGGGGCCGGCGATCGACGGGACGACCGTCGACAGGTCCAGCTCCAGCGTCTCGGAGTACACCGGCTCGTGCGCCGGGTCGTGCCACAGGCCCTGCTCCTTGGCGTAGGCCTCGACCAGCGCCAGCTGCTCGGCCGAGCGGCCGGTCAGCTTCAGGTAGTCGATGGTCTCGCCGTCGATCGGGAAGATGGCGCAGGTCGAGCCGAACTCCGGGCTCATGTTGCCGATGGTGGCGCGGTTGGCCAGCGGCACCGCGCCGACGCCCGAGCCGTAGAACTCGACGAACTTGCCGACCACGCCGTGCTTGCGCAGCATCTCGGTGATCGTGAGCACCAGGTCGGTCGCGGTCGCGCCGGCGGGCAGCTCGCCGTGCAGCTTGAAGCCGACCACGCGCGGGATCAGCATCGACACCGGCTGGCCCAGCATGGCGGCCTCGGCCTCGATGCCGCCGACGCCCCAGCCCAGCACACCGATGCCGTTGACCATCGTGGTGTGCGAGTCGGTGCCGACCAGCGTGTCCGGGTACGCCTGGCCGCCGCGGACCATGACCACGCGCGCCAGGTGCTCGATGTTGACCTGGTGCACGATGCCGGTGCCCGGCGGGACGACCTTGAACTCGTCGAACGCGGTCTGGCCCCAGCGCAGGAACTGGTAGCGCTCCTTGTTGCGCTCGTACTCCAGGTCGACGTTCAGCTCGAACGCGTCCGGGCGGCCGAAGATGTCGGCGATGACCGAGTGGTCGATGACCAGCTCGGCCGGGGCCAGCGGGTTGACCTTCGACGGGTCGCCGCCGAGCTGGGTGACCGCCTCGCGCATGGTGGCGAGGTCCACCACGCAGGGCACGCCGGTGAAGTCCTGCATCACCACGCGGGCGGGGGTGAACTGGATCTCCGTGTCCGGCTCGGCGGACGGGTCCCAGGAACCCAGGGCGCGCACGTGGTCGGCGGTGATGTTCGCGCCGTCCTCGGTGCGCAGCAGGTTCTCCAGCAGGATCTTCAAGCTGTACGGCAGACGCTCGGCGCCCTCGACCGCGCTCAGCCGGAACACCTCGTACGAGGCGTCCCCCACGGTGAGCGTGCCGCGGGCGCCGAAGCTGTCCTTGCTCGCTGGTGCAGTCACGTGAAACTCCATCTGGTGACGCGCAAAGTCGGTTTGGGAACTTCTGGTGAGTCTTCCGCACCCGGGAGTGCGGCGCGCTCTCGACCTAAACAGTACGCGTGTCCTGTATTCGGCTTCAAGCCGGCCCCACGTAGATCGGAGCATCATCACACCCGTGGTCCGTCTTGATCGAATCGGGAAGCGGTACGGCCGGGGTCCGTGGGTGCTGCGGGACGTGTCGCTGTCCGTGGAGCCCGGCGAGGCGGTGGTGGTCACCGGTGGCAACGGCTCGGGCAAGTCCACCCTGCTGCGCATCGCCGCCGGCCTGAGCAGGCCGTCGGTCGGCACGGTGTCCCGACCCCGGTCGGTGGGGTGGCTGCCCGAGCGGTTCCCGTCCGGCGTGCGGTTGAGCGCCCGCGACTACCTGCGGCACCAGGCGGCCGTGCGCGGCGTGCCGGTGCGGTGGGACCTGGTCGAGGCGCTGGGCTTCGTGGGCGACCCGGACGCGCCGATGGCCACCCTGTCCAAGGGCAACACGCAGAAGATCGCGCTGGTCCAGGCGTTGACGGCGCGCGACCTGCTGGTCCTGGACGAGCCGTGGTCGGGTCTGGACGTCGCCGCCGCGTCCACCCTGCGTTCCTTCCTGGCTTCCACCCCGGCGTCGGTGCTGGTCACCGACCACCACGGCCACGACCTCCCCGGCGCGCGCGTCCTGCCACTGGCCGCCACCGCGACCGGGGTGGTGATCGAACTGGCCCGGGTGGGGGAGCTGTTGTCCGAGGTCAGCGCGCTGGAGGGGGTGCTCTCGGCGGCGGCGGTCGGCACGGGCGCCCGCGTGGAGGTCGCCGCCGCGCACAGCGACCGGGTGCTGGCGGCCGTGTTGGAACTGGGGTGCTCGGTGCGGGGCGTGCGGTCATGACGGCGCTGGTGCGGTACCTGCTGGCCGACGTGCTGCGCACACAACGCTGGCTGCCGCCGTTGCTGCTGTTCGGGGCGGTGCTGGCGATGCTGAACTCCTCCGACGCCGGCCCGCCGTTGTCGGCCTACGCGGGGACGTGCGTGTTCGTCTACCCGGTGGCGGTGTGGCTGACCATCGTGATCGCGACGGCCGAGGACCCGGTGCGGCGGACGGTCACCGTGGCGACGGCCGGGTGGTGGCGGGTGCACGCGGCGGTGGCGGTGCTGTCGGGGTTGGCCGCGCTGTTCGTGGCACTCCTGGCGACCGTGGTGCCGTTGCTGACCCAGCCGCGGCCGTACCCGTGGTCGGCGGTGCTGGTCGGGTTCGCGGCGCTGCTGGTGTGCGGGCTGACCGGGGTGGGCGTGGGCGTGCTGTGCACGCGCCCGGTGGTGACGCAGCACGGTTGGTCGGTACTGCTCGCGGTGGCCCTCGTGTTCGCCGCCTTCCTGTTCGGCCAGGTCCCACCGATCGGCAACATCCTCGGCGCACTCGGCCACGACAGCGGAATCCCCACCGCCCTCACCATCTCCGCCGTGTGCGCCCTGGCCCTGACCATCGGCAGCACCTGGCTGGCCCGCACCCTCGGCCCAAGGCGAACCTAGCCGGCGCTGTGGTCTTGGGGCGCGCAGCGCCCCTGCTTTTGGGGCGCGCAGCGCCCTGCTTTTGGGCTTTTCCGTCCTCCCCGTATGGCCTGCCCGAAGGGCTACCACACTTTTGGTCGGGTGCAGCCGAAAATTT